>NZ_JACJPK010000090.1:0-267557 GCF_014696035.1 Trichocoleus sp. FACHB-262 | reverse complement strand
GCGTTGCACTTCTTCTTGGGTGCATGGCCTGTGATTGGCATCTGGTTCACGTCCTTGGGCATCAGCACGATGGCGTTCAACCTGAACGGGTTCAACTTCAACCAGTCGATCATCGACTCACAGGGTCAAGTGATTGGCACCTGGGCCGACGTACTGAACCGCGCGAACCTGGGGATGGAAGTGATGCACGAGCGCAACGCTCACAACTTCCCCCTTGACCTGGCTGCGGGCGAAGCTGCTCCTGTAGCGCTAAGTGCACCTGCAATCCACGGTTAATCTTCAGCTAGTCTCTAGCTAAACAAAAAGCGCTCTCCTCACGGGGGCGCTTTTTGCATGGCTGACCCTCAACCCTGCTAAAATCAGAGTTTCTGAGTTATGTAAAGAAATATGGGCAACACCTTCGGCCATTTATTCCGCATCACAACCTTTGGCGAATCTCACGGCGGTGGGGTAGGTGTCGTGATTGATGGTTGCCCTCCGAAACTAGAGCTCTCCGCTGAAGAAATCCAGTTTGAACTCGATCGCCGTCGGCCTGGACAGAGCAAGATTACCACTCCCCGCAAAGAAGCCGATACCTGCGAAATTCTCTCTGGCGTCTTTGAAGGCAAGACCTTAGGTACTCCGATCGCAATCTTGGTACGGAATAAGGATACCCGATCGCAAGACTATGACGAGATGGTGGAGAAGTACCGTCCTTCTCATGCCGATGCTACTTATGATGCCAAGTATGGCATTCGCAACTGGCAGGGAGGTGGTCGCTCATCGGCCCGAGAAACCATTGGTCGGGTGGCAGCAGGGGCGATCGCTAAGAAGATTTTGCAGCAGGTTGCTGGCATTGAAGTCTTAGGTTATGTCAAGCGGATTAAAGATTTAGAAGCGGTGATTGATTCCAAAACCGTCACTCTAGAGCAAGTTGAAAGTAACATTGTGCGCTGCCCTAACCTAGAATGTGCCGAGCAAATGATCGCCCTTGTGGAGTCAGCTCGTGACCAAGGCGATTCTCTAGGTGGGGTGGTTGAATGTGTGGCTCGCAGTGTTCCTAAAGGGCTTGGTTCTCCCGTGTTTGATAAGTTGGAAGCCGACTTAGCTAAGGGAGTAATGTCCCTACCTGCTACCAAAGGCTTTGAAATTGGCTCTGGATTTGCTGGCACCTTAATGACGGGCAGCGAGCATAATGACGAATTTTACATTGATGAAGCTGGTGAAGTTCGTACAGCCACTAACCGTTCTGGCGGTGTTCAAGGTGGCATCTCCAATGGGGAAGACATTGTGATTCGGGTTGCCTTCAAGCCCACCGCCACGATTCGTAAGGAGCAACGTACTGTTACCACGGAAGGCGAAGAAACGACGCTGGCTGGTAAAGGTCGTCATGACCCTTGCGTTTTACCAAGGGCAGTGCCAATGGTAGAAGCGATGGTTGCCTTGGTGCTTTGCGATCATCTTTTGCGTCAGCACGGCCAATGTAAGGTGTTGTAGGCGATCGCTCTACTGGAGACAACAACAATTCGCCTGGAGAAGACCTAGAGTTTCTCCAGGTTTTCTATAGCTTGCTAGAGGTCAGGTTACGGAACCCACCTGAGGAAACATCGATGACCGTGTTGCTCTGTAATATCTGCACCCAGTCGGTGATAGAAACTAAGTCCGCGAATATTGCGAGCATCAGCATTCCAGGCAAGATGAGTACAGTCATTTTCCTGAGAAATTTGAGCTAGACGAGTCATTAACGCCACACCTACACCTTGGCTTCTCATCGCCTCATCTACATACAGATCGTCGAGCCAAATACTGGGTTGACCTGCAAACGATGAGTATCTGAATCCATACAAGGCAAAGCCGACTTCACATCCTGAAAGCTCTGCGAACAAGACGTAAGAAAAGGGAACTACGCCAAAAAGTGTTTTGTATATTTTTTCTTCGGATGTCTGCAAGTTACCGGAAAAAGCACCGATATTTCGATCAAATTCTGCCTTCTTCTGAATGAATGAGAAAATTAGTGCCACGTCATCGGAATTGGCGGATCTGATTCTCACTCATTAAATCCTCAATCACCTCAAAACCAGAAAAAACAGCAGGATAATCTATCTCAGCTTGATAGTCCTGTTTTAGTGCTCCCGGGATAAGGATTGATCTGTATTTTGCACAATAACCTTTCTCAAAGAACACTCGAAGCCCGTGCTACAAAAGGCTTTCTGCGAGAAGGTAGAAAACGAATTGAAAAGGCGGCACCCAGATTCGAACTGGGGGTAAAGGATTTGCAGTCCTCTGCCTTACCACTTGGCCATGCCGCCAACCTTTCAGGATTACAAGTATATCAAATTTTTCTACAAATTCATCATTTGAATTCAATTTTATTTCTAACAAGCATATTTCAGTTCATGAGCATCTATCAGCAGAAATCACCTGCTGGCTATTTAGTTGTATACCGTTCGTCAATAGGTTGGGAACAAAGGGGTGGGGACTGAACCTTCACTAGGGAACCTGCCTCTGCACCCCATTTAGAAACTCAGAAAATCGGTGGAATGGATTAGCCAAACCAACTAGAGGGAGCAGAGCCTGAGCTGATTTCTGGAGGAATGTGGTGGCTCACCCAATCTGCGTTTTCTTCAACCAAGCGCTCAATTCCCTCTCTCACCATTAACCGCAGGCGATCGCGCAAGGGCCGAGGCACTAAAGTTGGGTCTGCTTCTAAATTGCTGTGCTCCTCAATCATGGCGTAGCAAGCTGGCACACAATTGAGCACATAAGCGATGAGTTGCTCGCGTAATTCTGGTATCGCAAACGCTTGGCGGTAGGGATGGTAGTGATAGGTATCTAAAACGTTTTCGATCTCTAAAGAAACTAATGGCAGCGTTAGATTGGCGATAGTTTTGGACATTTTCCTAACTCCAGCTTTCTTAAAGGCATGGAATAATCGGCAACGACCTCACACCATTTGAGAAAATTTTCTAGAGCAAAAACTGTAGCAAGATGCTCTAGAACTTTAATTACAGGATAGTTTCTTTCATAAGAGGCAGAAAAGCCTTTAACATTTATTATTTTCTTTTTAGGCTGTATGTCATAGCAATCTAATCGAAACTGAGGCATTAATAGTGCCATAGTTAACAGCGTGTCTTCAAGCAGAGAGCCAGCGGTGCCTCGAAAATAAAGTTGCATCTAAATCCGGGAAAGCTATAGCTGCGTTGATTTCCAAGCTATGCTCAGCAGTGCTACAGCCTCAATAGCTAGCCCTAAGAATTTCAAGGCTGCTCTTACTCAATTGACTAATCAGACTATATCAAGCTGAATATGAAGTATCACTCAAGTTGATAAGAACTTAGGTTTTAGGCCTGCGAGGATAGAGTCTCTAGTTGAATATTCTTGACCGAGTAACTACCGAAGATTTTAAGAGTTTCAGTATAGTTTTTTAGTTCTACTAAAGCAGCTTGAACAGACGGTTCCCGTAAGTCTGCTTCAAAATCCATAAAAAATAAATAGTCACCGAGCGATCGCTTAGTCGGGCGCGATTCAATCCGACTCAGATTAATTCCCCGTTCGGCCAAAACTTGTAAAGGCTTTACCAAAGCTCCGGGTACATTAGCCGCAACACTAAACCCAAGCGAAGTATGAGTACCACTAGGGGCAGAATCTAAACTCAAAACCCAAAAGCGGGTGCAATTGCCTGGGTAATCATTAATGGGATGAGCCAACATCGGCAAGTTGTAGAGTTGGGCGGCTCTTGGAGAGGCGATCGCACCAATGGTGGGGTCATTATCCAAAAGCTGCAAGGCTTCAGTAGTGGAATTGTTAGCAATGAGTTGGGCGTTCGGCAGAAACTTTTCTAGCCACTCCTGGCACTGAGCCAAGGCTTGAGGATGAGAATAGACCGTCTTGATTGTTTCTAAATTTTTCGCTCGTGATAGTAGCGCATGCACAATTGGCAAAACCAAGGCTTGCTGAATCTGCAACTGATCGAACTGCCAAAGTGTATCTAATGTAATTGTGACAATCCCTTCAATTGAGTTCTCCACGGGTACGACTGCCATCTGGGTGTCGCCTTGAGCTACAGCTCGCAGAGTTTGCCCAATGTTGGAGTAGGGACAAAGCAGGGTAGATTGGCCTGTCGCTTGGGTCAAATGGTACGAAAAAGCCAATGCTGCTGTCTCGGCATTGGTGCCAGAAGGCCCCAAATGCGCAATTGATACCGCCATAAAGTCTATCTATTACTCTGTAAGTCTGGAGCTAAGTAACTAGTTTTATGAACATTCTTAAAAGTCGAATTTAATCACCTATCATCATTCGTTGACGAAAGCCTGGTCTATACAAGGGTGAAACTACTTGTTCTCTCAAAAGCCTGAGATTCAGACTATAAAAAAACTGTAAAATTCAGTGAATAGCAACAGCACCCTTACTTATCCTCGCATGTACACTCGCTTCGTAGCATCCCAAGGGGTGGAAATCGCTGTTCCAGAACAGCCCATTCCCATTCAACACTATTTACGACAACCCCAACGCCTCGTGAATGCATTAGCCGACCCGAGTCGAGTTGAGCTGCTAACAGAAGAATGCTTCCGCTTAAAGATGCGTCCTCTGTCCTTTATGAACCTAAGCATTCAACCCACTGTTGACATGAGAGTATGGGCTGACAGTGACGGAACCGTACATCTAGAGTCTGTTGCTTGCGAGATTCGGGGAGTGGAATACATCAATCAGCGATTTAGACTCAATCTCGCAGGGCAACTCTCTCCAGTGTTGTTGTATGGAGTCACTCACCTAAAAGGGCAGGCAAACTTAGAGGTTAACGTAGAACTGCCGCCACCTTTTTCATTCATGCCTCGCCCATTGCTCGAAGCTACAGGTAATGGTCTATTGAAGAGTGTTTTGCTCACCGTCAAACAACGACTAATGCATCAGTTGTTGTCAGATTATCGACGCTGGGTTCAGGCTCAAGCAACCAGACCAACAGCACCACCCGCTACTTTGCCCATCAATAGCCCGACAATCTAGCCTTTTACTGCACTAATCATCCAGATAGTTAAAGTTCTAATTGAGTGCAGATGGGTGCGATCCCCTCAAGCGCTGACGCAGTGCTAGACTCGCGCACCCGACAAGGAGCAAACGAACGTCGGTGAAAGGGAGAAGGTCCTAGCTGTTGCAAAGCTTGGCGATGTCGGGTAGTCCCATATCCTTTGTTAGCCAGCAGATCGTAAGCTGGATAATGAGCTGCTAAACGAGCAATGAATTGATCTCGCCAAACCTTAGCAACAATGCTAGCTGCCGCGATCGCAACCGAGTTTTGGTCACCTTTGACTAAGGTTTGTTGAGCAATGGCTAGCCTCGGAATTTTTTGATTACCATCAATCAAACACAAGCTTGGCTGAACTTGTAACTTCAAGATAGCTCTGTGCATGGCTAACAGCGAAGCTTGCAAGATATTAAGTTGATCAATTTCGACCACAGAAGCAAGGCCAATTTGACAGGCGATCGCAACTGTCCGAATGTGACCCGCTAATTGTTGTCTCTGCCCGCTCGACAGTTGTTTGCTATCGGCAACACCCACCTGAACTAGAGACGAAAGTTTGTTAGGTGGCAAAATCACGGCTGCCGCTACCACAGGCCCAAATAAAGCGCCTCGGCCTACTTCATCCACACCAGCAATCAGTTCCTGAGTGTAAAGGAAATCTGGTGATTCTAGAAGTTTAAGCTGCTTAGCCTGCATTGCCACCTTAGCCAAACGCCAAGCCCTCTAGCTTTCAGCTTTGTTGGAAGCGTCAGCAGCAGAGGAGCGCCGACGCCGACGCCGAGCTGGTCCTAGGTTATCTTCCTCCGCTTCGGTAGTAACAGGTGTCACCTCAGCCTCATTTGTCTCAGACTGAAGCGGTGCTACTACATCCTCCGAGACGGGTGAGACTGTTGGAGGTGCAGTTTCTACAGTAGCTGGGGTGTTTCTAACCGGAGGAGCAACCCGCGGCACTTCAGCAGAGCGAGGGGAAGCAAACTCGACAGCCGACGAGGAAGTCGCGCCATTCTCGGTCGGAGTAACGAGTGCGCTCGGTACAGGCGGTGCTTCTCCAGGCAAAGTAACCTGGATAATCGTAGATTTAGGGTCTTTAACTTCTCGGTTCGCTAAGACCAAGGGGGAAATACCCATCAACGCAAACACATCCTGTTCTTCTGGCGTCATCTCAACGGTGACAACTTCAGGAGGTTCAACCACGGGCTTAATAAACTCTCGCTTGGTAGTTTTTACCCGCTCTGGTCTTTCAGATTCAGCTTCCTTCGGGACAATGACGGGGAAGTCTTCTAAAGGAGACACTGTTTCGGCTTCAGCAATAAACTCCGCCTTAACTGCGATCGTTTTAGCAGGAATAATCTCTCTAGGATTAATCGGTCCCTTAGGAGCAACTTCCCCTTCACCTAAAGTGATGCCAATCCGCCGACGGCGACGGCGACGGTTGTTACCAGGACCACCCCGCTCCTGATAATTGGGATGGTTCATCAAATCTGGCTCTAGCGGATCGCTGCCACTGTCAAACTCTAAGTCATCACTCCGTCCCTCCCAAGGACTAAAGGTAGCGGGTTCAGGATTCAGGGGTTCTCTGTTAATTGGTTCTCTGCTAATCGGTTCGCGATTGATTGGCTCCCGATTGATTGGCTCGCGAATTCGCACACGCGGCTCTGTACTAGGAGCGGCAGATTCTCTCATCCCAAAGGTGCCCGATCGCTCTGCTACATCAGCGTCGTATTGAGGCACTTCTCCTGGTAAATGAACCGTGTGCCCTAAACCGCCACAAGTTTGGCAAGTGCGACCAAACAGTTCATAAATATTTTGACCCTGACGCTTCCGGGTCAGTTCAACCAAGCCTAGCTCTGACAGTTGAGCGATTTGAGGTCTGGCTTTGTCTGATTTCAGCGCTTTGTTAAAGTGCTCCAAAACTTGCATCTGGTCTCGCCGAGTATCCATGTCGATGAAGTCAACAATGATTACACCAGCCAGATTACGCAGGCGGAGTTGACGCGCAATTTCAGTTGCAGCTTCGCAGTTGGTCCAAAGTACAGTCTCGCGGGCTGTGGCCGATCGCGTGAACGAGCCAGAGTTCACGTCAATGACAGTCAGAGCCTCGGTCGGCTCAATGATGATATAGCCACCGGAGGGCAAATCAACTCTGGGCTTCAGAGCTTCGCGAATTGCAGCATTAACTCGGAAGTACTCTAAGACAGAAATGCGATCGCGATGCTGATCAATCAACACCCCTTGCGGCGATCGCCCACCGCTCCAGTTGATCAAGTGCTGCTTCACCCGCTTGAGACCAGTGTGAGAATCTACGACAATCCGATTCACCTCACCACTGTACGTATCTCGCAACACCCGCTGAATGAAGTCGTCATCGCGGTTCAGCAAAGCAGGGGCTCTAGTGGAGCTAGCTTCCTGTAAAATAGATTCCCACTGCTTTTGAAGTGCTTCTAAATCTTCCAGAATCGCTTCTTCAGCCATTCCTTCTGCTTCAGTTCTGACCAGTAACCCCATCCCAGCAGGTTTAATTAAGATGGCGAGGGCTCTCAAACGGTTGCGCTCGTTTTCGTTGCGAATCCGTCGCGAGAGGTTCACCCCTTTACCGTAGGGCATCAAGACCAAGTAGCGTCCTGGCAGTGTGATATTCCCTGTGAGTCGAGGCCCTTTGTTGCCTGTCGGCTCTTTCATCACCTGAACTAAGACTTTTTGCTGGGGAGCCAATAGTTCCGTAATGGAAGCGGCAGAGCGCCTTAAGCGCAGTGGGCCTAGGTCTGTCACATGAATGAAGCCATTCCGCTCAGAATCGCCGATGTTCACAAAGGCAGCGTCAATGCCAGGTAAAACATTCTCAACGACACCCAGGTAGACATCACTAATCTGATGGCTGCCTGTAGCAACAATCAACTCTTGGATTTGATCTTCAGAAAAAACAGCAGCGATGCGATGCTGCTCAGCGATAATAATTTGTTTTGACATTCAATTTCCTCAAAAATTGGCAGCAGTAAAGGCACCACAACACTTACGCCTCTAACACTTTGCTGGCTTTAAGCTGACGTCGAAGAAAAGCAGACTGAGTGCGTCTCAACCGGGTGAGGTGCAGACCGCCTACAGAACAATCGAATGAAAGAGTCGATGATTGAGTGAACAATCAGCAATCAGGCGCTAACGAGTGCAGTAATCTAAGACAGAACCTTCCTGTAAAGGGTTAGGTACTGGAAGCGGCGGAATCGCAGGCGGCAGAAAGTCTTTCAGAAGCAGGCTAGAACATCCTTTCTCAGGCCACTACTCAGCGGCAACTCTAAAGGCTTTTGTTCTTCAACTACTTCTATCTGAGAAGCATTATAGCGTGCAGATACTTCGATGCTACCCTGTTAGGTTGGCAGCGATTAAAAATAAGCATACACCTTAATCCAGGAAAAGCTTTCAATCTTTAGGACTTCCTGAGTTGCGGTTTATAAAGTTACGTTCAGAAGGTTGAGAAATAAACCGAATACTATCAGTTTGATTGAAAATCGCAATATTTCAAAAAGTGGTTGCTTTTGACCATTGAGTGGGCAGGCACCAGACCTGCCCTTAAAGAGACCTAATTACTGGGCTGGCGCGGCCAAACCGAGTTGATTGCGGTGGGTATGTACGAGGCGTAACTCTCTTTGAGATACCTGTTCCAACATATAAAGCACCTGCTCTGGTTTCAGCAAAGTGCCATCGTTACGGCAGCTACCCACAAAGCGTAGGACGGTTGCAGCCTCGCCTAACTCTGGATGAGCAGGCATCAACGCTAGCTCAAACAAGCGATCGCGCAAGTTGATGGTTTGCACTTTGCCAGATTTGGTTGTCTGTTCCCAAGCAATCGTATCTTGAGCTTTAATTGCGGCAATCCAAGCTTGCCACTGCTCAAGAGTGGGGTAGCTAAGACTCGCTAGTTCTTCATCCCCAGCAACCGTGAGTGTAATCCAGTATTCAGCTTGCTCTAGCAACTGCGTGGCCGAGGGCGTTTTCAGATCCACGACTTCCGCGCGGTAGATTGGAATGTCAGTAGGTAGACAAGCAGCCAGCTTTTGTTGAAAGACATCCACATCAACGGGTTTAGTCAGTTCAAAGTCAACGATTTCTCCAGCACTTGTGGCACCCAAAGGCAGCGCATTGGCGATGGAAATGCGGGGCATGGGGTGAAAGCCACCCGTAAAGGCAATCGGTAGTGCAGCCCGGCGGATGATTCGATCCCAGAGCCGCACCAAGTCCAAGTGGCTGACCAAAGCCATGTCGCCTTGTTTGCCAAACCACACTCGAATCCGCTGCGATCGCTCTTGATTCGGTGTGAAGTGACCTTGAAAATCAGGGATGGGCGGCGGTGCGATCGCCACGTTATGACCAAAGTCTGGGCCACAGACCCCACAGTGAGAGCAGCCTTCAAAGGAGCAGTCGGGCACGATCGCTGTTGCTAAAGCCCGTAGCAAGTCTTCTTTGAGCCACTTTTTATCAATGCCAGTATCGAGGTGGTCCCAAGGCAGTGGAGCATCTAAGCGTGCGTCTGTATAGTCATTGCTAACCATCGGATCGTCTGCACTGGGGCCCCCAGAAGCGAGTTCATGAGCAACCGACTCATTTATTGTCATGAGGCTCCATTCGCCTTGCTCCACTTGGCGGTATTTCCAAGACAAGCCTGCCTCAGCGATCGCTTGCGTCCAAGCCCCAAACGCACGCTCTAGGCTTTCCCACCAAGAATCCATCCCTGCGCCTAGTTCCCAAGCCCGCCGCACGACAGCACCTAGACGGCGATCGCCCCGACCTACAAAATCTTCCATCGCCGAAATTCGAACATCGGTGAAGTTAACCTTTAACCCCCGAATGCGCCGGAACTCCTCCCGGAGTAAGGCTTGTTTGCGCTCAAATTCCGTAGTTGAAACCGAGTGCCATTGGAAAGGCGTGTGGGGCTTAGGAGTGAAGTTAGAAATGGTCAGATTGAAGCTAAAAGATTTGCGGCCTTTGCCGCGGCATTCTTGCTGCAACCAACGCACGGTTTCGGCAATGCCAATTACATCAGCATCGGTTTCACCTGGCAAGCCGATCATGAAGTAGAGCTTGACTTTATCCCAACCTTGCTCATGGGCAGTTTTCACGCCTCGCAGTAGTTCTTCGTTAGTTAAACCTTTATTAATAATGTCGCGGAGGCGTTGTGTTCCTGCTTCCGGGGCAAAGGTCAGCCCCATTTGGCGCGTACCGCCAATCATGTTGGCAATATTTTCGTCAAAGCGATCGACGCGCTGGCTCGGCAAAGAAAGAGAGATATTTTCATCTTTGAGCCGATTTTTAATCTCCACGCCCACCGCAGGCAGCGCTAAATAATCGGAACAACTCAAAGACAACAAGGAAAACTCGTTATAGCCTGTAGCTCGCATTCCCTGCTCAATCGCGTCTACCACCTGTTCGGGTTCTACATCTCTAGCTGGGCGAGTCAGCATTCCCGGTTGGCAAAAGCGGCAGCCACGGGTGCAACCACGGCGTACCTCAATGGTGAGGCGATCGTGAACCGTTTGGACGTAAGGCACCAAGCCAATCGAATAAGCTGGAAGCGGCACAGCAACACGCCGTAAAACGCGCTCGGGCACACCGGGACGATTGGGATGCACCGAACCATCCGCCGCCATATCGTAGAACTGGGGTACGTAGACTCCCGGAACCTGGGCCAGATCTAGAAGTAGTTGTTCGCGGTTTAGCCCTGCCGCTTTGCCTTCTTCTAGAACTAGGCCAATTTCAGGCAACAGTTCTTCACCATCGCCCAAAGCAATAAAATCGAAAAATTCTGCGTAAGGCTCTGGGTTAGAGGTAGCTGTTTGTCCGCCTGCAAAAATTAGCGGGTAACTACCTTGCTGGACGTTCCAAGGTTCTGTTGTGGCTCGTTCTCGCCAGGTCAGCGGGATACTTGCCAAATCAAGCATTTCTAAAATATTGGTAGCCCCTAGCTCGTAGCTGAGGCTGAAACCCAAGATATCAAAATCAGTCAGCGATCGCCGCGACTCCACCGCAAACAACGACGTTTGGGTGCTGCGTAGCTTACTCGCCAAATCTGGAGCAGGCAAATAAGCGCGATCGCATAGCTGCCGAGGTTGGGTGTTGAGAATGTTGTAGAGGATGATGTGGCCTAAGTTAGACGCACCCACCTCATAGATTTCTGGATAGGTCAGCACCCAGCGTACCGAGGCGCTGTCCCAACCTTTATGAAAAGCTCCCAGCTCATTGCCCAGGTAGCGGGCTGGTCGCAAAATTTCAGGAGTCAGTAATTCTTCGATTGCAACTGCCACGGCAAAAAGCTCTCTTTTGGTTCCAGCAACTGCGACTGTCTTTCAGTTAGTAGTTCGCCCTACTACTATACTGAAATGTCTTGAGCAACCGTTCGAGCAGTTGTGGAACCTAAGAATTTAGTGGCTGTGGGCAGAGCTAGCAGCCATAGGAGCTAAGCAGTAACGGCGATTGCTGCTTCAAAGGAGGCTCGATCCTCAAAGATTTCAAACACGCGGTCGAGCTGAGTTAACTCGAAAATAATCCGAATAGAAGCAGACATACAGCAAAGGCTAAAGCGGTGGTTGAAGCGTTGAGCCGAGCTGAGAGCAGACACTAAGGTCATCAGCCCTGTGCTATCTAGAGACTCTACCTTGCTCATGTCAATCAACACGACTTGAGGTTGTCGAGAGGAGACAGCGGTCGTTAGTTGCTGCTGCAACTCAACGGAATTTGAAGCATTGATATGGCCTTGAGGCTGCACCACTGTAACTTGAGGCTGAAGCAGAACAGTTTTCATAACCGCAATCCCGTAAGCACTAAAAATCAAAAAGAACTTTAATACGATGTTTAGACCATAGTCGGTCGCCTTTCCGTTCGCCTACTGCCCTAAGGCTAATTTGCGGAATCTTCATGCGATCGCCCCATATGTTTAAAGTTTTGGGTAAGTGTTATTACGGAATGGTATGGCAGACTACTAATTTCCGGTTTTCTGGGCCGATCTGAGATGAATCCTAAAACATTGCTCCTCTAGCTAACGCTTTTTTCAGAGTAGACCTCCTTATAAGCATTTAGAAGTTACTCAATTAGATATACAAAAGAATTTTGCCCTGCATGAGTAGGAAAGTTAAGTAGCAGAAAATCCGATGAAAGCATGCTTAAAATGGAAACTTGTGGAAAAATTCAGCGCGTCTAGGAAAACCACATTCAAAGCTAAACCCTGGAATAGCTAGCCTTTCAGCGTTCGCAGTATGATTCCATTCTTTAATGGCCGCCATAATTAGCTATCCTGAACTAAGGCTTAACTCTAAAAAATAAATCTACGCATCTTCTAGAAAAAATCCTTAGTTTTTATCGTTGTCAATCATCCAATGGCATGATTTTACTGTTCTTTAAGCCAAATCTTTTTCTGGAGTAAAGTTGTTGCCTAGAGTACAGTCATAGATTAAAAGCCGTAGTAGCACTGCTAAAATACTTAAATCTAAATCTGCTAGTTTTAATCTTTCGTTAACCTTATTAAAACTATTTAAAGACATTGTGTTTTGCTCAAATTCAGCTTAGACAAGACTTCCCTTAAAACACGGAAGATTTCGAGCAAAATCGTGACGAGGATCACTTAAAAATACGGTCTGCGATCACCTTTTTACTCACAAGCTCGGTAGAGAATTCTAAGTATGAAGTTCTAGTAATCCTGCCATGCAAGCGACTGCTGTTATTCGACATTTAGTAGAAAAAGCTTTGTATTTCAAAAAGTTGACGCCTGATATTGAGAACGAAATCAACTACGAGCTAACTCGCCGGGGTTACATTTCAGATGTAGACTATGAAGCCCTCGAACTACTGATGGCTGAGATGGATGCAGGCCGAATTCAGTTAGTTGCTAGTCCCTAGCGTTTCTCAATTAGTAGTAGCTAAAGTCAAGTAAATTTTTTATTTGTTAGTTTTGCGATCGCGGCCTTAATTCGCTGAGAAGGCGATTTGTCGAAAAAGCAAAATGATTGTAGTAAGGCTTTGGACTTAAAGGCGCTGTGAATTCGGGGTGCATCTGAATAGCTCTAGAACACCAGACCAAGGACTGTGTACTGGTGAACCGTAAAATCTCTATAAAATCTGATGTAGAATTTTTAGGCTCGAAAGGCTTCTGGAGCCGCTGCCCAAATTTGGTGCATGAAATGCCTGAGCCGTTGATGAGCTACCTGAGCAGTTTCTGGGTAAGCCTCAGTCTCTGAAGCGTAGAGGGTGCTTAGTAGTGGCATGACCTCAGTATCTAAAGCAGGCTGAAACAATAACGCAGGCCAAAGCAGGTCGGGCGCTTGACGTAAATCATAAATGGCTGACTCGCTCGTCTCCCAGATAGGTTGGTAGTGACCAACGGTAGGATAACAAGCAACATCCGTGACAAGGGCTAGAGGTCGAGACCAATACATTTGACGCGATACTATTTGCTGAATTAGCTCAACATAAAGGCGATCGCGATCGTGTTGCAGATAAAGAATTTGATGTGGCTGAAAATCGTTAGGGCGGTCCATCAACACAGACAACAGAAGAACTACAAGTTCTGCGTTCTCCTATTTTAGAAGTTAGAATCCCATCTTGTAGAAGAGTAATTTCCCTGACAGGGGTCACGAGATTAGGGAATTTAAGTATTATTAAGTAGACCTAGCAATAGACTGCCTGATTGTTTCAGTTAGCAACAGACTCATAAGTTGTGATACTCCAAGCTCCAAGAGAACTTTGCTAACCAACTCCAGGCCTAGCCTACACAAAGTAGTTTAGGTGGCAGGTCAACCATTAGAGCCGCTAAAGCCAATCAGTCTTTATAGTCCGTTTATTAGAAGAGAGGAGAGCAATGTCTGTCGAGACCATTGAACAACGTTCAACGGCCCGTAAGCTTGCACCACGCTACCGGGTTTTACTGCACAACGATGACTACAACTCTATGGAGTATGTGGTGCAGACTTTGATACATACAGTTCCTAGCCTGACTCAGCCACAGGCCGTTAGCATCATGATGGAAGCCCACAGCAATGGCATGGCTCTAGTCATTACCTGTGCCCAAGAGCATGCTGAGTTCTATAGCGAAACTCTCAAAACGCACGGCCTTAGTAGCACAATTGAGCCAGACGAGTAAAAGCCACAAAAGACGTTCCTAACTTGAAGCTCCATCTGGCTCGCCTAGCTCATTATCCTGTCCCAATTCGTCTGGCAGTTTTTGTAGTATCCCTGCTGCTGGTTTGGCTACCCGTAGCAGGGCCGATTTATTGGGTAGTGGATGATCAGAACCTCACTAGCATTCTGACTTTGACATTGCTGTACGTCGAGTTTATTTTGCTAGCGCGGTTCTGGGGGCGACGGGTTTATCAAGACACAACCATTCTGCAAAGTTATGGCCTAAAGCTTTCGCGACAAAACGGGCTAGAGCTGCTGGGGGGTTTGGGGATAGGTGTATGCAGCTTGTTAGGGATGTTTTTAGTTGAAGGAGCGCTAGGGTGGCTAAATTGGCGATCGCCTTCTGTGTTTCTGCCTCAAATCATTTTGGAAGGGTTGCTGGTTTCTTTAGGAATTGGGTTTGCGGAAGAACTATTTTTTCGCGGTTGGTTGTTACATGAGTTAGAGCGAGATTATCGGCCCACTACAGCACTTGGGGTTGCTAGTACCGTATTTGCTCTGGCCCACTTCATCAAACCGATCGCTGAAATTCGCCGCACTTGGATCAACTTTCCCGCTTTAGTGTTGCTCGGTTTAGCTTTGGGTTGGGCTAAGCGAGCAACTCACGCCAAAGCAAGTTTAGATGAACCATCTCATCGAGCCCGACCTCGTTTTCAAGGTCAGCTAGGGCTACCTATTGGTTTACATGCAGGACTGGTTTGGGGCTACTACATCATTAATGTTGGGGGGCTAATAAATTACTCTAATCTCGCACCCGCGTGGGTGACAGGAATTGATAGCAATCCTCTGGCTGGAGCAGTAGGAATTTTATGCCTGAGCTTGATTGCTCTAGGCATGAATCTAGCAGCTAGAAGACGGCAAGCGATCGCCAAACGCTAACCTCTAGACTTAAACCCACTCTAGTCCCAGTTCTATTTCCGATAGCCTCAAGGCATTATCGATTCTGAGCCGCAGGTGAAAGGGCATCCAATGCAGTTCCTAATAAGCAAGTGCTTGCCAAATTCACACCATTCAAGTTGGCATCTTTGAGTTCAGCACAGAGCAAGTTAGCCCCGCTCAAGTTAGCTCCTGCCAAATTAGCGCCTTGTAAGTCGGCTTCTTCTAAATTCGCTTCACTCAGTAAAGCTCCTTGTAAATCGGCTTGACTCAGGTTAGCGCCTTGCAGATTGGCTCCACTTAGGTTAGCGCCTCGCAAGTCGGCACTCCGCAAATCCACTCCTTGCAAATTCACGCCAACCAAGTTGGCCCCGCTGAGAAAAGCACCTGTAAAAATGGTCTGAGTCAGCTTAGCCCGCATTAAGTTAGCGCCTCGCAGGTTGCTGCCTCGGAGGTCTGCCCCTGTGAGATCCGCCTGCATGAGATTGGCCCCTAGCAGATTAGTCCGCAAATCTGCCCCCACCAATTGCGCCCCAATTAAGTTGGCACCGTCCAAACGCGCTCTTGCTAGCTTAGTGCGGTTAAAGTTGACCCCCACTAAGGACGCACCCGCTAAGTTAATCCCGCTTAAATCCAGGTTAGAGAGATCTTCATCTTCAAGATTGACTCCCGCCAACTGCTTCAACTGCCCAGAGCGAATTGCCTCAATGTCCATGAGTGCCTCCTACCGCTGCCGTCTTGTCAGAATTTTCCGTGCCACTGGAGAAGGGATAGGCTGCTTCTTCTAATCGAGCATCTAGTAACCACATCCCAGAAGTGACGCGATGTGGGGTAAGCGGTAAACTGAGACCTTGCTGTAACCCGCACACCATCAAGGCGAGAACCTCTACCAGCTTGGGGTCCCAACGAGTGCCTTGATAAGTTTGGCATTCAGCTAAAACTTGCGAGAGGGCTGCTTCTAAATTGAATGCGCGATCGCCCTGAGAGTCACCCTGAACATAAGCCAGTCGCAAATCAGCCACTCGCCGTTGAAAAGCTTCTACTAAGCCTAAAATCCGCGATTCTAGAGGAATTTCATCACCCGCCAAACCAGCAGGATGACCAGAGCCATTCCACCACTCGGTTTGGTGATTAATAATCGTGGCGATCGCGCTGAGACGAGGCAAAGTTCTGAGAACCTGGGCACCCGGCACTAGGGGACAACTCAGCGGACAACTAGGCGCTTCCTCTTGGGCTTGGAGGGCATGTCCTCCAGATAAGCTCTCTGCTTCCTGCATGGGAGCAATGCGGTGCAACATGCCAGCTAAGCGGAGACGGTGCAGTTGCCACGCGGGTAAATCTAGCAGTTGACCCATCATCTCAGCCAAGGCTGCTACCTCAGCCGCTGCCATCGGATTTTTAATATCGGTTAGGTCGCTGAGTTGGGCAATTCGCAGAAATGCCTGTAGCTCATTCGAGATTAGATTGTGGTCTAGAACGTCAGGGTGAAGCTCTTCGGTAAAGGGAAGTTGGCCTAAATCTTGCTGACTGGCTTTGAGGTAATCAACTACCCGTGAGACCACCCCACAAAGATCGTCTGATTCGGCTTGCGTTGCTTCATTGGCGATCGCGGCCATTTGAGCTTGGAGGGTTTTTTGCAGCTCTGGATTGTAAGGAGCAAGATGAGCGATCGCCAACTCCACAGTTTCTTGCACCAAGTTCGGTTCAAACGTCCAGAAGCCATAGAACTTTCGCTCACGGTCCTCTGTCGGCAAACCACCAGGGCCGTAGTCAGCCGCAGACAACTCTTGGCACAACACCATCGCCGTGTAGGTGGGTGACAGAATGATCAAGTGCCACTCTTGCGCCACGGGGTCTGCTGGCTCTAGACCGACGATCGATACATTCTCGCGTTGGCTGGTGGGGTGTTCCGTAAAGCCTGAGTCAGGCGCAGCCATAATTACCACTTGCCGCGATCGCGCCGCTAGATCGCCATAACGATCTGCTTCTTGCAAATACCATTTACCCCGCTGAAAGGCGGTAATTACCAAGGGAGGGCTACCACAGCTAAGAATGCAGTCCTCCAAGGCGTGACACAAAGCAACTAAAGTGTTTTTGTAATAAACCCCAAAGCTAAGAGGGCGCTTCCCTGTCTCACCTGTTTGATGAGCCGCCTCTAGCTTTTGCAGAATAGAACCTTCTAACATGATTGAAATATCACTAGGAATGCGTAGTTCAAGCGTACGGTGGTAAATGCGCCTCAGTCATAAGTAAAACTACTTCTTTAGCGCTCAATTGTTATAGATGTTATGAGGCAGAAGTCGCTAGCTGTTTCTCCGTCGGGGCGATCGGAGCTGTCAATGCTTCCTCTAAGTCAGCTCGGCCCAGCTTACTTTCGAGAATGCGCATTACCTCTCGACCAAAATCATTGGGATTTTGCTTCCAAGCTTGCAAACAAACCTCACCAAAGAACGAACCCATCGGTTCCGGATTCCAGAGCAGTTTCTTGGCGGTCCAAGGCATCAAGCTCATGGGGTCGTAACCCGCCTGCAAAATACCTTTGTCTAGGGCGTACTCTTCTAAATGAGTATGGGGTTGCAAGCCAATAAAGAAGATGGCAGGCTCTACCTTATCTGCGCCGAAGATACTTTCCAATTCCCGGTGATAGGCGATCGTTTGGCGAATCGTGTCCGGACGTTCGTCAATCACGTTAAATGAATAGTTCACAGACACAACATCCTTAAAGCCCGCTGCTTTGAGGTCACGACAGTTTTGCAGTACTGTCCGCAAGTTGTAGCCCATCCGCATTTTACGAACTAGCTCCTGGGAACCGCTGGTGATGCCGATCTCGAAGTAATTCATGCCAGTTTTGACCATGAGGTCACACAACTGCGGATTCAGGTTGTCAGCTCGGATGTAGGCAGCCCAGTGAACGTCTTGCATGCCCGAATCGACAATTTTTTGCAGCAGCTCGATCGCGTCATCAATATATTTGCGGGCGGGAATAAACTGGGCGTCGGTAAACCAAAAATTGCGGATGCCGCGATCGTAGAGTTGGCGCATTTCAGCCACCACCTCGTCGGCTGGATTCACCCGGACTTGCTTTCCTTCTACCACTGTATAGACGCAGTAACAGCAGTTATGAGGGCATCCCCGCTTGGTTTGTACCCCTACATAGAAGTCACTCTCCTGGAAGTAGTACTCAAATTCGGGCCAGATGCGGTTGATGTAGTCGTAGTCGCAAGCTGTTTTCTGGATTGGCGTGGGCCACTCATGAATCAAGCGATCGCGCGGTTTCGCCTCTCCCGCCACATAGCAACGCTCATCTCGAAACTCTTGGCCTCGGAGCAGCTTCTCTAGCAGCGTTTCACCTTCCCCCACAGACACAATCGTCCCGGCGGGCAACTTCTTGCCTAACTGCTCATAAAAGACACTAACGGCTCCGCCACCCACGACTAGGCGAGCTTCAGGATGGTATTTTTGCGCCCGTTTCAAGCCACGCTTTATCAAGCCTAAATTTCGCCAAAGCTCTGTATAGTAGGCGCTGGTAACTCGAAATCCTCCCAAAGCTCCCCGTAGCTTCACAAAGGGATTACGAGCATAGAAAAACTCAAAGGCATATTGCAGAGGATTGCCGCCACGCCCCCCGACAGGAGCATAAATCTGAATGTCTCGCCACGAAAAAACCAGTAACGTGGGTCGAAACTGCTCCACACAAGCATCTAAAGCTGAAGCGAAATCTAGGGGTGGCACCGTTCCCAAGTCAAAAATTCGTTGTTCTAAGCTAGGAAACAGCTTGTGCAGGTGATCAGCTAAATAGACAACGCCAAGGGGAAAAATCGGATTACAAGGAAGGCGAACGTAGAGAACTCGATGGTGCATCACAGTGTAGTGTTAAGAATTTTTGAGTCTCACATCAAGCACAAAAAAGAACTTTCAGATTAAGACGAGTAATCAAGCAAACCAGAACCCAGCTGAGGAGCATGACACAGCCTGAATGTCACTAGCAGTTCTCAAGTTCAAATCCCTGGAGACAAACTCAGCAACATCTGCATGCTTACAGGAATTCTGAAAATTGTTTTATATAACTTTACGATACCATTGGCCTTTCTAGTTAGCATGGTGATTTTTCGCTCTCACCCAAAAAAGTAATGCACCTAGCGCTTGAAGAAGTTTCAATAAAGTAAGCCTGTAGGTTTGTAAAGCTTGTCAGTTCAACAATCCCTCAAAAGCCTTAACCAGCAACTCTTTAGGTTGGTTCCACTCTACCTATTGGTAGAGATATTGATGAAGATCTACAAGGGACAAACTGGATGGTAGTCATGTTTACAGCTACCGGGGATCGGGGGTGATAGTGTTCCGAATATAAATCTACCTACGGCTTTAAGCTCCTCAAAATTATGGCTCAACTCCTTGATCCAGTTCCTTCTGATCAGCCTGATCCTATTTTTTGCTGCTATGTCAATGCAACGAGTCAGATTCAGATCGCACGAATTACCAATGTAGCGAATTGGTACTTTGAGCGGGTTGTGTTTCCCGGCCAACGCTTGCTGTTTGAGGCTCCACCAGAGGCTCAATTAGAGATTCATACAGGCATGATGGCTAGCGCTATTTTATCGGACAATATCCCCTGTTCCGAGCTGTGGATTGAAGCTGAAGTGTATCCAGGCTTGGACACAGCGAGTGAGCAACGTAAAGAAGAGAAAAATGAAGGGCTCGGCGTCGTAGAACCTCTAGCCGCCACCGCTTGACGCAAATTCATCCTGATGGATAGTTGCAGATAAACAAGCTGAATTAAAGACTTAGGGGTTCCGCTCGCAGGAGTCCAACTTAATACATAGGTTAGTTTCCCTGAAATGATGATAATAGGAAGACGAAAGTCATCCTGTAAATAGTTTTGAATCTACCCTCGTTCCTCTGGTTGTGGAGAGCCGCTGCTTGGTCAATGGGCTTCTCGCTCTTGGCCTATGTGCTTTTGGCCATGACTGGCGTCTGGATGTTCCAAGTTCGCTCTAATGGTCAACCTTATCCAAACTGGCTGCGATCGCTGCATTACGTGATTGGCGGCATCCTCGCGTTCCTAGTGCTGTTCTTGCTAGCGATCGGCTTGGTCGGCACCGTGGGGCATTACGGCTCTTTGGGGCATTCAACCCATTTGCCTGCTGGCTTAATAGTGGTGGCTCTAGTCGCAATTTCTTTCTGGAGTGCGACCCAAATCAACCCTGAACGTGGTTGGGCGCGATCGCTGCATATAAGCACGAACCTAATTTTGTTCCTAGGGTTTATTTGGGTCTCAGTCACAGGCTGGGACGTAGTACAAAAATATCTACCTTAGATAGAGGCCAGAAGAAAACGACAGTCTTGAGTAGTAGGGCTCAACAACCATAGCTTCCGTAGAAATCCCCCACTTGGGGGAATGCCATTTACGGAATTTTCAGTAAATATGCTGAATATCAATTAATACTCTGCTTTTAGTTCCGAGCTATGTCTTACCGTCCTGTTTCTCGTGGGTTTGTGGTAATTGATCCAAATGGCATGCCTCTACTAGAAGCATCTCAACAAGGACGCTACGCTCTAGTATTTTTAAGCCAAGCAGATGTCATTCGCTATCGCGAACGAGTAACCGAAGTTCGCCAAGCCACTAAACAGGACTACGCGATCGCTGCAATGCCCATGCATCGAATTCAGCGCTTGCTTAGTCAAGAGAAAGTAGGCTTTTGCGTGATTCAAAACTGGGATGCGATCGCTGCTTGATAGGTTGGCAGCAAATAGCAGCAAGTAGGCGATCGCTCAGGAACCACTACTTCTGTTTGAAGTGCTGCAAAATTCCAGAAAGTTCTAAAATCACTTTGACTTGTGGCTTCACACCTTTTAGAGCAAACTTAGTCCCCTGCTGTCGAGACTTCATCAAACCTTCTAGGATCACCTTTGTCCCTTCCGGATCAAGAAACTGAGTTGCACTCAAATCAAGCACAATACCTTCACCTGCTTGAATTTTTGTTTCCAGGTCTTGAGCTAAAAAGGCAGCAGTACAGCAGTCAATTCGTTTTGGTGCACGGACAATAACAGGAACGCTTGCAGAGTTAGACATAGGGCATCACCTCATAGTTCTGATCTAACTCGGTGAGACAGCCGAAGCACATCCGTAAAAATCGAATTTGTATTCTACGCTACTAGAATCCGCCTCAGTATGATTGCGGCCACTCTGTGACAACTCGAATTACATCCGGGTACAGTCTAGGCTTTGCTGCCTTGGGGGTTAGCAAAATTCAGCTAGGAGCGGCGTAACGAAAAGAGTTAGCCTACAGTTGAGAGAGACTAATTACTTAAGAGCGATCGCGAGATTGAACTGTGTCTTTAGAGCCCCCTCCTAATTTGTCTGTGGCGTCAGAGCCTTCTGCAACCCCCATCCAGTCTTTAGAGCTACATAGCTTTGGCATCTCACCCTTGATTCGCCTGACCCTCCTAGGGCTCTACATTGCTTTAACCGTACCCTTGCCTTTTTTGACTCAAGTGACTAGTGCTCCGGTGCCTGCTAGTTGGCTCTGGGTTGGCATTACGATTGGTGCGGTCGCCCTTTATGCCGCTTTGAGCGAGCGAGTGATATTAGACCAGGATGGGATTCAAGTGACCTACCCCCGTTGGGTCCCTAGATGGTTACGCCCAGGTTGGGTGCTACCGTGGCAGGAAGTTCAAGCTTTGAAGCCACGCTCAACTGGACAAGGAGGCTTGGTTTACTACTTTTTGACTCACTCTGGTAAAGCTTACTTGCTGCCGATGCGCGTCTCTGGGTTTGCCAAGTTAGTGCAGCAGGTGCAACAAAAAACAGGCATTGATACAAGCGATGTGCGGCCCCTCGCTCAACCCTGGATGTACTTGATCTTGTTAGGGTTAACGCTGATGCTACTAGCAGTCGATAGTTGGACCATTTGGACAGTTTGGACCCAGGGATACCCATCTCCCTTAAACTGAATTGACGGTCTGTGGACGCAAAAATAGTACCTCTGCCAATGGAACAAACTGCACAAATGCGCTTGCAGCAGGTTAATTTAGCCGCTTCGGTTGGAGCCCACTATCTACTGCAAAACATTTCTTTTGAAGTGTTTCAGGGCGATCGCATTGTCTTGGTGGGGCCATCCGGGGCGGGAAAAACCTCTCTACTGCGTCTATTAAATCGGCTGAGTGAGCCCACTCAGGGAGCCATTTACTTAGACAATCAAGAAATTCGGCAAATTCCTGTCGTTCAGTTGCGACGGCAAATTGTTTTAGTGCCCCAAGAGTCAAAACTTTTGGGAATGACCGTGGAAGCGGCTCTGGTCTATCCTTTGACGTTACAAGAACTTCCTCGCACCACAATTGCCCAGCGTTTGCAGTACTGGCTAGAACAATTACACATTCCCTCCGAGTGGCTAGACCGTACTGAGTTGCAACTCTCAGTGGGTCAGCGGCAATTGGTCGCGATCGCACGAGCGCTAATGCTTCAGCCCAAGATTTTGCTTCTAGACGAACCCACCTCAGCTCTAGATGCAGGGCGAGCCGCACATGTGCTCAAAGTTCTAACCGATTTAGCAGAAAGTGGGCAAACCACTCTCTTGATAGTGAACCATCAACTTGATCTAGCTCAGCAGTTTTGTACCAGAGTCCTCTATTTACAACAAGGTCAACTTCTGAAAGACTCGCCTAGCGCAGCCATAGACTGGATTGACTTACGCAATACCTTGATTCAGGTAGAAACTGAAACTGCTCAAGAATGGATGTAGCCTCGACCTAACGCTCTGTCAAAACCACGAATTGACCACGCCAAAATTCCCGTTTAGAAATGGCGACCATCGCTAGTAGCCATCCGGAAAGCACTCGGATCAGCAGGGATAGCCCCCTGTCTCGCATGAGAGCGCTCTGCCACTGCCGCAGCGTTAGGCGTCAGAACTTCCAGATTGAATCGATAGCCCACATTTCGAACGGTTTGAATCAAACTGGGTTGGCGGGGATCGGTTTCAATTTTCTTCCGCAAAGATAGAACATGTGTATCCACTGTTCTAGGGTTGTCAATTTCATCAGGCCAAGCCCGACGCAGCAGCTCCGATCGGCTCAAGGGAGCACCCCCCGCTTGGGCTAGGATGTACAGCAGACTGAACTCTTGCGGTGTCAGGTCAATGAATTCATCTTGAAAACGAGCTCGGCGCTGCACCAAATCAATGGTGAGATCCCCGTACTCTAACTGGAGTGGCGCTACCACTGCTCTAGTACGCCGAGTGAGGGCTTCAACTCTGGCCTGAAACTCTTGCATACCAAAAGGCTTAGTCAGGTAATCGTCGGCCCCCGCTTTCAGGCCTTCCACAATATCTGCTTCTGTATTACGAGCCGACAACATCAAAATCATTGACTGCTGTTGTTGCTGTAACCAGCGACAGAACTCCAATCCATCTCCACCAGATAGGTCGGAGTCAAGCACAACGAGGGTTGGTTGGCGGCTTTGAAACACCTCTCTCGCTTGGTGGATATCGGCTGATTGATAAACCCAGTACCCTGCCTGCTGCAGATGCCAACCGAGCAGCGATCGCAGGTGCGGATTTCCTTCCACTATTTGAACGCAGACAGCTCCCACAGAGGCGCAGTTTCCTTCGAGTGATTGTCCTCCAACTTAACAGAGCATTTGTCATGGGTTTGTAACCCCTGCTACTCACGTCCTCGTGCGGAACCAACAAATCATCGTATCTGTCCCTGAGGCTATGACTTCTGGCCCATAGGACATCTACAGGTTAAGGGTAGAATAAGAGTATCAACATCCCTAGCTGCTCAGCTCACTTCCACTCATAGAATTCTTAACACTCACTAGGGTTTATCCGTTGAAGGTGGTGAAGCATTACCAACAGCGCTTGTAGTACTGAGTCAATTAGGCCAACTCCGAAGCGAAAGCCCCGCGATCGCCCTAGCCAAATCGGTCTAAATAAACGTCCATACTATTCCCGCCAACTAAGGACCTAACCTAAAGATTATGCTTCAAGACACTCTGACTATCCGCTACTATCAAAAACTCTCCGATGCTCTAGGCGAACTTTGGAATCGGGGGTATCGTTTCGATGACTTGCGCCTTTATGTCGATGGCTATTTAGCAGCGCTTCGACACGCAAATACAATCGAACCCTATCAAATTCATCGTCTAGAAGAAGAAATTACTCGTTACCTATACGACTCCTCTAACTTTGAAAGCCTAGAGTCTCAGACAGACTACTACTAAACTGTTAGTGCTAAACCAAGTTCTAAACCATTAGTCCGTAACTAGATGGTGGGTTCGGTTGAGCTGTAGGGAAAGTAGGTATATAGAAGGGCGAATTTAATTTTAATTGACTGAGCAGATTGCACAAAAAAGGGCAGGTCAAAAGCTGCCCTACAAATACTTTGTCTCAACCTCAGTAATTAGCTGATTCAATCACGAAAAGCTCTAGGAAGCCAGAGCGACTTCTACCATCTGCTGAAGTTCGCCTTTTTGGTAAAGTTCAATCAAAATATCCGAGCCACCAACAAACTCCCCATTGATATAGACCTGAGGAATTGTGGGCCAGTTAGAGTATTCCTTAATACCTTGACGAACTTCGTGATTTTCTAAAATATCAACGGTTTCATAGGGTACACCCATCGAGTTCAGAATCTGAACTACGTTGTTAGAGAAACCACATTGAGGCATTAGCTTTGAGCCCTTCATAAACACCACAATTTTGTGCTGTTTGAGCAAAGCGCCGATCTGTTCTTGCAATTCTGGAGTCATAGCTGTTCCTAAACAATCTTTGCGATGTCCTCTATAACTAGTGTACTGGTTGGTTTTCCAGGACGACTGCCAACCCTAACCAGAGTTATCAGAGATGCATTGGCGAGCTGGCTGTAGCAAGTTTGCTAAAACGTTCTTGAGCCACTGGTCAAAGAGATTGACCCGAAGTAGCCCAAGTTTGAGGGGTGAATGTTTTCAGAGACAGCGCGTGAATGGCTTCCGTAGACATTGCCTCCCGGAGAGCGCTGTAGACTAACTGATGCTGCTGCACCAAGCCTTTTCCTTCAAACTGAGATGAAATGATCGTGGCCTGGTAATGGTCACCACCACCTGTCAGGTCTTGGATTTGAACCTGCGCGTCGGGCAAGGCTGCTCTGATCATCGTTTCAACTTGATCTCGGCTAATCATTCATACTCCTCTGCATGTTCTCAGACTGATCTAGTCTAGCTTTAGCTGGATACTTGACCATTAAGCAAGTTAGAGCAACCCTGGCTAGTTAGGTGCCACGCATGTGGTAGATGCTGAGCTAGATTGATTTAGGAAAGCCTCAGTTTGTCAGTCCGCTGAGTTAGAAATTCTTCAGTAATTGAATCGCTGTCGTTAACGAGGAGCCGCAGGCGTAGAAGACTGTTGCTCGCCTCCAGCACGCGGGAACTGGGCATCCACAAACCCAAGTTCAAACAGTTGCTGGTAAGCTTTTTTGCCCAGGTCACGAGTTGGCTGTTGACTGCGAATGATCTGTACCAAGAGAGGGACTGCCAATTCGGGTTGATTTTGAGCGCGATGCACTAAAGCCAATTGGTAAGTAGCTTGATCCCTTAGCTGAGCTGCATCTAGAGCTTTACGGCGTTGGCTATCAGCTACACGGTTGTCAATACCAGAGAAGCTCGAAGCTAAGTCTTGATAGAAATTGGAAAGCTGGTTGTAAACTTGGCGCGCTTCTTGCAGTTTCTGAGTCGCCAGAGAATAGTTTTGAGCTGAAACAGCATTACTAGCTTCATCCATTAAACGCTGGCCACCCGGTAGGCTCAGCACGCCAGAAGATTGGCTTAAGGGACGTATGTTATTGGGGTCATTGGGGTCAAGCGGTTGAGCCTGGCCACCCGACGGGGGGAGAGAAGGAACCTGAGCCTGAGCAGCCAGCGGACGTAGCAGCGTGAAAGCTACGGCAAGTTGCAGAGAAACTAAGCCTGTCAAGCGAAGGAAGCGAACAGAGCCAGAGGAGATCATGGAGTAACTTTGCGAATTTGCAACAAACAGGACAGATTCAAACTTCGGGTATCTTACCATTGGCGGTCCTCGGTAGATTTAAGTAACTACCAAAGCCTCTGCCAAGCTAAATGAGCGCCTGTAAAGGTTTCAGTACAGCTACAGCAGAAGTACCACTGTTGAGTACGCACCTAACTTTTACTGACTCGCAATTGCTGGAGTTAGCATTAATTTAGCGCCCAGTGGATTGGAAAAAATACTCCCAAGTTTGAGTAAAGGAGACTAGGATTTTTGGGCTTGAGTTCCCTAGCCCAGCAGAGGTACGGTTTTGGGGAAAGATGAAATCACCCTTTTGAAGTAAGGAGATATGGCTGAATCTGTGCCCTAATTTTGGTTAGCAAGTGCAGCTCAAGGAACCAGTCTTATGACCCATGATGCAAATCTACCCAGTGCTTCTAACTCAACTCCAGGTTCGGGAATGCCTGAGAGTAGTACAGGGATTATTTTGCAGCGCGGGGGCGAAGAGTTGCTGTTAGAGAAGGTGAGCGATCGGTTCACGGTTCATCCCTCGTCGCCAGAGGCGGTGCAGCACTTAGCGCAGCAAATTCCCGCCGAGCTACATCGGAACGTGCCTCCTGCTCAGTCAGCCGAATTTATTGTTGACCCAGCCCAGCGGGACCAGGTGATGCAAACGGTGCGATCGAGCAGTGGTGTGGACTTTGCCAGCCATGTGTATCGAGTCAGAAATAACCCTGGTTCGCTGATTTACCTGACAGATAAACTCACAATTCAATTTGCGGCTCAGGTTGATCTAGCAACCAGGAACGCGATCGCCACAGAACTAGGTTTGCAAGAAGTGCAGCCTGTTGTGGGAATCCCCAATACGTTTGTGTTTCAAGTCACCGCTCAAGCCGCAGCCAATCCAGTCAAGATCGCCAATCAGCTAACTCGGCGATCGGAGGTATTGATGGCTGAACCAAATATTGTTGTCAGAACCCAGGCCCACTACCGCCCCAGCGACCCGCTATATCCAAAACAGTGGTATCTCAACCACAATGGCGGCCCTGACTTGGCCTCAGGTTCCCATATTTCGGCTGAAAAAGCTTGGGACATCACTAGAGGGAGCCGTTCGATTGTGGTGGCAGTAGCAGATGACTCTTTTGATCTAAACCATCCTGACTTTCAAGGTCAAGGCAAGATTGTCGCCCCTAGAGATTTGAGAGATCAAGACTTTTTACCCCTCCCAGACGATACAGAAGCTAGCCACGGCACTGCTTGTGCAGGCGTAGCTGTAGCAGAGGAAACGGGTAGTGGCATTGTGGGGGTGGCTCCTGGATGCGCCTTAATGCCCATCCGCACTACAGGCTTTCTAGACGATGAAACGATCGAGCAAATCTTTGACTGGGCTGTGGTCAATGGTGCAGCGGTAATTTCTTGCAGTTGGGGGCCAAGTGCTGTTTACTTTCCGTTGTCCTTGCGGCAGAGCGCTGCCCTCACTAGGGCCGCTAAAGATGGCCGCAATGGTAAAGGTTGTGTAATTGTTTTTGCTTCTGGCAATGCGAATCGTCCGGTCAATGGCGCGATCAACGAACAAGGTTGGCCCAACAACGTGCTACGCGGACCCACGACCTGGCTGACTGGATTTGCAGTTCATCCCGATGTGATGGCGGTTTCAGCCTCTACCAGCTTGAACAAGAAAGCCGCCTATAGTAACTGGGGCACTAACATCTCAGTCTGTGCACCGAGCAACAACGCTCCGCCGGGAATGTGGTTGCAAGAAACCGGTTTTGTCAGCACACCTCCAGAAGTTCGGGTGTTTCTACCAGGACAAAGCGTTTTCACAGCTGATCAACTCGGAGCCGCAGGCTATGACCCTGGAGACTTTACCGGAGATTTTGGTGGTACTTCCAGCGCTTGCCCCACCGTGGCAGGCGTAGCAGCTTTAGTTCTCTCGGCTAATCCTGACTTGACGGCTCAAGAAGTACGTCAGATTTTGCAACAAACCGCAGACAAAATTGTTGACCCTGACCCCGATCCGCAATTTGGGTTTCGCAAAGGCACCTACGAAGCAAATGGCCGTTCGGAATGGTTCGGTTTTGGTAAAGTGAATGCGTTTAAAGCGGTTCAAGCGGCTCAGCGGCAAATGGCTGCACCTTTAAGTAGCTCTCAGCAAGTCCAAGGGCGCAACGATAGCAGCCTGGCAATCCCAGATAACGATTTCAATGGCATCAAAAGCGCGATTCAAATCAACGATGCCAGCCTAGTACGGGATATTCAAGTCACCGTCAATCTAGAGCACAGTTTTTTGGGTGATTTGGAAATTAGCTTGATTGCACCTAAAGGCCAAACAGTGTTGTTGCAAGGCCGCACGCTGGGTCGCCGGACGCAGTTGCAAAGTAGCTATTCCCTGCAAAATACACCCCTACTGCGTAAATTGCTGAATCAGTCTGCCGCCGGACGCTGGCAACTGTGGGTTATCGATCGCGCGGCAATGGATACAGGCACACTCAAAAACTGGCAACTAACCCTCGGTATTTGATTCCGCTGGCGCGATCGCGGGCCAAGGATGAGCCGCTGACAAATTGCTGGTTAGCTCTTGCAGCGATGACTCTAGGTCAGCTGTCAAGCGCTTAGCACTCACTTTAGGTTGTTCCAAATCATAATTGGCAGCTTTTAACGGCTCGCCAATGCGAATTGCTACCTGAGAACGCCATCCGGGCACAGCCTGGCTGTAATGCAAACTAATCGGCACGATTTTGACTCCTAGCCCTGGTTGATTTGCTTCCGCCTGTAGAGCTAAGCGAGCCAATCCGGGCTTCAGAGAATGCACCTGGCGATCGCGAAAAATGCCGCCCTCCGGGAAAATCACCAAAGATTCGCGATTTTCTAGCAACTCCACCCCATGCCGTAGACTCGCGATCGCCGGACGCTTTGGGTCAATCGGAAACCCGCCTAAGCGCCGGATAAACCACCCTTGCAGTCCCTTTACCTCATCCGCCGACACCATGAATCTTAAATCGTGCCCCGTAATGTCGCGACCCGCCGCATAAGGCACGAGCAACGCATCCCAGCGCGAACGATGAGTCGGCGCTAGAATCACTGGCCCATCCGTCGGCAAATTCTCCTGACCGCTGACTTCAATCCGCCCAAAGTAAGCAGGCAAAACCACATGACGACCCAGCGGATAGACCCAAGGCATGAGCCACGGGGAAAAGCGAGAAATACTCGTTGCAGGTTTCTTGGGTAGAGAGGAACTTGCGTGAGTGGTTATCTCCATGTCCTGTTTTGGTGCTGGAGGAGTATCGCTAGAGTCACGGCCAAAAGAGTTAAGCGAAATCATGGAGTCGAACGAGATCATAGTGACAGCGGGAGACGAGAAACGCAAGAACCAAGCCGGATAATGCCTGCTTGAACCTAACGTAAAGGCTTTTATTTGAGTTGTCTTCTGCCACAAGGACACTTCCGCCGCTGTCATGAGGTAGAAGCCGAGTTAGGTGGGTGCCGCGATCGCCGCCGTTCGGCAAACCAATCCTGTAACTGCGTCCTACAAGGCGTTTCCAGAATCCCACCTAAAACCCTGAGCTGGTGAAACGAACAAGTGCTATCCGGTAGATTCATTACCGTCCGCACCGCACCAGTTTTCGGGTCGTCCGCCCCGTACACCAACAACCCTAACCGCGCCTGCACAATTGCCCCCGCACACATCGGGCAAGGCTCCAGCGTCACATACAGCGTGCATTCATTCAAACGCCAATTTTGTAACGCCTGCCCCGCCGCCCGCAAAGCCAACACCTCCGCATGAGCCGTTGGGTCGCGATCGCGCTCCCGCCGATTTTCTCCCTCAGCGATCGCCTCTCCATTTGGCCCTACAATCACCGCCCCCACAGGAATTTCTCCCGCAGCCCCCGCAGCTTCAGCCAGCTCCAGCGATCGAGCCATCCAGCGATGGTGCACTAGGTATTTGGGGTGAGAAAGAACAGGAGGGGGGAGTTGCAAGGATGAAGGATGAAAGGGAAGGAAGTCAAAAGTCAGAAGCTAGGAGATTGAGGGAATAAAAACAAAAGGCTCGAAACGCCTAAAGATCAACTCGTTTGGAGGGGGTCTGGGGGACGCAACCGTCCCCCAGCGGGGGTTTGGGGGCGAGTGCCCCCAAGGCTCGGATTTTAGTGATTGAAAATCAAGTAGCAGACTGCATCAAAAGCGAGTCTAACTGTCCCTGACGATCCAAGGCATACAGATCATCACAGCCGCCCACATACTCATTATTGATAAAAATCTGCGGCACCGTCCGGCGACCATTCGCCCGCTCCCCCATCTTGACCCTAGCCGCCCCATCCCCATCAATCTTGTACTCAGTAAACTTCACCCCTTTCCACTGCAACAACACCTTCGCCCGAATGCAGTAAGGACAAGTTTGCCAAGTGTAAATCTCCACATGAGCCTTCACCTGCTCAGGGTGACGACCGAAAAATCGATTGAGAAATTCGAGCATGTTTTCTCAGAATTGCACTGCTATCTTAAGCATACTATTCCGCACCCTCAGCCAAATAGAACCAATCCATGCATACTGCCTCAATGCAGCGGGAGCGGAAAAACTACTAGAAGACTAAAACCCGCGATCGCCAGCCCCAGAGAAACCGCCGTTAACTTCACACGATTCTGCCAGTCTAGTATCCCTGGCGATCGCTCCCCATCCATTTTTTGCGGCTTACTCCCAGACCGAGGCACCAGCCACAACAACAGACTCCCCAGCGTCATCAAGCTACCCAGAATCGCCAAACTGCCCCCCACCCAAGCCACCAGGAACCAAGCCATTTGATTCATCGTGATGCTCCGAACTTAAAAAACTTCCCAGCGATCGCCAGATAGAGATAAAGCCAGCTCTAGCTCACCGCCTCAAAAATAGCTGAATCACGCTTGGAGCCAAGCGCCTGTCTCCACTGTAGCCTTGCTCAATCTGGGTTGCTGGAAGCAATTTGCAACGAATTCCTTAAGTTCTGACACACCCAAACTGCCACTCTTGCCGCTCAACCCAAAATCTTTCTGTCAAGGGTATACCCGCACTTTGGTAGGATTGAGAACTGAAATTGCCAGTTAAAACGACGCAAAATCAGCCGTTTGGAGGAAACACCTCGTGGAAAACACGCTCGGTCTTGAGATTATTGAAGTAGTAGAGCAGGCTGCGATCGCCTCTGCTCGCTGGATGGGCAAGGGCGAAAAGAACATCGCTGACCAAGTTGCTGTAGAAGCAATGCGGGAGCGAATGAACAAAATTTACATGCGAGGCCGTATCGTGATCGGGGAAGGGGAGCGCGACGACGCCCCCATGCTCTACATCGGGGAAGAAGTGGGAATTTGCACCCGCGAGGATGCTAAAGAATACTGCAACCCAGACGAGCTGCTCGAAATTGACATTGCGGTTGACCCGTGCGAAGGCACCAACCTCGTTGCCTATGGTCAAAACGGCTCTATGGCCGTGCTGGCTATTTCTGAAAAAGGTGGTTTGTTCGCAGCGCCCGACTTCTACATGAAGAAGTTGGCAGCTCCGGCGGCAGCCAAGGGCAAAGTGGACATTCGCAAGTCTGCGACCGAAAACCTCAAGATTCTATCCGAGTGCTTAAACCGCTCTGTGGAAGAACTAGTGGTTGTCGTCATGGATCGTCCTCGTCACAAGGAATTGATCCAAGAAATCCGCCAAGCTGGAGCTAGAGTTCGCCTGATCAGCGACGGTGACGTGTCTGCCGCCATTTGTTGTGCTTTCGCTGGCACCAACATCCACGCTCTGATGGGCGTTGGCGCAGCTCCTGAAGGTGTGATCTCCGCTGCTGCAATGCGTTGCCTGGGTGGCCACTTCCAAGGCCAACTAATCTACGACCCCGCAGATGTCAACACTCCCGAAAGCAGCAACTGGAACCGGGAAGCCAACATCGCTCGTTTGAAAGAAATGGGCGTGGACGACCCCGATCGCATTTACAACGACGATGAGCTAGCGTCTGGTGAAACCGTCCTGTTCGCCGCTTGCGGTATCACCCCTGGCACCTTGATGGAAGGCGTGCGCTTCTTTAGCGGTGGCGCTCGGACTCAATCTCTGGTCATTTCCAACCAGTCCAAAACGGCTCGCTTTGTGGACACGATTCACCTGCTCGACGGACAAAGCAAATCCCTGCAATTGCGTTAATTTGCAGTTTCTTAATTGCTAACGGCAGGATTTCAGACAGGGGTATGGCAATGCTATGCCCCTGCTGAACTTTAAGCCTGAAACAGCATTAACCCTGGAGAAGTGCCACACTAAAGGTAGAAGCGATCGCTGACGTAGATCGCTTTTTCATGCCTATCACTTTGGGTCTCCAGCTAGATGAACTTTTCCTAACTTGCCTACTTTAGGTACTCCTTTAGTTTTAATTTAGATTTCTAAAGATCCATTGATTGAGCCTGCTAGACGCCTGCTGGTTATCAAAAACGTTTTTTACATCAATCGCTCCGTCTGGCTTGGAAGACGACAACTCTTAGGGAGGGAAGATGAATATTGCCGTTGTGGGCCTGAGCCACAAGACAGCCCCCGTTGAAGTGCGCGAAAAGCTTAGTATTCCAGAACATCAACATGAGGCGGCGATCGCTCACTTGCAGAGCTACAGCCACATTGAGGAAGCTGCCATCCTCAGTACCTGTAATCGCCTGGAAATTTACATTGTCACTACCGAATCTGAGCACGGCGTGCGGGAAGTGACGCAATTCTTGTCTGAGCACAGCAAGTTACCCATTCCGGCGCTACGACCTCACCTATTTGTGTTGTTACACCAAGATGCAGTCATGCACTTGATGCGAGTGGCGGCGGGTCTAGATAGCTTAGTGCTGGGCGAAGGGCAAATTTTGGCTCAAGTGAAGCACACTCACAAGCTGGGTCAGCAATACAAAGGCGTAGGCCGCATTCTCAATCAACTGTTTAAGCAAGCGATCTCGGCGGGTAAGCGCGTTCGCACAGAAACCAGCATTGGTACGGGGGCTGTTTCAATTAGCTCGGCTGCGGTGGAGCTAGCACAGATCAAGGTGCCGAACCTGGCTGCTTGTCGAGTTGCCATTATTGGGGCAGGCAAAATGGCGCGACTGCTGGTGCAGCACTTGATTTCCAAAGGGGCGGTGCAAATTTGTATTCTCAACCGTTCTTTGGAGCGGGCCGAGGAACTAGCCAGCCAGTTTACGGAGGCGCAACTCAAGCTCTGCCTGCTGTCTGAGTTGTCGGAAGTGCTGACCTGTTCAGATTTGGTGTTTACCAGCACCGCTTCGACTCAGCCAATTTTGGATCGCGCCAAGCTAGAAAACTGCTTGGAACCAGCTCAACCGTTGATGCTAATCGACATTTCCGTGCCCCGGAACGTCGATGCCGATGTCAACGACTTGGAATCTGTCCAGGTGTTCAACGTCGATGACTTAAAAGCTGTGGTGGCGCAAAACCAAGAAAGCCGTCGGCAGATGGCAATGGAGGCGGAAGCCCTACTAGAAGACGAGCTAGATGCCTTTGATGTTTGGTGGCGATCGCTAGAAACCGTCACGACCATTAGCTGCTTGCGGGAAAAAATTGAAACCATTCGCGAGCAAGAACTCGAAAAGGCGTTGTCACGCTTAGGTAGCGAGTTTGCCGAGAAGCACCAGGAAATTATTGAGGCGCTGACTAGAGGAATTGTGAATAAGATTTTGCATGACCCGATGGTGCAACTGCGGGCGCAGCAGGATATTGAGGCGCGGCGGCGAGCCATGCAGTCGCTGGAGATGCTGTTTAACCTCAATCCTGAGGCGCGATCGGGTGAGGCAATTTAGCATCCGAACCTTGGGGGCACTCGCCCCCAAACCCCCGCTGAGGGACGGCTGCGTCCCCCAGACCCCCTCCAGAAGTGGGGTTATTTTTTTGGGGTGAAGGCTGATGGGTAAGAGCTGGTTCCGCACAGTTTCTCAGGTTGTTGTCTTCCTGGTTGGATTGTGGTTAGCATTTGATTTGCTAGCTCGGCTGGGGGGCGAGGTGCTTTGGTTTCAGGAATTGGGTTATTCACCCGCATTTTTGCTGCGGGTCTGGACTAAAGCCTGTCTCTGGACGATCGCCTGCTTGGTAACGATCGGGTTTTGGTTTGGTAATTTTGCGATCGCCCAACGCTTGCAGTACCAGAAGCCGCAAGAGCAAGATCTAAGCCCCAAGGAAATTTTGTTGGGGAATCGGGTGGCTCGGCCTCGCGGCTTAGGGGTGACTAAGTTGCTGCCGCTGGCGGTGGGGTTAAATCTGTTAGTGGGGGTGATGCTGCTTTACTACGCTCAGGTGGCGGGACGCTATTGGCATCCTCCTAGCTGGCTGGGCAAGGCTTTTGCTAGCTTTTCCAATGCATCACTGCCGTCCCCCCAGCGCTTAGAACCAGAAATCATATGGCAAATCTTGGTGCAATTGCCGAGTCATCTGTCACAGGCGGCAGTGTTGGGTGGGCTTGTGCTGGGGCTAACAATTGCCCCTCGGTTTTGGTTGCGGGCGATCGCGGTGGTTTTAGCAGTGGGGTTTGGGCTCACGCTGGATGGCCACTGGGCACAGGTTTTGCAGTACTTCTATCCCACGTCATTTAACAGTACTGATCCGCTTTTTGGTCGCGATATTAGTTTTTATGTCTTCACTCTGCCAGTCCAGCAACTCCTAGCCTTTTGGCTGACAGGCTTAACGCTGTATGCCTTAGTGTCAGTAACGCTGTGGTATCTCCTATCAGGAGAAAGCTTGAGTGAGGGCAACTTTCCGGGATTCTCGGCTCCGCAAGTTCGCCACTTACAGGGCTTGAGCACTAGCCTGATGCTCGCGATCGCTTTTAGTCACTGGCTCAGTCGTTACGAGTTGCTGTACTCCTCTAGAGGCGTGGTCTATGGCGCTAGCTACACGGATGTAACGGTGCAGTTGCCGATCAATACTGGCTTGAGCTTTTTGGCCTTGGCGATCGCGATTTTTCTGCTTTGGCGGACGATGGTCGGCTCGAAGCGAGCTAACCAACCCGCTCCTTGGCTGTATGGGTTGAGCTTGTATGTTGCTGTGGTGGCGATCGCGGGTATCGCCTTACCAGAGGCAGTGCATCGTTTTGCCGTACAGCCTAACGAGCTAGCACGGGAACGTCCCTATATCGAGCGCAGCATTGCCCTAACCCGTCAAGCTTTTGACCTGCAAGCCATTGATGCTCAAACCTTTTCCCCCACTGGAGAACTGACCCGCACTGACCTGCAAAACAACCAACTCACCCTACGCAACATTCGGCTCTGGGACACACGACCACTCCTACAAACCAATCGGCAGCTACAACAAATCCGGTTGTATTATCGGTTTCCAGATGCGGATGTCGATCGCTACACGCTTTTGAAGGATGAAGGCGGAAGAACGTTCGCGAAGCGTTCCGAAGGAAGGGATGATATTGCTTCTCTCCTCACTCCTAACTCCACCCTGCGGGAACGCTTTCAGCGAACACCCCTCACTACCGAAAAGCAGCAGGTTCTAATTTCGGCGCGGGAGTTAGATTACAGTGCGGTGCCGCAACAAGCTAAAACTTGGGTGAACGAGCACTTGGTCTATACGCACGGCTATGGATTTACGCTTAGCCCAGTGAATCGGGTAGGGCCAGGGGGTCTGCCAGATTATTTCGTTAAAGATATTGGGGTCAACCCAGCCGATGACAATGCTAGCTCGTTGACGACTTCCAGCGCTGGAATTAGAGCCAGTATTCCTATTGGCCAACCTCGGCTGTACTACGGAGAGATTGCTAATACCTATGTCATGACTGGGACGCGAGTCAAGGAGTTGGACTATCCCAGTGGAAACGACAACGTTTACAACACCTACGGGGGGCGCGGTGGTGTCTTCCTGAATTCTCAATGGCGACGGTTGCTATTTGCCAAGTACTTAAATGATTGGCAGATGGTCTTAACTCGCAACTTTACGCCCCAAACCAAGGTGCTGTTCCGTCGCAACATTAATCAGCGGATTCGGGCGATCGCCCCTTTTCTGCGTTATGACAGTGAGCCTTATCTAATTACGGCTGACACCAACCCAGAGGCTACTGCTGGCGATGATTCAGCCGACCAAAATTATCTTTATTGGATGGTCGATGCCTATACGACGAGCGATCGCTATCCTTACTCAGACCCTGGCAACCATCCTTTTAACTACATTCGCAACTCGGTTAAGGTGGTGGTCGATGCTTACAATGGCTCGGTTGATTTTTATGTCGCTGATCTCACAGACCCGATCATTCAAACTTGGGCCAGAATCTTTCCAGGATTATTCAAACCGATCAGCGCCATGCCCGCCGCCCTTCGCAGTCACGTCCGCTATCCGGTCGATTTTTTCAACGTGCAATCAGAGCGGCTGTTGACCTACCACATGACCGATCCGCAGGTATTTTATAACCGGGAAGACCAATGGCAGGTTCCGGTAGAAATATATGGCAGTAAACCGCAGTTAGTGGAACCCTATTACCTGATTACTAGCCTGCCTGGGAGCGATACAGAAGAATTCATTTTGTTGCTGCCCTTTACGCCGCGACAGCGCAATAATTTGATTGCTTGGTTGGCAGCGCGATCGGACGGAGAAAACTATGGCAAGCTGTTGCTCTACGAGTTTCCTAAACAGCAGTTGGTCTACGGGCCAGAGCAAATTGAAGCGCGGATTAACCAAGACCCGATTATTTCTCAGCAAATTTCCTTATGGAATCGGCAAGGTTCACGGGCGATTCAGGGCAATCTGTTAGTGATTCCGATCGAGCAGTCATTGTTGTATGTTGAGCCTCTATATCTAGAAGCTGAGCAAAACAGCTTGCCTACTTTAGTCCGAGTCATTGTGGCTTACGAAAACCGTATCGTCATGGCAGAAACGTTTGACCAAGCTCTAGCAGCCGTGTTTGAAGCTAAAGCACCCACTGCTCCAGTGGTGCGTCCCGTAGCGGCTCCCACACCTCCGACTCCATCACCTGTCCCCTCAACGCCCTGAACCGTATAAGGATTTAGCCACATGGCAACCATCCGTGAAGCGTTTGTTAGCGCCGTTCAGCATCATGAAGCTGGGCAGTTGCATCAAGCCGAGCAGCTTTACCGCTTAATTTTGCAGCAAGAGGCTAATTATTTCCCTGCCTTGCATGGCCTAGGGCTAATTGCTTACCAAGCTGGTTACATTGAGGAGTCGATCGCGCACTACCGCCAAGCGATCGCCCTCAAGCCTAATGTTGCTGATGCCTACAACAATCTAGGATTGGCTTTGGTTGCTAATGGTGAATATGCGGCGGCTGTGGCTAGCTACCAGCAAGCGATCGCCCTCAACCCTCGCTACCCAGAAGCCTACAACAACTTAGGCCATGCCCTGCGGCATCAAGGCAAAGTAGCTGAGGCGATCGCGGCTTATGACCAGTCAATCGTGCTGAAGCCAGAATTTGTCTCGCCTCATTGGAATCGATCTCTGGCTTTGTTGCTGGGTGGAGATTTAGGCCAAGGCTTTGCTGAATATGAATGGCGCTGGCGACGGGAAGGCAAACAACTGCGCCCATTTCCTCAACCCCTCTGGGATGGCTCAAACCTAGCGGGACGGCGGATTCTGCTATATGCCGAGCAGGGGTTTGGTGACACCATGCAATTTGTTCGCTACGCCTCCTGGGTTGCAGAACAAGGCGGGCAAGTGGTGGTAGAGTGCCAAGCTCCCTTAGTTCGCTTAGTGCAAACGGTGCCCGGAGTGCAAGCCGTTGTCGCCCAAGGTAAAGCTTTACCCGCCTTCGATGTGCAAAGACCTTTGATGAGTTTGCCTTGGCTCCACGGCACCACTCTAGAAACCGTTCCTGCTCAGGTGCCCTATCTTCAGGTTCCTAGCTCTAGCTCGATCACCTTGGCCACCCCTCCAAGCACCCAGTTAAAAGTAGGGTTCGTCTGGTCGGGCAATCCAGAAAATCGCAATAACCGCAATCGCTCTTGTACAGCGGGTGACTTCCGCCCTTTGCTCGATATCCCTGGCGTAACGCTTTACAGCTTGCAAAAAGCAGCCCAACCAGAAGAACTGGCTCAACTGGGTGCACTGAGCGATCGCCTCCAAGATTTAAGCCCCCAGTTACAAGATTTTGGTGATACAGCCGCCGCGATCGCGCAACTGGATTTAGTTGTTACGGTAGACACGGCAGTTGCTCATTTGGCTGGAGCTTTAGGTAAACCTGTCTGGGTATTGCTTTCATTTGCTCCCGATTGGCGCTGGATGCTAGAGCGGGAAGACACGCCTTGGTATCCCACCATGCGGTTGTTTCGGCAAGCTCAATTTGGTGACTGGGCAGGTGTGTTGGCGCGAGTTGTGGCAGCACTGCGGGAGGCGATCGCTCAGCCGCAAAAATATTTACTAGACAAGAGCCAAACCTCATTCCCAGCCCCTCTCCTACAGGAGAGGGGTGCCGCAGGCGGGGAGAGGTCAGCCAATGCTCTACCCGAGCAAGATTGGGCAGCACTCCTAAAAACTGCTATCCAACACTATCAATCAGGTCGTTTGGTGGAAGCCGAGCAACTTTATCAGCAAATTTTGCAAGCGCAACCCAACCAAGCCGAGGTTTGGCAGTTGCGGGGGGCATTAGCCGCTACTGAGAAACGTAACTCTGACGCGATCGCCTACTACCAAAAAGCCTTAGCCCTTAAACCTAACTTTCCGGAAGCGCATAGTAACTTGGGCGTAGCGCTCAGCCAAACCGGGCAAATTGAGGCGGCAATTTTTCATTACCGACAAGCGATCGCTCTCAATCCTGGAGCCGCCGAGTTGCACCACAATTTAGGGGCCGCGCTGAAAGAACAAGGCCAAGTTGATGCCGCGATCGCGCACTACCAGCAGGCGATCGCGCTGAATCCCAACTACGCCATGACCTACAACAACTTGGGGACGATCTGGGAGGCCCAAGGGCGGTATGTCGAGGCAATGGCTTGCTACAACCAAGCGCTGGCTGTTAATCCTGAGAATGTCGATGCCCGCTTTAGCAGAGCGATCGCGCTATTACGGATCGGTGACTTGAAGCGGGGTTTTGAGGAATATGAGTGGCGGTGGCGACGACCAGACATGAAGCCGCAACCATTCAAACAACCAATTTGGGATGGCTCTGATTTGTCAGGAAAAACCCTCCTAATTCATACAGAGCAAGGGTTTGGCGACACAATTCAATTCATTCGCTATGTAGGCTTAGTAGCGCAGAAGGGAGGCCGTATCCTTGTGGCTTGTCAGCAAGCGTTATCCACGCTGATTCAGCCCCTCCCCCAGATTCAGCAATTTATTGTCGAGGGTCAGGCCATCCCCAAGTTTGATGTCCATGCACCGCTATTAAGCTTGCCGCGAATTTTAGGCACCAGCCTGGAAAACATTCCTGCCCAAGTGCCCTACTTGCAGCCTCCAACTTCCAGCCTGACTTTAGTCGCCCCACCAGCCACGCAACTCAAAGTTGGCTTGGTCTGGTCAGGCAATCCTACCCATCCGCACAACAATCAGCGCTCTTGCCCCCTCCAGCAGTTTTTGCCACTGCTAGAGCTGCCTGGAGTCGCGTTCTATAGTTTGCAAAAAGGCCCACAAATTGCTGATTTAGCGCAATTACCCTCCACTGCAATTCAAGATTTAAGCCCTCAGTTACAAGATTTTGGCGATACAGCCGCCGCGATCGCCCAACTTGACTTGGTGATTGCCATTGATACCTCCGTGGCTCATTTAGCGGGAGCCTTAGGCAAGCCAGTTTGGTTGCTGCTCGACACCTCCCCCGACTGGCGCTGGCTCACTGACCGCGAAGACAGCCCTTGGTACCCGACAATGCGGCTATTTCGGCAAACCACTGCTGGAAATTGGCCTGAAGTCATTGAGCGAGTCAGTCAAGCACTGCAAAAATTATTAGCCAGTTGCCTGCCTACACCTCTGAGTGATTTGGAGGCGGCGATCGCTACTGCCCTCCAAAGGCACCAAACTAGTCAATTAGAGGCAGCCAGCACCATTTACTTTCAGGTGTTGCAGCAAGACCCCAACCACCTGGATGCCTTACATTTGCTCGGAGTGATCGCGCACCAAAAACGCCAATTTGACCAAGCGATCGCCTACTACAAGGGGGTGTTGGCGATCGCGCCCAACTTCGCTGAAGCCCATGCCAACCTCAGCGCCACGCTGCGGGAACAAGGCCAGTTTGCTGAGGCGATCGTCCATTGCCAAAAAGCTTTAGCGCTCAACCCCAACTTCACGAACGCTTATGCCAGTCTAGGTTTAATTTATCGTCAGCAAGGTCAAGTCGCTCAGGCGATCGCTGCCTACAACCAAGCTCTAGCTAGCAATCCTGACGATATTGAGACTCATTGGAATCGCGCTTTGGCTTGGCTGATCGGCGGAGATTTCCAACAGGGATTTGCCGAGTACGAATGGCGCTGGCGACGACCTCACCGACGACCTCGTCCTTTTGCTCAGCCACTATGGGATGGCTCAGACTTACAAGGGCAAACCATTTTTCTCCATGCCGAGCAAGGCTTTGGCGATACGATTCAATTCATTCGCTATGCGGCTCTAGTCGCTGAGCGCGGCGGACGGGTGATTGTAGAATGCCAAGCCCCACTGCTGCGCCTATTGGCTGGGGTGGCTGGCATCGATCAACTTGTGGCCCAAGAAAACCCACTGCCCGCCTTTGATCTGCACACACCACTACTGAGCTTGCCGCGCTTGTTGGGTACCACAGTAGACACCATCCCTGCCTCAGTTCCCTACATTTTCCCTCCGACACAATCCGCCGTAAAACTCAGCGCACCCGCTGACCATCTCAAAGTGGGCTTAGTTTGGTCGGGCAGCCGCACGAATCAAAACAATCATCATCGCTCTTGCTCACCGCACTGTTTTCAACCATTGCTGACAATGCCAGGAGTCAGCTTCTACAGCTTGCAGAAAGATGCCTCAGTTGCCGAATTCGCCCAACTCACCAGCGACGGCGCAACCGTAGAGAATTTAAGTTCGCAGTTGCAAGACTTTGCTGATACAGCCGCCGCGATCGCTCAACTGGATTTAGTGATTACCGTGGATACTTCTGTGGCTCACCTGGCAGGCGCAATGGGCAAACCTGTGTGGGTGCTGCTCACCTTTGCCCCTGATTGGCGTTGGCTGTTAGAGCGAGAAGATAGCCCTTGGTATCCCACGATGCGGCTGTTTCGTCAGCAACAACCGGGTAGCTGGGCCGCTGTGATCAGCCGTGTCCAAGAGGCATTGCAAACATTAGTCGAGACACCATCGCCATCAACCCATTCTCTTCCTGCCATGCCCCAGCCTTCTCCTGAATTCGCAGCAGCTACTCCACCCGACGATTCTACTAACGTCACTCCCCCACCTCCCACCGCAAACACTAAGCCAGTGAGACCCATTGGTATCGGCTGGCAACTGAGCTTAATGACAGGATGGGGAGTCTACGGCATCAATTTCACGCTTCAGTTGCAGCAGCATCCCAGCTTTGCCCCAATGTTGCTAACACCTGCCTCAGTCACCTCAGAACTGCTCAATCCGCTACACCAAGTGCTGTTGCGTCCCGCGATTGCCCAACAGCAAAATCTACAAAACCTGCTAGCTAACTACCCCAAGCAACAAGTCGGCTTAGATATCCCCATCTTCTACGCCTTGGGCAAAGATTTTGACTCTAAACTGTTGCCGCGAGTCTCCGGTCAGCGTAATTTCGGCGTGGTGTTTTTTGAAGATACGGCCCTAAAACCAGAAGCCATTGCCAAGGCTAAAACCTATGATGCGATTGTGGCAGGCTCAACTTGGAACGCCCAAGTATTGCAAAGCTATGGCCTGGAGAACGTCTACACCGCCCCTCAAGGCATTGACCCAGCGATTTTCCATCCTGCTCCCAAAGCCAATTTGTTCCGCGATCGCTTCGTGATTTTTTCCGGCGGCAAGCTGGAGTACCGCAAAGGCCAGGATATCGTGATTGCAGCTTTCAGGGCGTTTCGCGATCGCCATCCAGACGCGCTACTTCTCACCGCTTGGCATAATTTCTGGCCGCAGTTCATGTCGGGGCTGGAGCAGTCAGGTCATGTCCAAGGTACGCCAGCTATTCATGCTGATGGTCGCTTGCGAGTAGTGGAATGGCTCGTTGCCAATGGGATTCCCGCCGATGCCTGTATTGATGTTGGCCCCATTCCCAACCACATGGTGGGGCAAATTATCCGCGAAGCCCACGTTGCGGTATTTCCCAATCGCGCAGAAGGCGGCACCAACTTAGTCGCAATGGAAAGTATGGCTTGTGGGCTACCCACGATTCTCTCAGCCAATACGGGCCACTTAGATTTGATTGGAAGCGATCGCTGCTATGCTCTGACCCACCAAAAACCCGCTAAATCTATTCCCATTTTCCAAGGCGTAGAAGGCTGGGGTGAATCAGATGTAGAAGAAATCGTGGAAGCTCTAGAACAGGTCTACACCGACTACCAAACCGCTCAAGCCAAGGGCCAAGCCGCCGCCCACTTCATGCAAGATTGGACTTGGGAAAAACAAGTACAACGCTGTCTCTCAGGTTTGAATTTGTAAGCTGTTCGTGCTTGTTTTGAGCTTTCGTCACGCTGTCAAGATACTGAGGAGATACTAACCTCATCGGCAAAGCAAAAGACAGAGAGTTTATTTGAACCAGCTGGGTTCTCATCTTTGCAAGGTTTGCGAACGAAAAACCGATACTAATTTAACAGACATCGTGATCGATGTTTCTGTAAAAAATAAATTTCTGGGAGATATTTCTTAGGCTTTCTAAACTGCATTGAGCTGTTTAAAACCAACTCAATTGTGTTGCTGTTCAGGCTAGCTTTGATCAAGATAGAAAAGTTATCCCTGAGAGACCAATACCCTTGCTCAAATAGAGCATCATGCAATCTACACAGGCATATAGTATTAGACAGCTTTCCTCGTAGTAAACGGGAGTCAGCCCATCTAACGATATGGCTTGCAATGAGTAACTCCGGAGCAGTTATGTCGCAAATAGCACATTGAAAATTATAGTTTTCAAGAGTTAGTTCACGTAGGCGATCTTGGCCTCGACGTTGACGTTGAAGAGCCAATTTATCATCAGTTACAACGAAATCAAATAGAAGCTTATTTGACTTTATGGCGTCATCAATCCGATCATCGCTTAAATCTTCCTCAATATGAATAAGTTTTGATTTGCGATAGGACAACAAATCAAAATATTTTTCTCTTGCAAACTCCTCAAACTCTTCAAACATGTGACGTTTGAATTCCGCCAGGTTTTCGATATCGTGTCTCTCACGAAGCTCTTTTATCCCCTTAATTCTATTTTGAGAATCTCTAATAATGATTTTAGGGTCATGGCATAGCTTGTAAAAGTCATCTCGCAGCTCATTCTTGTCAGTTGAGCCAGGATGTGGATTCAAGCTTCCTCGTTTTGCCTTTTTCTCTAACAACTCTATTACTTCCCGATTCATACTTTTGACATAACGAGTATTACCATTTATTGGCCTATAGAAAATCTGTTTTCCTTCTTTTAATGAGTTAAATTTACCAAGAAGCCATTTCCAGTATTCATCGAATATCTCGTTAAAGAATTCATCGCAGAGCAAGCTTAGGTTTTTGTCCATTCCATGTATACTTTCAAAATGTAGTTTACTTAATGCCTTAGAACCAAAATTAACAGGCCTAGAACTAATCATAGCCTTTAAAAAATGACTTAGAAATTAAGTTTCTGAGGTTTTTGTAATCAAGCTAAAATCTACTTAAAACCCGCTTATAACGATGACGATCGCTTAACAGATTTATGAACTTGTTAAATCTCTCCCTGAAGACCAAGCTAGCGAGATCCTCAATTTTATTGAATTTGTCCAGGCCAAACATCTAAAAGATGAGCAGGCTACCAATATAGTCAATCCAGTTGATTCAACTTCTTGGTTAGAACTCATTAGCGCTCTTGCTAGCACATGGCAAGAAGGTTTTCCTGCTCCGAAAGGGATTCGTGCTGAATCATCACAAAATATTCCACACCCATGGCCTCAACGAGTCTCAGGGCTTGCGATCGCAGATTAGTATTGAATAATGTTATTGTTTCTTGTAGTTTTAATTCAATAAAAAGAAATTCAACAACAGCAGAACCAAAGTAATTACTACAACCCAAACTAATGGCAACCACCATCTTGCCTGCTTTACGCCATCCCGTACAGTTCGATTAAAATGAGGTTTTTCAGCGCTGTATAGGCAAACTGCAACTAACATATTGAGGATGCTTCTGCCAGGAGCGAGAAAACGTATATTGGAAGCAGAAGTAAACATTTCAATAGTTAGAAACACTACTGATAATGTGGCAATCGCTCTTCCCCGCCATAGGTAGCCGCGACGGAATACATTAATGCTGTACAAAAGTGTACCAATACCAAAATTAGTAAAGAAGCAATAGGTGGCTAGAGCGATAGGACTGTAGAGAGGTGCTCTAGAGGTTAGTATCTTGTCAGATGTTGTTTCAATACAGTCTCGTACCCACAAGCTATACCCCAAGAAGTTATTATGTTTGGTCATGCTACGGCTTGGCTGAACTTAAATATCTGTCAGTTCGTTTACCAACTATTTCGTCTTTTTCAACATTTCGTTACATCCAGTCTTGAGCCCGGTGATGTGTGGTCAACCAAAAGCAGCCTATTGAGTGCAGCGTTGCCACCAAGGTTGTTTTAGGCCGGGGAATCGTTGCATTGCCTGACTGAGCAATGAATTGACTGCCTCAATAGGAGGTAAAAGTCCATCTACCGTGATGACATTTTCTTCCGGACTGATGGGTTCAAAGGCAGCGATTTGGCTTTGCAGCATGGCAGACTGCATGTAGTGATTTTGTCGTTGAGTGAGGCGGCGCTCCAGTTCTGTATGCGGTACTTCAAGGTAAACCAGTTGGACACGCCCTAAAGCGGCTAGGTGGTTGCGGTAGGAGAGTTTGAGCGCAGAACAAGTGATGACCGTCTCTCGATTGCGATCGCCAGCGCGTTGAATATCATCCTCAATTTCTAAGAGCCATTGGCGACGATCTGCGTCTTCTAAAGGTTGATGGGAAAACATTTTGAGGATGTTGGCCTGGGGATGGCGGCGATCGCCCTCTAAAAAGTCACATTCTAGGCGCTCGGATAGCAATCGTCCTACCACTGTCTTCCCTGATCCAGCTACCCCCATCATGATCCAGACCAATGGACAGTCGTTCATTTCTGCCTCACAACCTGAAGTTAGACACGACTAAATAACAAGTTAAATACCTTAGTGGTGTCGCAATATTGGTTGGGTTCTAGCTTAACTAAATTAGGTGAACTAGCTTGCATTAAATAAGCGTCATATCCGAGCGATCGCATCCATTCTCGTAGTTCAGTTTCGTTGGTTCCCATTTGCTGTAAACCAAAACGATTGACTTCAGAAATAATGTAAGGGACTCGATGAGTTTTCAGAATGTTTATACTGCCTTTCAAAACTTGCAGCTCTGCGCCTTCGGTGTCAATTTTGATCATCTTAGGCGGGATAGAGTTTTGGTCAGTCAAGGCTTCGTCTAACGTAGTAACATTAACCTTCTTTGTTGCTTGGCTCATCCGACTTTTTTGATTAAATTGGTGTGCTCCCACATTCCACAAAGCATGACCACCATCATTATCTAAATTGACAAAAAATTGGGCTTCTTTTGTTTCAGCTCCTAAAGCAACATTAAAAACCTTGAGATTTGAAAGGTGATTTAATTCAATGTTTTCTAAAATCTTTTTGTAGTTCGCCGACTCCATTTCAAAAGCCAGCACACTACCCGAATCACCCACCAAAGTAGCTGCTAAAAGAGAGAAATAGCCCACATGCGCCCCAATATCAATAAAGCGATCGCCGGGACGCAGCGTTTGAATCAAAAAATCAGAAACTTCTGTTTCATACAACTTGCCAGCGCTAAAACGCGACAGCATGAGTTGCTGGGTATATTTCTCCGCATCCAAGTACAGCTTTAACTGTTTGGTTTCTTGGTTACTAGTAATTGATAAATTCACCACTTGGGTTTTAGTGGGCGAAACGGCAGGTTGACTGGTAGGGGCGATCGCGCCTTTGGCATCGTTGAAGATCGTAGGACGACCAATCGGGGACAAGCCAGGTTGGAGAGCCACAGGACCATGCATGACTGCGGCAATTCTGCGAGCATCGGCTTCACGATATGGAGCTGTTCTGCCAAACAAATCCATGTCTCGTCGCACCGCAGGCTTAAGGTTTCCCTGGGAGTCGACCTGCTTGAACTCGTAAGTGGAATCAATTTCGGCCTTGCCATAGCCCCAATGCAAATGCTCCGTCAACACATCGGGAATGTAGTGCAATCGCCCGACTCGCTTGGCAATATCCATAATCCAGAGGTCATCATACAAACACTCAAAAATGCCTGTAATGAAGTAGCCCAACGTTAAACACCATTTGCGGCTGACAATGGGGAAGGTGCAGAGTTTTTCACCCCAATGACCTTCGTTGAACCACATGCAAAAAATCTCATCTGGGAATTTTGCGGTTTCTTGGTCGAGTCGCGTATCCCACCCTGCGTCGTTATAAATTTGGTCATCAGCGGCCATGACTAGAAGATCGCCTTGAGAAGCAGTCGCCAAGGCATTCCAGGCTTTAGAAACCCCAATTGGCTCGTTGACCATCAAGAAGCACTGCTTTAAGCGGTTGAGTTCTGTTTTATGAGCTTTCAGTTGCTCCACGTAGTCTAGTTTGGTGGAGTCGTCGGTATCTACATAAAATAAAACCTCGACTCTTTCCGGATGGTGCGCGGTTTTCAGCACACTTAAGACCAGACGGAGGGCTTTATCAGGTCGTCCTCGCGTGGGGCAAAGCAAGGAGATCGTTTTCAGCGGCGTTGACATGCTCAAGATCCTCGATCGGGCAAAATTCTATGGGATTAGCAAAGTGGGGCAACTCACTTTAGCGAGTGGCAAAGGCTCCAGCCATTCGTTTAACTCAACAACAGCTAGCCTCTATTTCTCTTGATCATTCCCAACATAATGTCTATCTGAAAGCGCAACTCAGCTTTTGTGAGGCAATCTGGGACCGAGTTTTGAGATTGAGCTTTGAGATGCGGGGTTGGGTAGGGAATGCTGGAGTCGGTGTAGCGTTAAAGTTACAGACTTGAGATGAGACAGTTTTGCAGGCAAGATTCAGTGGAGCAAGACATTGGGCGGTATGGTGAATATTTCTGAAGCTTCGGCGATCGCACTCCAACATTTTCAGGCCAAGCGGTGGTCTGAAGCTGAGCAAATCTATCGGCAAATTTTGCAGCAGCAACCCAACCAAGTTGAGGACCAAGTTGAGGCTCTGTCTCAGTTAGGGCTGATTGCCCAACAGCAGGGGCAGATTCAAGCAGCAACTCAGTACTGGCATCAAGCAGCAACTCAATATTGCCAGCTGGCTCTGGCCTGCTTCAACCGCCGCCAACTTGACCAAGCGATCACTTACTACCAGCAAGCGCTAGCCCTGCAACCTACCGCCTCCGACATTCATACCAACTTAGGTAATGTTTACCAAGATTTGGGCCAAGCGGAAGCCGCGATCGCCTCTTACCAGAAAGCTCTAACTCTCAAGCCCGATTCGGCTGAGGCCCACAACAACCTCGGCAATATGTACAAACGCCAAGGTCAGTTGGCAGAAGCCAGCACCCACTACCAGCAAGCAGTAGTGCTACGTCCTGACTTGGCCGAAACCTACAACAACTTGGGCAACGTGCTCAAAGACCAAGGACGGATGACGGAGGCGATCGCCGCTTATCGTCAGGCGATCGCGATGAAACCCGGTTTGATGGAAGCGAAAAGTAATTTGCTGTTCTCGCTGCACTATGACAGCAGCCACGACCCGGAGACAATTTTTACTGAGCACAAACGCTGGGCCGAACAGTATGCCGAGCCGCTTACTCAAGCCGCGACGCCACACTTAAATGATCGGACTCGCGATCGCCGTTTGCGGATTGGTTATGTCTCCCCAGACTTCAATGCCCATCCTGTAGGGTTTTTCATCGGCTCTGTGCTGGCAACTCATGACCACGCTAATTATGAGGTGTTCTGCTACGCTAATCTGCTGGCCGATGATGGCTTGACCGAACAATTTCGCCGCTTTGCTGACGGCTGGCGCGACATCATTAGCCTTAGCGATGAGCATGTAGCTCAGTTGGTCCGCCAAGACCAGATTGATATTTTGGTGGATTTAGCAGGACATACAGCTGGCAACCGCATCTTGGTGTTCGCTCATAAACCTGCACCGATCCAAGTGACTTATTTGGGTTATCCCAACACCACAGGCTTGGCAGCGATCGATTACCGCCTCACCGATACTTGGGCCGATCCAGTAGGAGTGGCTGATACTCGCCACACCGAGAAATTAGTAAGGCTACCCCGTGGCTTTCTCTGCTACCAAGCAGCACAAAACGCCCCAACTGTAGAAGCATTGCCCGCGCTGACGAAGGGATACGTCACCTTTGGCTCCTTTAATAACTTGGCCAAGGTGACACCAGAAGTGATTGCGACTTGGGCCAATATCCTCAAGGCTGTACCCCAATCTCAGATGGTTTTGAAATACAAAGCTTTGACTGATGCGGCTACTCGTCAGCGCTTTCATGATTTGTTCGCTCAACATGGTGTGACTAGCGATCGCGTCCACCTCCTAGGGCACGTCTCCTCTTTTGCCGAGCACTTGGCCCTTTATCACCAAATCGACATTGGCCTCGACAGCTTCCCCTACAACGGCACTACAACTACCTGCGAAGCTTTATGGATGGGGATTCCGGTGATTACTCTGGCTGGCAAAAGTCATGCGGCTAGGGTGGGGATGAGCTTGTTAGCCAATCTAGGGCTGACCGATTTGATTGCTGTGTCTTCAGGCGAGTATGTAGCCCTAGCCAAACGTTTAGCAGAAGACCGCGATCGCTTACGCTTTCTCCGATCCAATTTGCGCTATCTGATGTCGCGATCGCCTCTGACAAATGGGCGCGGTTTTACTCAAACCCTCGAAAGCCTGTATCGGCAAATGTGGCATCGCTGGTGTGACGCGCCAAGCAAGCCGTAGTTTCCTTTCAGAACCATTTTTACAGACAGCTTATGGACGCTTGAATCTTTGTCAAAGATTTTATTTGCTCGGTAAAAATACGGTTGTAGCTCAGGCTGATTCTTTCGATAAATGAGTGAAGTTGATTGTACAGCCATACCCCTGCCTCTTTATGACTGCAAATTCTGGATCACCCTCAGAACCCCCCAAAGGACAAGGATTTAAAGTAACCCTAACTCAGGGCATTATTGGTGCTGTCTCGCTGGCTGGTACGACTGCCATTCCCCTGCTAGTCAATCGGTATCTAGCTCCTCCAACTGCCGCAGAAAGCCCCGCTCCAGCCGCTCAAGTATCGCCTGCGCCAGCTACAACTCAGGCATCGCCTTTAGCGGTTCCCGCTGCGGCTCCTGGTCAGGTAGTTCCAGGACAGACAGTCCAAACGCAAACCGGAAGCGTCATGCAACTGCCAGTAGAGCCCGTAGAAGGCAAAAACGGCAAAAAGAAAAAGCACGACTAGGCTCAAGCAACTCAAGCCGCAAATTGCTACAAGGCTTCTGTCAAAGGGTGCATCACAACTAGTTTGCAGAAAATTTGAGCGTTGGAGGTGGGTGTCAAAACTCACCTCTTCGTGTTTTTAAGGCACCTTCGGGATGAGTACCTGTTGACCTCACTGCCCCAAATAAGCCTCCAATACTTCCGAGTTGGTTTGGACTTCACTAGGACTGCCCACTGCCAAATTGCGGCCTTCTGCCAAAACCCAAACGCGATCGCACAGCGACATGATCACGTCCATGTTGTGCTCAATAATCAGAAATGTCAGCCCTTCCCGATTCCAGGTGGTGATGTGTTCGCAAATTTGGTTGATCAGGGTGGGGTTCACACCAGCCGCAGGTTCGTCTAGCAAGATTAGTTTGGGCTGCACCATCAGGGCACGCGCCATCTCTAGCAACTTGCGCTGACCGCCAGAAAGCGCTCCTGCATACTCATGGGTCATATGCGTCAAGCCCACCGACTCTAAAATGGCGTAAGCTCGCTCTTTTAACTGCTTTTCTTCCTTGGCCACCTGGCGAAACTGCAAGCAAGCGCTCCAGAAATTTTCTCCCGTCTGATGTTGAGCCGCCAGCAGCATATTTTCCAACACCGACAGCCGGGACAACACCCGCGCTACCTGGAAAGTACGAACCATGCCTTGCTGAGCAATTTGGTGGGGTTGTAGTTGTTGGATCGGTTCACCATCAAAAATCACCCGCCCTTGATCGGGGCGAATAAAGTTAGACAGCAAGTTAAACAACGTTGTTTTACCCGCACCATTGGGGCCAATTAGTCCAGTGATACTACCCTGAGCCACCTCGATCGCGGCATTGTCCACGGCTTTGATGCCGCCAAAGCTCTTGGAGAGGCCACTTGCTGCTAAAAGGGGAACCTGAAGTGAGGGTCTACGGTCTTCCACCTCGGTCAAAATTTCTTCTAAGCCTTGCTGCGGCACTGCTTCCGGCAAAACATCGGGAGACTTGGGATCATCGACCAAGGGTTAATTCCTCCTTCTTACCTAGAATGCCTTGGGGTCGCCACATCATAACGACAATCAAGATCAAGCCAATGATCATGACGCGGAATGCGCCTAATCTCGCATCGTCTAGCGGCACAATGTCTTTCAGGACAAACCGCGTCAAGGTGTTGTAAGCCCAGAAAATTGTCCCACCCAGCAAGGTACCGACGTTATTCCCAGCGCCACCCAAAACCACAATCGTCCAAGCTTGAAATGTGATTAGGGGAATGAAGCCGTCGGGGTTAATGAAGGTAAGTTGCCAAGCATAAAAAGCTCCGGCAATTCCAGCGATCGCGCCGCCTAGCATTAGCGATTGCAACTTGTACCAAAACACATTTTTACCTAGCGCTTTGGCGACTTCCTCATCTTCTCGAATCGCCTTCAACACTCGGCCCCAAGGCGATCGCACCAGCCACTCTAACAAGCTAAACAAAATCGCCAGCACCACCACCAGCAACAACATCAGCCCTGCCTTATAGGAGTAGTTATAGAGGGCGTTCGCGCCAATACTATACATCCACAAGCCTAAGATCGAGCACAAGGAGACGCTAAATAAAGCCAAACCTGCGGCCCATTCTGACAAGCGAGCCACTAGGGTTTTAGCGATCGCGATGTAAACCCAGCCTACCCCGACCAAAGCGATCAACAGGCCCAAGCCTAACAGCTCTGGCGAAAGGGTACGGCTTAGTTTGAGCTGTTGCATCACAACTCCGACTCCTCCTAGGAGCAAGACGAGTGAGCCCGTATAGCCACCCCAAACCAACGCATTTCTAATCGCGGCGGGACGAGACACTGTCTTGAGGCGTTGCTGCACCCACTGCCAAAGCTTCCAGTAGGCCAAACCCACCACCACCGTCAGCAGGGCAATCATGCCGCCTCTAGTGAAAGCATTGGGGTTGAATTTGTCCAGCGGTAGGGGATAGCCATACACACCCCGCGCTCCTCGCGTCAGCCACTCTTCATTCAGGGCTACGAGTCGCACCACTTCAGACACGCCAATTGTCACGATCGCCAAATAGTCTTCTCGTAAGCGGAGGGTAGAAAAGCCAATCAACAAGCCTAGCAAGGCAGCCAAAGCCGCACCAGCTAAGACCGCAATGGGTAGGGGTATCCCAGTTAGCGTCAGTAAAACGGTGGTATAAGCTCCGACCGTCATAAAGGCAACATGGCCAAAGTTGATCAGACCTGTAAAACCCCACTGCAAATTCAAGCCCAAGCCAAAGAGAGCATAGGTTGCAGTGAAAATAATTAACTGGACAATGTAGCCTTCCATGCCAAAGTTGACAGCAGCAATAGGGGAACAGAAATCGTGGAATCGGTGGAGTCTGAGTCGAGCGATCGCCCTAAGCGCCCTAATAAAGTTACAGCGATCAGGGGGAAGCTGGGCAATCGGATTGTACCGCAGTCCGAGAGCAGACAAGTATCAAGGGCAACTTACACCTCCTGATCCTTCAACCACTTCTCATACAAATCGGGGCGGCGATCGCGAGTGCGTTGAATTTGCTGTTCTTGTCGCCAGCGATCGATTTCAGCATGGTTTCCAGAGCGCAAAACGGCTGGCACTTCCCACTCGCGAAACACGGCGGGTCGAGTGTAGTGCGGATAATCTAGCAGCCCTGCTTCAAAGCTTTCTGCCTTAAGGGATTCCTCTTTACCCACCGTTCCAGGCAGCAAACGCACCGTCCCATTCAGCAGCGTCAGCGCCGGAATCTCACCACAGGTCAGCACAAAATCCCCTAATGACACCTCACGAGTCACGAGGTGCAAGACTCGCTCATCCACTCCTTCGTAATGGCCACAAATCACCACCAGTTGGTCATAATTCGTTCCCAACTCCTGAAACATTGCCTGATTCATCGTTTGACCTTGGGGCGTCATTAAGATCACCTCTCGCCTCGGTAAAACAGGCAGGGACTCCACCGCCGCAAAAATTGGCTCTGGCTTCATCAACATGCCGACCCCACCCCCGTAGGGTTCATCATCCACACGTCGATGCTTGTCAGTCGCAAAATCACGTGGATTTGTGAGATGCACCGTAGCAATTTCTTTCGCTAAAGCCTTGCCCAACAAGCCCGAACTCAGCGGTGACGTAAAGAAGTCAGGAAACAAAGTAACAATGTCGAATCTCACAAAACCCTAACTTTTGAGAATGCAAATCTTGCCGAGACTGCTGACTATACCCTGAAACTGGCGCATACTTCTGATCGAGAGAGGTATTTGGCGATCGCTAGTGGTTAGTTCTTATGCCACCTTAAGAGCCGTCAGAAGAAATTAGGCAGTGATTTCTGAATTTCTTAAATTATGTTTAAATAATCTGACATTATGCCTATATTAGTTAAGCTCCAGGGTTAAAACTGCATGGCACTGGATGAACAGAAGCGGCATCCCTATTTCAATCAATCGGTTACTGGAGCGTCTGGTTCATTTTATGTCCAGGAGTAGCGTCGTGCCGCAGCTAGAATCTCAAACCCTCAAACAACAGATGCCTCAGTCCACGAAAACCGCTGTGATGATTATTGGGGGAGCGGAAGATAAAGTCCACGGCAAGGAAATCTTGACTTCCTTTTTTCATCGGTCGGGCGGCACAGATGCTCGGATTGCCATCATTCCCTGCGCCTCGCGAGAACCCGCCACGATTGGCGAACGGTACCGCACCATTTTTGAAGACATGGGTGCTAAGGCGATTGAAGTCCTAGATATCCGCGAACGAGAGCAGTGTGAGGACTCTCTCTGGCGTGCTTTTCTGGAAAGCTGTACAGGCGTGTTCATGACTGGGGGCGATCAGTTGCGGCTCTGTGCGCTGTTGGCGGACACAGAATTGATGGCAGAAGTGCGGCGACGGGCCGTGAAAGGTGAGATCACGCTGGCAGGCACGAGTGCTGGGGCAGCGGTCATGGGGCATCACATGATTGCCGGCGGTGGTAGTGGTGAGCATCCCAATCGCTCGCTCGTAGACATGGCTACTGGGTTAGCCATCATCCCAGAAATTATCGTGGATCAGCATTTCCATAATCGCAATCGCATGGCACGACTGATGAGTGCGATCGCGGCTTACCCGGATAAGCTGGGCATCGGCATCGACGAGGATACTTGTGCCCTATTTGAGGGTGATGGCTTGCTACACGTCCTGGGCAAAGGCTCTGTTACCGTCATTGACCCTGTGGATCTGAACTATACTAACCAACCCGATGCAGATGCGACAGAGCCACTGAGTATTCATAACTTGCGGGTGCATATCCTCAGCTATGGCGATCGCTACCAGCTCTACCAACGTCGGATCATGTCTCGCGAACCATAAAATCAGATTCCTACGAACCTCTGGCTTAATGCTGATTTTGAAAAGCATTCAGCCTAAATTTGTCATACCCGAAGGTAGTCTCGGCTCCCCATCAGTTACCTTAGTATTGACTTCATGCTAGCCAGCAACTCTCAAACTTTTTTAACTAAAACTGCTCAATATGAACAGTTTTGCAGGTTCTTAAAGCTTGAAACTGCAAAGAACAGCTATCAGGTCAAGAGCTAAGCTTTGACTGGTTTTGCTATGTCGATTGTTTTTTGTATTGGTATGCTGATTTTATTGGGTAAATACCAGCCACCCTGGTAATACAGCGGCAGTTCCTCGATCCTCTACCTCAAAAAGAGCCAAGTAGTTCAGGCGATCGCTGCTACGCTGTTTTTTAAGTTTGACTCTAAATCTGCTGAACTTTGATTTGTTCTGATTTGTTGTAATTCATACTGGCAGAGATTGTAGTTTATCGAGCGCCAAACTGTTCTTGGTAAACAATTTGAGGTTTATTGAAGCGAGAAACTGGGTAGTTGCTTCTTTAAAGTCACCGCAACTCGTTATTGCATCTGCGTCCTCCCCACCCCCGAACACCCTCGGATAGCGTTATGAAAATACTCAAGATCCAGACATTACGCGGCCCTAACTACTGGAGCATTCGTCGTCATAAGCTGGTCGTGATGCGTTTAGATTTGGAGGATTTGGCAGAAAAGCCTTCCCACCAAATTCCTGGGTTTTATGAGGGGTTAGTGACAGCGTTGCCCAGCTTAGACGATCACTTCTGCTCGCCAGGATGCCGGGGGGGATTCCTGAGCCGAGTCCGCGAAGGCACCATGATGGGGCATATCGTGGAGCATGTGGCTCTGGAGCTACAAGTGCTATCGGGTATGGAAGTTGGTTTTGGCCGCACCCGGGAAACGGCTACCTCTGGCACTTACCAAGTGGTGATCGAGTACTTAGATGAGCAGGCAGGTCGTTATGCCGCTAGAGCAGCAGTGCGCCTGTGCCAAAGCATTGTAGAAACGGGGAGCTATCCTAAAGCTGAGCTAGAACAAGACTTGCAAGACTTGCGAGCTTACTGGGCCGATGCTTCGTTGGGTCCCAGCACCGAGTCTTTGGTGCGCGAAGCAGAAGCGAGAGGCATTCCTTGGTTGCCAATTCCGGCTCGCTCCATGATTCAACTGGGGTATGGAGCGCATCAAAAACGGATTCAGGCAACCTTAAGCAATCACACTGGCATTTTAGGCGTAGAGCTGGCTTGCGATAAGGAAAGTACCAAGCAAATTCTCCACGAATCCGGTGTACCTGTGCCACGGGGTATTGTAATTAATTACATGGACGAGCTAGAAGAAGCCGTAGAGCAAGTCGGTGGCTTTCCGATTGTCATCAAGCCGCTCAATGGCAATCATGGCCGTGGCATTACGCTCAACATCGACTCCTGGAAGATGGCCGAAGAAGCCTACGACGCCGCCAAAGAGGTGTCGCGATCGCTGATCGTGGAGCGGTACTACACAGGGCGCGACCATCGTGTATTGGTGGTAAACGGTAAACTCGTGGCCGTAGCTGAGCGAGTTCCCGCCCATGTGGTGGGTGATGGCCGCTCCACCATCGAACAATTGATTGAGTGGACCAATCAAGACCCCCAACGGGGCGAAGGTCATGACAATGTTCTGACCAAGATCACGGTCGATCGCACGAGCTGGAAGCTGCTAGATCAGCAAGGCTATACCCTGCAAACCGTACTACCTCTGGGAGAAGTTTGCTATCTGCGGGCCACCGCCAACCTCAGTACCGGAGGGATCGCGATCGATCGCACCGATGATGTCCACCCAGAAAACATTTGGCTGGCCCAACGAGTCGCCAAAATCATCAACCTTGATATTGCTGGTATCGACATTGTTACCTCCGACATTTCGCGACCGCTGCGCGAAACCGGCGGTGTGATTGTTGAAGTCAACGCTGCTCCTGGCTTCCGGATGCACGTTGCGCCCAGCCAAGGCATTCCCCGGAATGTGGCAGAGTCGGTGATTAATATGCTGTTTTCGCCTGGGGCTGCTAGCCGCATTCCCATCATTGCGGTTACGGGCACCAACGGCAAAACTACCACGACCCGTTTGATTGCTCATATCTTTAAGCAAACCCAGCGCGTTGTGGGCTACACCACCACTGATGGCATCTATATTGATGATTATTTGGTGGAAAAGGGAGATACTACTGGGCCTCAAAGCGCCCAATTGATTCTGCGAGATCCCACTGTGGAAGTAGCAGTTCTAGAGTCCGCGCGTGGCGGTATCTTGCGCTCTGGCTTGGGCTTCGATGCCTGTGATATTGGCGTGGTGCTCAATGTCGCGGCTGACCACATGGGGCTAGGAGACATTAACACGCTAGACGATATGGCGCGGGTGAAAAGCGTGGTGGCAGAATCTGCCATGCCCAACGGCTACGCGGTGCTGAATGCTGATGATCCTCTCGTTGCAGGCATGGCTCGTAATGTCACAGCCCAAGTAGCTTACTTTGCCATGAATCCTGACAACGAAATTGTCCGGGCTCATGCTCAGCAAGGAGGTCTAGGCGCCATCTATGAAAATGGCTATCTATCGATTCTTAAGGGTGACTGGACGCTCCGCATCGAGCAAGCCATCCATGTGCCGCTGACAATGGGGGGACGTGCGCCCTTCATGATTGCTAATGCTCTCGCTGCGAGTTTAGCGGCGTTTGCCCATGGGGTCAGGATCGAAGACATTCGTGCTGCCTTAATGAGCTTCCAAGCTTCAGCTGACCAAACACCAGGACGAATGAATTTGTTTGACCTCGGTCACTACCATGCCTTGGTGGACTATGCCCACAATCCTGCCAGTTACGAAGCACTAGGAGGCTTTGTGAAGAATTGGACGGGAGAGCGGATTGGTGTAGTTGGAGGACCAGGCGATCGCCGCAACGAGGATTTTGTCACTCTGGGTAGACTGGCCGCGGATATGTTCAATCGCGTGATCGTCAAGGAAGACGACGATACTAGAGGGCGAGCCAGAGGCGAAGCGGCGGAGTGGATTTGCCGAGGGCTGGAAGCAGCCAACCAAAGATGCCCTCACGAAATCATTCTGGATGAAACCAAAGCCATCAACTCTGCCCTCGATCGAGCTACACCAGGGAGCTTGGTTGTCATTCTGCCAGAGAGCGTGACTCGTGCCATTCAGTTGATTGAGGCCCGAAATCCGGTCGGCCATACCACAGCCACGCAAACGGCAGAGCAGAATGGAGCCAGTACGTTGACCAATGGTCAAACTGTAAACGTCGCTTCAGTTGAGGTAAGCCAGTCTAACTCAGGCACAGCTCAAACAGAGTCTCAGTCTGCCTACACTTTTTAGAGTTTCAGTTTCCCCGGAGAGAGGTTAAACACATCTAGACAGTTGTCTATGAGCTGTCTAGATGTGTTTGTTTTTGCTCTAAAAATTAGGGTCTGGCTCGGGCTGGTTATTCTTGATCTAAATCTGTAACATCATTCTCAGCATCAGGTTTTTGGACTTCTTCCTTAAACCCCCGCAGCGTTTTGCCTAGGGCGCTCCCTAGCTCAGGAATTTTCTTGGGACCAAAAATCACAATTGCCGCGATCGCAATAATCGCTACTTCCGGCCATCCTAGACCAAACATAGCCCTCTCCCTCTCCTGTCAACCATGCTTCACTCATTAACTATAGACGGGAGGAACGTCCGGTTTTGCAGAACTCGCCGATTTAGATGGATTAGGATTTGGTAAGCGGAATCTTGAGCCAAGTACTGAGTTCATAAGCTAACCAATCCAATTCTGCCGCTGTGAGAGATTGCGGCCCGCCTAGTTCATATTGCTGAGAGCCGACCGCGATCGCCAGCCTGGGTGCATCACCAGATTTTGTATAGGTCACGCTGCGAATTTCTTGCCTGCGCCCCACTTGAGGCCGCCCTTTGGAAAGCCCCAACCGCTTTTGAGCTAGTGAGATTTCTTGGGCATCGATCCGCAAGCGAGTTTGGCCTAATAAGGCTGGCATAATGATTTCCAAAGCATTAGCATCTTTGCTCAGCGCTACTTTGCTATCAGTGGGTTTAGCTACCACTGCCGCTGCTGCATTTCGGGTTTGGTCTTGTTCGAGGGCTTGTAAAGCACCCTGAGCCGAGGTGAGCCGCCGCTCTAAGCTAGATTCAGTCATCCAACTAAGCCAATCGGCAAAGGCCGGGCTCAAATCAGCCACTTGACCAAAATCAATTCGGGAACCACGCCGAGGCAAGCTAGAAGGGTGAGTGCCTGTGACCAAAGTGATTAAGGTTGCCCCCAAACTGTAAAGATCAGATGCCGCGATCGCCCTGCCACTGAACTGTTCTGGCGGCATATAGCCATAGGTGCCGACCACTGTAAAGTTGGTATTCTCCTCCGGCGTTGCAGCCCTGACTGAGCCAAAATCTACTAAATAGACTTGAATCGGGCGATCGCCAGAGGTATCGGTGAGCAAAATATTTTTCGGCTTGATGTCTCGGTGGATTACGGGGGGTTGCTGACCGTGGAGGTAAACCAAAATTTCTAGCAGTGCTTTGGCAACTTGCTTTGCTTGTGCTTCAGTCAAGGTTTTGCCGCCTTGGAGCAAGGTTTCCAAAGATTTCCCATGCACATAGGTTTGGATTAAAGCAAAGCCTTTACCATTGCGGAGGTTCAGCTCAAAGGAATTAAGGTATTGCGGAATCGCCGGATGGGACAGGTTCTTGAGCGTGTCGGCTTCGCGCTCAAATAACTTCAAATCGTCCCATTCAGTTTCATTGTCAAAGGACAGCAACTTGATCACCACAAACCCCTGAGTTTGCAAGTCACGAGCGAGGAGAGTTCGCCGTCCTGAGTTCTTGCCCAGTTGCTTTTGGATCTCGTAGCGATCGCCTAAAACTGGATTTGGCATTTTCTTCCGCCGTTATTGCCCTTAGAAATTCTTATAGCTTTGAATTCGTGCCCAAAGCAAGCTGATATTCTGAACCTACAACAGCATTCTTTAACAACTTCCAGTTTTTACCATGTCAGCGACCTCAACCCCCTCTCTCCGCGAACAACAACATCCTTTAATCCGTCAACTCGCAGACGCGATCGAGTCTGTTTGGCACCGCCATTTGGATTTATCTCCTTATCCTTTCCCGGCTGAGTTGGGGTATGTCGAAGGGCGACTAGAAGGGGAAAAACTGGTGATTGAAAATCGCTGCTACCAAACTCCTCAATTCCGGAAGTTGCACTTAGAATTGGCACGAGTTGGGAGCAATCTTGATATTTTGCATTGCGTCATGTTTCCTCGCACCAATTACGCTCTGCCCATGTTCGGCACCGACCTGGTAGGGGGTCGAGGACAGATTAGTGCCGCGATCGCAGATTTATCCCCCCTCAACGCCGACCGAACTCTCTCGGAGGCATATCGCACCGCCTTGTCAGCCCTACCCAATCCTGAGTTTTCCCAAGCTCGGGCTTTGCCAGACTGGGGAGATATTTTCTCGGATTTTTGTCTGTTTATTCGCCCTGGCAGCGCTGAAGAAGAACAACAATTTCTCAGCCGAGTCGAAGGTTTTTTAACAGTTCACTGCCAACAGGCGATCGCGGCTATTGCGGTGACTTCAGAGCAAGAAACCGAAATTCTCCAGGCTCAACGTTACTACTGCACCAAACAGCAACAAAACGACAAAACCCGCCGCGTCCTTGAAAAAGCTTTTGGCGTAGATTGGGCAGACTATTACATGACCACTGTCTTGTTTGACTGCGCCTAAGCAACTCTGGCAACCTCCGAGAGCGCTTGGCGAAACACAGCAATAAGCGTGGGTTGCGATCGCTAAAAGGAGATGCCATCGTGCTACAGGGCAATCAGCCTACCGCCTGGCAATTTGATGCCAGGGACGCCTATGTACCTATCACCTATGAGGGAGCCGTAGTTGGGCTTTGCAAGCCTGATTATGCGGCTCAGATTGCCGCAGCCATGAACCAAGACCGCAAGTTGCGCCAAGCGTTGTATTTGGCCTGCTATGACTTGGTTAGCCGCTCCGGGGGGCACAACAGCCAGATTGACGGCTTGGTGCAGAAGTACTTAAATAAAACCGAGCCACCTAAGCAAGGAACAGCACTCATTGCGACCCTCCTCAAGCATCGCCAAGCTGAACTTGATTTGAACGATGATGAGTTCGCTCGCTTTTGTGACTCTTATCGGCTCTCCTACGGAGAACTGAAGAATATTTGGGTCGGCAAAGACATAGAACAACGCCAACTTGGACCTTTGGCGCGGATTCTCGGCCAATCAATTGATGAAGTGATTGAAGCTTGGAAAGGCCCAGATGAAGATGATTGATGACTTTGCTATCAATCTCTTACGTTATTGCAAGGCACATCATGCTTTGCAGGATGAAAAGCGTCTAGTTAACTTGTAGCTGACGAATCAATATATTTTGAAATCCTTAAAGTCACCTATCAAAGATGACTTTAAGGATTTATGGATTCTGGTATAGCAAATATAAAACCCACCTATATGCAGCAATTAAAAAATATTAGCTGGGTTAGCTGATTAAGCTTGATCGATGGTCAAGATGGTGGGGCTTCTAGAGCGCGATCGCCACTGCTATGACTTTCTAGGACTTTTAGCGATGCGCTAAAGTGCGGTTAGTTCGGAAGGTAACGTTCGTGCCGTCAGTCGTTTGCTCTAGCACCAGCATTGGTGTAGGCTTCGCTTTCTGATCCCAATGAATTTGAGCAATGCGACCCTGAATGGTAGGTTGCCAGGTGTCGTTCTCCTCATGGGCAGGGCTGAGGTAGGTTTCTAAGCAGTCAATAATTTGGCTAATTGTGACCGAGGTGGGCTGAGTCGGCAGTTTCGTCAGCTTGATTTGAATCCGGAACAATACCCGCTTCGTGCCCTTTGGTAGGTCGCCCGGTTCGTATTCCACATCAAATACTTCATCTACAGCCCGACCTGCACTGGCAATTCCTACAGCACCCTGCTGGGCTTGGCTGGGTCGCAGAGCTAGCGAGATTTTTTCTTTAACTTTAATTTTAATTTGATTGACGATGGCAAAGTGGAAGACCTCTTCCGCCATCCGCATGCGCAGGTAGTCTAGATTAAATTCTCTGGAGTGAATTAGGTCGGGGTTCTTTTCCATCTTGCCGATGGTTTCCAGAGCCATCTTCAGTTTCTTCTGCATCTCCTTATTCTTCAAGTCGGCAAATCGCACCTGCTTTTGCAACTTACTCGCTTGCAAGTGAGAATAAACTCCTAACCCAACCAATAGGAGAAACAACCCGCCAGTGGTCATCATCCACGGCTGCATAGCACTGTCATCGGGCTGCACAGGCTGAGGGGGAGGCACAGCCACTTTGGTTTTAACGGTTTTGACAGGTTTCGCAGTCTTGACAGGAGCTTGAGCCAACCAAGGTTCTATGAGAAAAAGAGGGGTTGACATAGTAAATCCAGGCCCAACGGTGACTTCTATTTTCAGAGTGCCCCGAAGCGGGGCTGTTGCATCACAAGCCGCAGCGAAAATACAGGTATCTAAAAATACTAGCGGAGCCAACGGGCTCGGTAGCTGCGAGCATCAATGTGGCTGAGATAAGGGAAGCTAGCGTATCGGCCTAGCCCCCCTGGCCACCAGGAATCTAGGAACCAATAGAGCTGATCGCCTGTAAGCCCGTCGCAATAAAAGTCGATCGCGTCCCCAACAATATGGCGGCTGTTAGACACACCACCGACTCTAGCATTGATTTCTGGGGGGCGGTACCAACTAGTGACCTGGAAAGGACGACCAATCCGCTCCCGGGCTTGTTGCGCTAGACGAGCAATACGGACAATCGCATCGACTGTGGTTTGGTCAGGGGGCATGCGAGTGCCGCCGTGAGTGGCCTCAGCCCAGCTAAAAGTCCCATTGGGAATGATGGAGGCATAGAGCTGAATATTGCCAGGAGTCCAGCGGGCAGGACGCTTGGGCAAGATCAACGGTTTCGGTTTGGGGGGGGCTTCTGGGGCATCTCGACGTGCTTGCTGCATTCGCCTCACGTCTTCAAACAGCGATCGAATGGTTTGGTCACGAGTAGTCAACCCTCGCCAAAGCTGCACCAGACGAATTAATGCTTCTCGTTGCTCTTCAGTTTCTTGATACTCACCGGGAATCCGCTCAATAAATTCGAGCAGTTCGCGATCAAGCTGAGTCGCTGCGTCGGTGAGAGCAGTTTTATTGGTAGTGCTAGCAGACAATGTGTTTGGGTTAATGCCTAACGCAGCCAGAGCCGTGGTGCGGGAATCAAGACCCCGCCACAGCCGAAAAGCTTCTGTTAGAGCATTTCGTTGCTCTCCTTTACCTTGGTAGTACTGTGGTAAGCGCTGGGCAAAAGCAACTAGAGCAGGATCAACGATCTTTAATCCTGGCTCCGGGGAGGTGTCTTTTTCTAGAGAGGCGATCGCTGCTTCCCGAGAATCCAGTTGTCGCCATAGTTGGGTCAGGCGAACTAAAGCTTCGCGTTGATGAGGGTAGCCTGAATAGTTACGAGAAATGCTTTGCATAAACTGAATCAGCGCTTTGTCTAGGTAAGACTCGTCTACGGATTCAGGGTCAGCATCAACGGGCGTTTTCAGGTTGAGAGAGGCGATCGCAGCCTCACGGGAATCGAGTTTGCGCCAAATCCGCAGAGCTTCTAGAAAAGCATCTCTTTGGTAAGGCAAGCTTCTGTAATAACTAGGTAGGCGATCGACCAAAGTCAGTAGTGCACTGTCTAAGTAAGCCAGGTTTTGTGGCAACCCTTCGGCTTTGAAGTCAATGGCTAAATCGTCCAGGTAAGCTTGCAGCAGAGCTTGAGGGTTTGAGGATTCTAGGCGGGCGGAGGCTTCGTTATTGGCTGGCGGTGTATAACCTGCTGCTACCGCTTGAATAAATCTGTTACCGTAGCGTCCTGCTTCGTTAATCCATAGGTCAGTGGCTTTCCAGCCTTGGGCGACTAAGCTGTCGGTGATGCTGCGAATTGTGTTAGCGGCATATTGCACTTGAGCCGCAAAAGTATTGACTTGCCCGAGGGGAATCCGGCTGGCAGGTGCAATCCCTAGCCCAGTTTCGCCATCTTCCAGCGTTGGCTTACCTTGAACCTGATAAAGTGCTGCCAGGATGGGTTTATGAATTCCAGCTCGTTCTGCCTCTAATAAGTAAAGGTAGTTACGCTGGTCTGGTGTCAGTTTTGCCATAAGCTACAGCACTTAATTGACCTAATCATTACAGTTACTAACCAAGATGCCTTTAACGCTACTGTCTCAGGCTTTAGTCGCTAATTCCCTTAAGAATGTTTGCCTAGTGGCCACCGACATGGACAGCACACTGACGCAGAATGGCAAATTTACGCCCACCTTACTACAAGCTTTGGAGCAGTTAGCTGCGGCGGAAATCCAAGTTTTGATTGTCACCGGGCGATCGGCAGGTTGGGTGGGTGGCTTGGTCAACTATTTGCCCACTTGGGGAGCGATCGCGGAAAACGGCGGTATGTTTTACGCTAGCCAAACTGAGACTCCAATCGCGTTGGTGACGATTCCTGATTTAGCCTTGCATCGCCAAAAGCTGGCCCAAACTTTTCAGCGCCTACAAGCCGATTTTCCGCAACTACAAGAATCTGCCGACAATCGTTTTCGCGTCACAGATTGGACATTTGATATTCAGAGGCTGAGCTTACCGGACATTCAAGCCATTAATGCCTACTGCCAAGATCAAGGCTGGGGCTTCACCTACAGCAATGTCCAAGGCCACATCAAGCCAATTGAGCAGGACAAAGCGACTGGGTTACGCCAAGTTCTAGGTCAGTACTTTCCTGAGCACACGGCTCAGCAGGTCGTCACAGTGGGCGATAGCCCTAATGATGAAAGCTTGTTTGATGCCGATCAATTTCCCCTATCCGTGGGGGTCGCTAATGTTAAACACTATGCGGATCAACTAGTGCATCAACCGACTTACATCACACCAGAACCAGAAGGTAAAGGATTTTGTCAGCTCGCTGATTGGCTATGTGGGCATTAAAAATTTTTAATTAGAGCTTCTAGGTTGAGAAGGCTCATCACTAGAGCTAGTACCCTCCTCAGAGGCAATAGGCATTACTAAGACTTTATCGACGCGGTTTCCATCCATATCCATCACCTCAAAGCGTAGCCCTTGCCAGTCAAAGTGATCTGCAGCGGTGGGGATGTGGCCTAGATGCATGACTACAAAACCACCTAGCGTATGATAATTACCTTTTTCTTCTCCAGGAATTTTATTAATTTCAAGAATGTCTTTGAACTCATCCACTGATAGCATTCCGTCTAGCAGCCAAGAGCCATCCTCACGCTGGACGGCGTAGGGCTCCTCTAAGTCCTCAACTGAAGGAATGTCACCGACGATCGCCTCTAGGATGTCATTGAGGGTCACGAGTCCTTGAATCACTCCATACTCATCCACGACAAACGCGATATGAGTACTGGATTTCTTGAACAACTCTAGAACTGAAAGGGCGCGAGTACTCTCTGGAATAAACAGCGGTTGCCGCAAATTAGTAGCTAAATCGATTGGTTCTCCAACTAGACTCCGTACTAGCAAGTCATTGACATGCAAGACCCCCAAGACGCTATCGATACCACCCTGACACACCGGAAACCGGGAATGCACTCCTTCCGTGATTTTCTGACGGTTTTCTTCTGAGGAGTCTTCTAGGTCAAGCCAGACAATATCGGGGCGGGGTGTCATCAAGCCATTGGCGCGGCGATCGCCCAAGCGGAACACCCGCTCCACCATGTCTTGCTCAACTTCTTCAAAGGTGCCCGCTTCAGTTCCTTGTTGCAGTAAGACTTTGATTTCCTCTTCAGTCACCATTGGCTCGTCGGAGGGTCGAATGCTGAGCAATCGCATCACCATATCTGTCGAGGCGCTCAGGAGATGGACCACTGGCGCGGCGAACATTGCCAACATCCGCATGGGGCCAGCCACGGAGGAAGCCACTCTTTCTGGGTTGTTTAGCGCCAGTTGCTTAGGCACCAGTTCCCCGATAATCAGGGTTAAGTAGGTGACGATGACAATTGCTATACCCGAGGCGATCGCCTCTCGGTATGGAGCTAAGGCGGGGATCAAGGCGAAGAGCGGCCCAATTCTTTTAGCCAGCGTGGATTCCCCCACAGCACCAGACAGAATGACAATCAGCGTGATCCCAATCTGGACGGTTGCTAAGAATTGGTTTGGAGCACTTGCTAGGTCGAGGGCTGTGCGAGCTTTGGCATTCCCCTCATTGGCCATCTGCTGGAGTCGCACTTTGCGCACCGAAACAATCGCCATCTCCGAGAGCACGAAGACTCCGTTGGCAAAGGTCAGCAAGATAAGGATGAGGAAATCAAAAAGAAAAGAGGACATTCCTGAGTTGCCTGTGATTGTGGCGAATCGCGCCTAATGTCTTAAGTATCTTAATATTCAGAATCAAAGGTTCTAAACATTCCAAGACTCTAAGGTGCAGTTTTTGCCCAAGCTTAACAAGTATCAGCCAACACGATTGAAGCAAATATTGTTGCGATCGCCTCACCTCTCAACCATACAAGCAGATGCCGCCTAGCTTAGCTGCTTTGGCTTAGTCTTCTACAACTACCGTCCATAATTAAAGCCTCCGACTCCCTTCTGATGGGGAGCGGAGGCAGTTGTTTCTAGCGTTGTGGCACGTTAACTAAGTATCTCAGGGAATCAGATTAAACTCTACATTCCAGAGATGGGTTGCTTAGGACTGGTAGCGCTTCTTGGTTTCTTCGTCAGTAGTCAGGGAATCAATGGAGCGATCGGTGATCAACTTGGGATTTGTTGCAGGCGGAGGTGTGATTACAGGTGTGGTGTTCACATCAAGCAGAGGATCTACACCTATTAGAGGGTCTCTGTAGAGATCTCGGTTAACCGATGTGGATGAAGTTGGGCTAGTCGAGGGTTGGCTACCTAAGACGGGCTTGGCTTTATCTGCAATCGCATCTTTAGCCTTATCTGCGGTGCCTTTAACAGAATCCTTTACAGAGTCAGCCATGCCACGCACGTTTACGTCGTCAACTTTGCTCTTGACAGAGTCGGTGATTCCGCGAACATTCGCTTCATCGACCTTGCTCTTGACAGAGTTGCTAACGCCACGCACGTCAGCTTCTTCGATCTTGTGCTGTACGGAGTCAGTCACGCCACGCACATTTGCTTCATCGATTTTGCTCTTGACAGAGTTGCTAACCCCACGCACATCAGCTTCTTCGATTTTGTGCTGTACGGAATCAGTCACGCCACGCACGTTGGCTTCATCGATTTTTTGTTTGACGGAAGCACTCACACCCTGAACGTCAGCTTCCTCAATTTTGTGCTGCACAGAGTCAGTTACACCGCGAACATTCGCTTCGCTGATTTTTTGCTTTACAGAGTCCGTGATGCCATGAACATCAGCTTCCTCAATTTTCTGTTTGGCAGAATTAACAGCACCCTTTAGGTCAGTCTCGTTGACTTTTTCTTTGACGGTTTCAACTACACCTTCCACTTGGTGAGTCACGCCATCAACGGCGTCCTTCATGGTGTGGACTGCACTGTCGAGCTTTTGGTCAATGCCTTCTGCGGCCTGGTTACCAATTGCTGCACCTGCGATCGCGCCACCTACAGCACCGACGGCTGCACCTAGGCGTCCACCGACCATTTTACCAATTGTGGCTCCAGCAATACCACCACTAGCCGCGCCAATAGCTTCGGCAACGATGTGATTAGTCGCTTGACCTTTGTCAGAAGCAGACTCTTGGGGCTGAATCTCAGCGGTCGTCTCTACGATTTCCACGTCGATCGGCGCTAGATTGTCGTCATTACTCATGAATGGTGAGTTGTTGATACTAGTCATAAAAAACTCCCTGGCGATTCTATAAACTTTCCTTATTTCCTCTAAGCTTATCGATTAAAAAAGGAGCTGACCTCTCCAGGAGGGGGAGATCCAGCAGTTCGGATGTCCCCTGATAGAGGTATTCCGCCCTCGAAAAGCAACGGCTTCTGCTCAGGCTTCTACAATATAAAGATAGGTAAACACTCTTGGCTGTTCGCTGCTCCGGTTCCAGAATCTATGGCTTTCTCCTCAATTATTCGTGCCCTTGGGCGATCGCCCCTCACTAACGAGCTATTAGCCAAGCTGAAACAGCAACAACTTCTAAAGCTCAACGGTGTGTCTCGCATCCCCAAGGGCTTGGTAGCATCGGCTCTGGCTCAAGCTGGCCCCCGCAACTTGTTAGTAGTGACTGCCACCCTAGAAGAAGCAGGCCGCTGGACTGCCCAACTAGAAGCAATGGGCTGGCAAACGGTTCATTTCTATCCCACCTCCGAAGGATCTCCCTACGAACCCTTTGACCTGGAGTCAGAAATGGCTTGGGGCCAGTTGCAAGTCTTAGCGGATTTGGTAGGTAGCCAAGCAGCTACCAGCAATGGGAATGGTCAAGGTGCAGAGACGAGCAGAACTGCGATCGTCGCCACAGAGAGAGCTTTACAGCCCCACTTACCCCCTATCGATGCCTTCCGCCCCTATTGCCTGAGATTGCAACGAGGGACTGAAGTTGATCTCAATGCTTTTAGCAGTGAAATGACCCGTTTAGGATACGAGCGCGTTTCCCTGGTAGAAACAGAAGGCCAATGGAGCCGCCGAGGAGACATTGTGGATGTGTTTCCCGTTGCTGCCGAACTCCCGATTCGTTTGGAATGGTTTGGTGATGAGCTGGACAAAATGCGAGAGTTTGATCCTGCCACTCAGCGATCGCTCGACTCGATCAATCATCTCGTCCTCACACCCACCAGTTTTAGCCCGATCGTCAGAGCTGCGTTTACAGGCGAGAAGGCAACAGCGCTAAAAACCTATCTCAACCCCGCTGAACAAGAGAAATTTGAGCAAGACCAACCTTTAGCAGGTCTACGCCGATTTCTAGGATTAGCCTTTGATCAGCCAGCTTCTCTCCTTGATTACTTGCCAGAAAATACCTTGATCGCTCTCGATGAACCCGAGCAGTGTCAAGCTCACGGCGATCGCTGGTTTGAGCATGTGGAGGAGCAGTGGAGGGATGAAGGAGGTAAGGGAAAGGATGAAGGAGGAGGGATGAAGGATGAAGAGGAGAGTTCTCTTCTGCCTAAGATCCATCGTTCCTTTCAAGAGTCACTCGCCGAAGTCGAATGTTTCGATCGCCTTTATCTATCAGAACTGGTCGAAGAAGTTGTAGGTGCTGCTCCATCCCTCAATCTTGCCAGTCGCCCGGTTAATGCCACTCCGCACCAGTTTGGTAAGTTGGCGGAGACGATTCGAGGAGAGCGCGATCGCGGATTTTCGGTATGGTTGGTGTCGGCGCAGCCTTCGCGATCGGTGTCTTTATTACAGGAGCATGATTGTCCGGCGCAGTTTGTCCCAAACTCACGCGACTATCCTGCGATCGAGAAACTTCAGATTCAGCGGGTGCCTGTAGCAGTCAAGTATTCGGGCCTCGCGGAGATCGAAGGGTTTGTTTTACCCACTTTCCGCTTGGTGGTGGTCACAGACCGAGAATTCTTTGGGCAGCACACCTTAACCACTCCCAGCTATGTGCGGAAGCGGCGACGGGCGGCATCTAAGCAGGTTGACCCGAATAAGCTGCAACCGGGAGATTTTGTCGTCCATAAGAGTCATGGCGTTGGCAAGTTTCTCAAACTAGAAAGCTTGACGATCAACCACGAAACTCGCGAATACCTGGTGTTGCAGTATGCCGATGGTTTGCTGCGGGTGGCAGCAGATCAAGTCGGGTCCTTGTCTCGGTTCCGAGGGGCTGGGGATGCGGTGCCAGAGCTGAACAAAATGTCCAGCAAGGCTTGGGAGAAGACCAAAAGCAAGGTTCGCAAGTCAATCAAGAAGTTGGCGGTGGACCTGCTGCAACTGTACGCCCAGCGATCGCAGCAGCAAGGCTATACCTACCCCACAGACATGCCTTGGCAGCAGGAGATGGAGGACTCTTTCCCTTACCAACCCACCCCAGACCAACTCAAGGCGACGCAGGATGTCAAACGGGATATGGAAAATTCCCGTCCAATGGATCGCTTGGTTTGTGGAGATGTCGGCTTCGGCAAAACCGAAGTGGCAATCCGGGCCATCTTCAAGGCAGTCACAGCAGGTAAACAAGTCGCGCTACTAGCTCCCACCACGATCCTGACGCAGCAGCACTACCACACGCTGAAGGAACGCTTTGCCCCCTACCCGATTCAAGTAGGTCTACTGAATCGCTTCCGCACCGCTGAGGAACGCCGCCAAATTCAGCAACGCTTAACCACCGGAGAGCTAGATATTGTCGTGGGCACCCATCAACTTTTGGGTAAAGGCGTTGCTTTCCGAGATTTGGGCTTGTTGGTGGTGGATGAAGAACAGCGGTTTGGGGTGAACCAAAAGGAGAAAATCAAGAGCCTCAGAACTCAAGTGGATGTGCTGACCCTCAGCGCTACTCCGATTCCCCGGACGCTCTATATGGCGCTGTCTGGTGTGCGAGAAATGAGTTTGATTACGACTCCACCGCCTTCTCGTCGTCCGATCAAAACTCACTTGTCTCCTTTTGACTCCGAAACGGTACGATCGGCGATTCGGCAAGAACTCGATCGCGGCGGTCAAATCTTTTATGTGGTGCCCAGGGTAGAGGGGATTGAGGAAACTTCAGCTAAAATCCGCGAAATGGTGCCAGGAGCGAGGCTCGCGATCGCCCATGGCCAAATGCCAGAGGCTGAGCTGGAATCCACCATGCTCACCTTCAGCAATGGGGACGCAGATATTCTCCTTTGCACCACAATCATTGAATCGGGTTTAGATATTCCACGCGTGAACACCATCTTGATTGAGGATGCTCAGCGCTTCGGCTTGTCGCAGCTGTATCAGTTGCGGGGTCGCGTCGGTCGAGCGGGGATTCAAGCTCATGCCTGGTTGCTCTATCCCAAACAAAGTCAGCTCTCAGATACTGCCCGTCAGCGTTTACGAGCGATTCAGGAGTTTACCCAGCTCGGTTCTGGCTATCAACTCGCCATGCGGGACATGGAAATTCGCGGCGTGGGGAATCTGCTGGGGGCAGAACAGTCGGGACAGATGGATGCGATCGGGTTCGATCTCTACATGGAGATGCTGGAGGAATCGATTCGCGAGATTCGTGGCCAAGAGATTCCCAAGGTGGACGATACCCAGATCGATCTCAGCGTGACTGCCTTTATTCCGGCTGATTACATTCCCGATCTAGATCAGAAGATGAGTGCTTATCGCGCGATCGCTTCAGCCAGTACCAAGGCGGAGTTGACGCAAACAGCAGCAGAATGGAGCGATCGCTATGGCACGATCCCACCCGCAGCTCTGCAATTAATTCGGATTGTAGAGCTGAAGCAGACTGCTAAGAAGCTAGGTTTCTCTCGCATCAAGCCTGAGGGCAATCAACATGTGGTGCTAGAAACGCCGATGGAGGAGCCTGCCTGGAATTTGCTGAAGGCGAATCTGCCTGATCACTTGCAATCTCGGTTTGTCTATACGTCGGGTAAGGTGACAGTGCGGGGTTTAGGGGTGTTGGGTGTGGAACAGCAGTTGGCGAATTTGATTGATTGGTTGGGACGGATGCAGGGGGCTTTACCGGAGCCTGCTTTAGTCTAGTTCTGGGCAAAACCAAGAGCTTGGAGGCGCTTGCCCCCAAACCCCCGCTGAGGGGCGGTTGCGTCCCTCAGGCTCCCTCCAAACGAAGTTGAGTGTGGGTGTTTCGGGTCTTTGGTCGCTAATCCTGATTTCTGCTTTCTAACTTCTGGGTTTTGGCTCCCCCTTTTCCTCCTTCATTTCTCCTCCTTCATCCTTCCATCTTCCTTCTCACACCGGGGGTCGTAATAGAGCTGAATGAAGTCGGCAAATTGTTTGTAGCCCATGCGGGTAAAGCTGGTGGCGATCCCGTCTCCTAGGCAGTATTCGTAGTCGTAGATGGTGGTGTTGCCTGTGAATTGGGTTGATAGCTCTTGCCAGGTAGGGGGTTGGTAGCAGAAAACGAATTGAAAAAATTTGGCGGCTTCTGCTTGGTCGTAGGTAAAGTCGTCGGCGTTGGGGTTGGCGGCTACGTTCAGGTTGATGTATTTAGCACGGTTGTTGACGAAGGTGATTGACCACTCGGTTTGGGGAAATTGGGGAAATAGTTGATGCAATCGAGTTGCAGAATAGGTGTAGGTCACGCCATCTGGGGTGGTGAGGCGGGTCTGATAGGAACCAAAGGTGCGCTCGATGGTTTGAGGGGTTTGGTTGAGCACGGGTTGTCCTGCTCTAGCTGGATCTGCCAGTAGACCTGTAAGGACTAATCCAGCTAAGGCAAGACTACAAAACCGAACGTTCATAATTTAAAGTCAGATTGCTGTTCATAAACTTCAACTGAATGGCTAGTTTTTCAGGGCAGTAAAACGAAAGTTTTTCCTATTAATAAAGATGAGCTTGGTTTGCCCAGGTTTCTACGTGAAAAAATCTGGTAGTTTTTGCTACAAATTTGTAGATTTCATCAGAGATTTATCAAAAATCACCCGTTTATATTTGCCACTTTACGGAACAATTCGCTAGCATTTGTATCGTTATGTATGGGAATGTTAAGAGCGTCTGCTACCCGCGATCGCGCAAAGCATTGCTGAGAGCATCGCCGCCATTCCTAACTCTCTCTTACTTGGAACGCATGTTATGGCGTCAACAAATCAAGTTAGTTTCGACCTGTTCCATGCAGCAGTGGCTCCCGCCAAAAGCCCATCTACGTTTAAGGCTCAGTTTGATGCTCTCAAGCCTTTACGGCAGTGGCTGGATGGCATCGAAATCAAGACCCCTGAGTTAGCTCATTTTCTCGCTAAGTCAATTCCTGCTCAATGCCCTTTTGAAAGAGACATTACTCTCTTTGGCCGCAAGGTGGCTCACATTCCGCCACTGTGCAAACTCAATCCTCTATACGAGGAATTGGTGGGCCTCCGATTTCGTGCCCTCTGCTACTTAGTAGACGAGTGTGGTGAGGACATTCAAGCCTATTCTTAGACCCTATTGCTAAATAGGGTTTTGATTAGCTTTGCTCTAGGAGTTTTAATTAGTTTTCAACGCATCTGCTTGATTCTGCGCTGTGATCACAGCTTGCGGCGGCACCTGGGTTCCGTCCCGTAGCGTCACTCCCACTACAATGGCTCCCGTGCCGATCGTGACGTTGTTACCGACTTGAGAGCGAAACAAGATTGCGTCGTCTGCGATCGCCAGGTTATCGCCAACTTCTAGAGGGCCGTGGAAGACAACGTTGTCGTCTGTATTTAAGTTTCTGCCAATTCGGATACTGGTGCTTTTGAGGGCATGAAAGGTAACTCGGTCCTCGATCGCGGCATTCTCGCCAATGATGATTGGTGAACCTTCGTCGGCTCGAATCGAGGTACGCTGGCCCACCACACTATTACGACCCAAACGCACGTCACCTACTATCCGCACAAATTGGTCGATTTGGACGTTCTGGCCTAATGTGGGTCGTACGGGTTGCTGATTCCAGGAGGTTTTTGGCGCGGCGCTAATGCCCGTGACGGCATCGAATCCTTGCGCTCGATAGAGTTCGCCGTAGTGCTCCGCAAACTCCTCGTTTACTTCTAAAACTTCTTTTTGAAACTCTGCGTTGTCTGCTGTTTTTAGCGGTAAAGCATCTGCTTGAGCTTGCGTGGTAACGACTGCACCAATGGGTACCAGGCGGTTTTTGCCAATTCGCACGTTGGCAAGCTTGGCCCCATGCAGCACAAAGGCTCCATCTTCTAGAACGGTGTTTTTCAACTGAGCATGGAAACCGACGAAGGTGAAGTTACCAATTTTGGAATTCTCAATACTGGCTTGGTGAGCAATGCTGACTTGGTTTCCAGCGCTACTCGATCTACGGCCACAGGCACTAGTGGGAGCAGGAATGCGGCGACGGGCGATGAAGAGGATATTGTCTTGGAGATTCGTTTCATTGCCAATGCAGATGTGCGTATCAGGATCGGCCCTTAAAACGGTGTTGCCAGCCACAAACACCCGCTTGCCCACAGCAACATTGCCAAATAGCTCCACTAAGGGGCTGATAAAGCTGGAATTGACCACCACTGGGGTGGGACGAAACAAGCTGGTTAAGGAACTTGGCGTTGCAGCCAAGGTAACAGCCGCAACCAACACAATGCCCAAAATAAAGCCAACGCTTAGAAAACTCTGTGGTAGCTTTTTTAAGCGTTGATTGATAGAAACAAATTTCACAGCGCAACCAATAAACGAGATACTAGCTATTTCTAGCTGACAGCTTAACTCTCAGGTTGGTTTCCTGCTGATTTAGTTTGCCGCAGCTAGTAATTGCGACTCAATCTTGGCAGCATCGATCGCACGACCAATAAATACCAGGCGCGTCTCTGGAGTCTCATCGGCTTGCCAGGGGCGATCGTAAAAGCGCTCAAAGCGTTTACCCACACCTTGCAGCACCAACCGCATTGGCTTGTTGGGTACTGCCACAAATCCCTTAATTCGATAAATTTCTTGCTCTTGCACCAGAGCTTCTAGTTGGCGTTGTAGTTGGTCTGGGTCAAAGCTTTGGTGCAAAACAACGTGAGTTGAGCTGATATCGTCATCATGGTCATGCTCTTCCTCGGTGTCGTGGTGACTGGGGCGCTCCTCCAGGTTGTCTTCCACCGCTGCTTGGAAGCCTAGTAACACATCTGGACTGAGTTGCCCGCGATCGCTCGCCACAATCTTCACCGCTCTGGGCAATTCTTGCTGAATCAGTTCTAGGGCTTGAGTTTGGGCCTCAGCATCGACTAAATCCGTTTTGTTCAGCACCACCAGATCAGCACAGGCGAGTTGATCTTCAAACAACTCTTGCAACGGTGTTTCATGATCTAGATTGGGATCAGCTTGCCGCTGTGCTTCTAGGGCCTGCAAGTCACTTGCCAGCGTTCCCTGAGTCACCGCTTCGCAATCCACTACCGTCACTACACCATCTACCGTCGCAGCATTGCGGATTTCGGGCCAACGAAACGCTTGAATCAGCGGCTTAGGCAGCGCTAAACCAGAGGTTTCAATCAAAATACAGTCCAGCTCATCTCGCCGCTTAATCAGCTCCAGCATCGTCGGTAAAAACTCTTCCTGCACGGTGCAGCAGAGACAGCCATTCGTCAGCTCCACAATATTAAGGGCGTTGACCGCACTCACTGGCTGTTCCTCACCCGACTCATCTGGACACACTTGGCAAGAGCGCAGCAAATCCCCATCAATGCCCAACTCGCCAAACTCATTTACCAACACCGCAATTCGCCGACCTTGATTGTTTTGCAACACATGTCGAATCAGGGTCGTTTTACCACTGCCAAGGAAGCCAGTAATGACAGTAACAGGAATTTTTGCAGCCATGCCTAAACTCAAAAAGGGCTTGAAAACGGTTCAAAGAGACTCGAGAACGGGAGGCTCGAAAAGGGCGATCGCTTACCCAAATACCGCTTGCTCAGGTTATCACTGCAAGCAGGATGCCTTCAAGCTAATAATCCTGCAAGCTCAGTGACTGCTTTACAACCACCAAGCCTCCAGGATTACAAGTTCGCTCACCAGGGAGACTAAATTTTAGATAGAGGATCGTTCGTCAAACTTAGCTAACTTTCTAGCAAAGCCAGCTTATTCAGCAGTCGCCATTTCGGTGCTGCCACGACCGCGACGACGAGTCAGCGTGTTGAAAAGCATCACACCGATCGCCTTGATCAGATTACCTTCTAGCTCATTGAACAACTTCATGTTCATGCCGAAAGCTGCATTGGCTTCCTCAACAATCCGATCCGCAGTCGCCTCATCCACAGGCAACTCATTCATCGCTTGACGGTAGGTGTTTTTGAACGCCTTCTCGTCCGCAATATCTTCGAATTCGTAGAACGCAGTACCATTACTCTCAAGATTCATGGCACGTTGAGCAATGCCCTTGAGGATCTGACCACCCGAGAGGTCGCCAAGGTAACGGGTGTAAGAATGCGCCGCTAGCAACTCAGGCTCAGTAGCCGCGATCTCATGAATTCGCTGCACATAGGCTTGAGCCGCAGCCGAAGGAGCCACTTCCTCGCGCCAGTTAGGACCGTAGTAGTAGTAAAGATCCGTCTCCAGACTGACCTTACGGTTCAGTTGAGGAAAGTAAAATTTCGAAACAATAGGGTGGTGCTGGAGCCGATCCATCTCTTCTTCGATCGCAGAATAAACGAAGTAGAGGTTAGCGACTAGCTTCCGGTAAGAGTTTTTCTCAACCACTCCCTTCAAAAAGCACTTCACAAAGCCGACATTCTCGGCCATAGTATGGGCTTTTTTAGTACCCTCACGGAGTTTTGTTGCTAAATTACCGTTGCCCTCTAAATTGGTAGCGACAGTACTGGTCATACTAAATGTCCTGCTAAACTTCCCAACACTAAAGTTGCTTGCTGGAATGGCAATCCTTACGAAAAACTAAAAAGCCACCTAAATCGTTACAGTAAAACGATTTGATGAGAATTTGTGTTAAATATTCTGAAGCTCTATTGAGCCAGAACCACCAAAAGCCACAGCAAGCCAACATTCACCCGAATTCAACCCATTACATCACAGGTTTTACTTACATTTATTAATAAATGTAAGCAACCTGAACCATTGCTACATATCCTTTCACGCAGAACGGTAGGGAAGTAAAAGGGATGAAATAGGAAAAATGAAGGATGAAAAGGGAAGAGATAGAAGCTAGAACTTAGCAGCCAGAATCCAAAGAACCGAAACCCTTACATTCAAGTTCATTTGGAGGGGGTCTGGGGGACGCAACCATCCTCAGCGGGGGTTTGGGGGCAGGTGCCCCCAAGCTCTTGGTTCTGTTCTAACCAAACAACAAAGCCACAGGAAAATGCTGTAAAGCCTCCCCAACCAGTATCCTTCCCTCAGCTTGCAGCGATTGTGCCGTAATCGCATTGTGCCAAGAAGTAGGAGCACCTTGAGGCAGCTCAATGGCCGTATCCTCCCATACCTGTTGAGTCAGAGGATACTCCCCAGGTTGAATCACATTCGTGAGGAACCGAGGCGCGATCGCGATCGCCGTTGCATTTCCCTGCCTTCTCGCAAAAGCAATGATATGGTCTTGCAACTTACCAGACACCTGGAGTGGCAAATAGTCACCATCTTGGAATAGGTCGCTATATTTAGCTCTAGCTTGCAGCCCTTGGAAAGTCAAAAACAGCTTAATTCTGCCATCTTCCTTCGTCTCTAGCAGTTCAGTAATCAGCTCGGGAATATTGTTCGCGATCTTCTGTTTCAGATCATCTAAACAAGCCTGACGCTGCTCAAAATCTACAGGCCGACGGTTATCAGGGTCCACCAAACTCAATTCCCAAAACTCAGTGCCTTGGTATATGTCAGGGATACCAGGAGAAGTCAGCTTCAGTAGCGTTTGTGATAGAGAGTTAAACATGCCATAGTAGGCCACTCGCTCTTGGAAAGGACGCAACTCCTTCAGGAACGGGTTATCTCCACCAGGTTGCAAGACTGATTCCACAAACTGAGCAAAGGCATCTTCGTAGGCTGCATCCGGTCTGAGCCAAGCCGTATGTACCTTCGCCTCCCGTACGCCCTTAATCACATAATCCTTAACTCGCCCGACGAACTGCTCAAATTCACCATCCTGGAAAGGAAACGCCCCAACCACGGTTTGGTAAAAGAAGTATTCATCATTCTCATCAGGCATGATTTCGCGCTGCCGACGCACCTTCTGAGAGCGATTAATTTGGCTCCAAGTGCTGACTTGTTGCTCCCACTCATCTGGGATTTCGGAGAGGACATTGAGCCGAGCCCGGACATCTTCCCCACGCTTGGTGTCATGAGTCGCGGTGGCGCTCATAGCGTAAGGCCAATCGGTCTGCCGTTTGTGATTGAACTCATGGAAAGCGTCAAGAGATAACCCAAAGTGGCTAGGGTCACCGCCGACTTCGTTGAGGGATAGCAAACGGTTATAAACATAGAGGGTAGTGTCCTCGACCCCCTTAGCCATCAGAGGTCCGGTGTACTGCTGCAATCGCATGACGAAGTAGAGCCAGTAGTCTCTCTCGGCTTGAGTGAGAGAGTCGTCATATTCTAGGAGCAGCAGTTTCTCAATGAAGTTCAGCTCATTTTGGAGCAGAGGCACCCGTTCCTTGGCGCTATCAATTACCTCTGTGATGTAGCCGCGATCGCGCTCAGGTAAGCCTTCCTGCGTGATGTAGGTGCGGTAAATCGGGAAGATGGTCAACACTTCCGCCAGCGCTCGCTTCAAACCATTGATCGTAAAATCGTTGCCGTAGCGATACTTACTAGATATGTTTTTGAGCAAATAAGTTAGGTTCTCAATATCCCCAGCTAAATTCTTCTCCAGAATTAGCCGTTTATTTTGATTTACCAACTCACCATAACCAGCTCTAGTACGAGTTAGTTTCGTATAGATCTCATCAAATCGCTGCTCATTATCAACTCGACAGAAGATGCCATTGACATAGTTCAAGTAGTCATAGCCAGAAGTACCCTCAATCGGCCAATTGCTGGGTAAATCTTCTCCTGCTTCTAGGATTTTTTCCACAGTGATATAAGTATCACCTGTTTTTTCGCGCAGACGCTCTAAATACTGGATTGGATTATAAAGACCATCAATATGGTCAATTCTTAATCCAGTAAACTTACCCGATTCTACTAACTTGAAAATAAGGTTATGAGTATTGTTAAAAACCTTCAGTTCTTCGACTTTAACGGAAATTAATTCATTGACGGTAAAGAAGCGACGGTAATTAATTTCTTCCGCCCCTACTTTCCAGAAAGAAAGCCGAAAGAACTGGTCAGACAGCAAACTATCTAGTAGGTTAAAACTCTCTGGATTGCCTGTTTCTCCATTAAAGGTCTGAATATTTTGTTCAATAAAAGCTTTGACTTCTTCATTACTGGTGTATAGCTCCCAAAGCAATCCTTTAACGAAAGCAATTTGGTCTTGTCGTTGCTTCCCAGTCACTTCTGAAGGAACGCTCTTGACCAAGTAAAGAATGCCAAGCAATTTAACGAAATCAGGATTATGCCTACCTAAAGTTCTAGCTAATTGCCCTAAATTTTGAGTCAGAAATTGTGCATAAGACTCTAATTTAAGCGGTAGCTTCAGGCTGTAATAATTAACACTCAGTCCTGTTTCATCGTAGTCTAGTTGAATCTGCCCGTTCTCTAGGCAACGCCCATAAAAATCGCCTAACAAAGGTGCAAGAATTCGATCCTCACTATTGGCAAAGGGAGCATTCCAAGCAATATCAAAATACTCGACATAGTCAGAGCTAGGACCATTTTCCAGCACATCCATCAGGTACTGGTTTTCGCTGTCATAGGCCATGTGGTTGGGCACAATGTCTTGCAACCAACCCATCTGATGAGATTGCAGTTCCTGCACCAGAGATTCAAAAGCATCAGAGGAACCTAGCTCTGGATTCAGTTGGCTGGGATCAACCACATCATAGCCGTGAGTGCTACCAGCCCTAGCCTTGAAAATAGGAGAAGCATACAGGTCAGAAATACCCAAATGAGCGAGGTAGGAAGCAATCTTTTGAGCATCCTCAAAACCGAAGGCGGAGTTGAACTGGATGCGATATGTAGCGCGAGGAATCCTCATAGGAAAAATTTGGCTCCTGAGTCAGGGGGAATGAGGGAGAAGCAAGGGAGAGATGGAGGAGGGGGGATGAAGGATGAAAATGCAAAAGCAGGAGAGGCAGTTACATCAGGCGATCGCTTGGTAAACCACACAATTCCACGGTTGCAATGTCACGGATTGCTGAGATGCTAAAGCATCGGAGGCAGAAGCAGCAGAGCCTTGCCATTTTGAATCGGCTGAGTCGAGGATTTTGTGCCACTCAGCAGTTGGGATCTCTGGTTGGGAAGTAATAGGCTGGTCGCTGAAGTTCATTAAGATCGCAATTTGCTCAGTTTCGCTCCAGCGTCGTAGCACGACCAAGGTTTCAGCACTGGTAGCACTGAGGCGATCGCGGCTGAGCTGAGTCAGAGCAGGAATGGTTTTCCGCAGTTGGATCAAATGTTTGTACCAATCCAACATGGTTTTGTTTTTGCCTTCGTGGCGCTTTTCCCAGTTCAGCTTGCACTTGTTAAAAGTTTCCGGAGCTTCTGGGTCGTCGGGTTCGCCTTCGCAGTGGAAAGCGGCAAATTCCTGCTTACGGCCTTCCCGTACCGCTTTGATCAAATCCGGATCGGAGTGGCTGACGAAGTAAACAAAAGGAGCTGGTTCGTCATATTCCTCGCCCATAAACAGCAACGGAATGTAAGGAGATAGTAGAACCGCCGCCGCCGTCAGTTTAGCCGCTTCGTAGGGGATCATGTGGGAGAGCCGTTCACCCAACATGCGGTTGCCAATCTGGTCGTGGTTTTGGCTGCAAATCACGAACTGCGAGCAGGGGCGATCGGTGACGACATTGCCATGAAAGCGGTGGCGATGGGGTGAGTACTTCCAGTCGTAGACAAAGGTATCACTATAAGCTTTGGCTAGTTGCTCACATTCACCGTAGTCTTGGTAATAGCCTTGGCGATCGCTGCTCACTAATGCATGGAGAGCATGGTGAAAGTCATCACTCCACTGAGCATCCAGACCATATCCTCCCTGCTCCACCGAACGAATCACACGGGGATCGTTAAGGTCACTTTCGGCAATCAGATATAGCTCGCGACCCACTTGCTCGGATAGAGTTGCCACATTCTCGCCTAGTTCTTGGAGAAAATGCTTGGCACCAAGATCGTAGATGGCATGGACAGCATCCAGGCGCAAGGCATCAATGTGATAATCTCGCAGCCAATACAAGGTGTTTTCAATGAAATAATTGCGAACTCCAGGGCTATAAGCGTCATCGAAATTAATGGCGCTGCCCCAGGGGGTCCGGTAGGTGTTCGTAAAGTAAGGACCAAAGTGGCTGAGATAGTTACCTTCTGGGCCAAAGTGGTTGTAAACCACGTCCAGCACGACTGCTAACCCTTGCTGATGGCAGGCATCGACTAGTTTTTTTAAGCCTTCTGGTCCACCGTAAGAGTCTTGGACGGCAAAAGGATAAACTCCGTCGTACCCCCAGTTGCGATCGCCTGGGAACTGCGCCACTGGCATGATCTCGATCGCATTGATCCCCAGATCTTTCAAATCGGGCAATCGGGAGATGGCGGCTTCAAACGTGCCTTCCCGGGTAAAGGTGCCGACATGCAATTCGTAGAGGATCATTGCCTCTAAGGGGACACCGCTCCAGTTGCGATCGCTCCAATTAAACTGGGGATCAACAACTTGCGAAGGACCATGTACACCTTGCGGTTGTAAATTTGAAGCAGGATCAGGGCGAGTTTCGCCGTCATTTAATTGGTACTGATAAAGAGTGCCTGGCTGCACGTCAGAGACTACTACACCCCAATACCCGCTTTCCTGCTGCTCCATCGCAATTTGCTGTTGATTAGGAGCCAGTAGTTGCAAGGAGACGGTAGCGGCAGTAGGTGCCCACAAGATAAATTCACATTGACCATTCCCTAGATATTGCGCCCCAAGTCTCACGCTCAATGTCCTCCCTGAAAACGTTAAAAACTAGCGCACTGCTGATTAGAGCTGTGCGATCGCAGATGAATAAAAACATTAATAAAGCTGGCTCAACTAGGAATTGTGCTGGGAGGGAAACTATTGAGGCTAGTGCCGAAAGAGAGATCTTCTAGTTGTGATGGTTGCCACTTTGGAGACGAGAACCAAAGACTTGGAAGCACCTGTCCAAACCCCTGCTGAGGCACGATTGCATCCCCCAGACCCCTGCAAAAGGTTTTTAAGAGACAATTGAAGCCAGCGATCGCACCATATTTGCTCATATCCGCTCATATTTGCATGGAAAATTTGATCTCTCGTATGCAGGCAGTCCAGTCTCCCATCATTCCGATTGTGGGGGAACTGATTCGTCAATATCCTGGCACGATTTCTTTAGGGCAAGGAGTGGTTTACTATGGGCCTCCACCGGAAGCGATCGCGCAGATACCTCAGTTTCTAGCTGACCCAACAAATCATTTATATAAAGCAAACGAGGGAATCCCACCGTTACTAGAGGCGATCGCGGCTAAGCTTCGCACCTTTAATAGCATTGAGATCAACGAGCAAAACGCTGTGGTGGTGACAGCGGGTAGCAATATGGCATTTATGCATGCCCTTCTCGCCATTACTTCCCTAGGCGATGAAGTTATTTTGCAAACACCCTACTACTTCAACCACGACATGGCAATTACGATCGCTGGGTGCCGCCCTGTCTTTGTACCCACCGATGAGAATTACCAATTGCGTCCAGAAGCGATCGCTCAAGCGATTACAGAACGCACTCGTGCAGTCGTCACCATTTCCCCCAACAATCCGACAGGTGTCGTGTACCCCAAAGCGGCTTTACAAGCAGTGAATCAGCTCTGTCGCGATCGCGGTATTTATCACATCAGCGACGAAGCTTACGAATACTTCACCTACAACGGTGTGCCGCACATCTCTCCAGGTTCCTTTGCAGGCAGCGATCCCTACACAATTTCTCTCTTCAGCCTCTCTAAGGCTTATGGCTTTGCCAGTTGGCGCATCGGCTACATGGTGATCCCAGCATCACTTTCCGTAGCTGTAAAAAAGGTGCAGGACACCATCCTGATTTGTCCCCCCGTCATCTCCCAGTACGCTGCTGTCGGAGCCTTACAGACAGGAATTGCCTACTGCCGAGAGCATTTGCACGCGATCGCCGAAGTCCGCCACCTAGTTCTCAGCGAACTCCAGCATTTGGATCACCTGTGTACCGTTGCACCGACAGAAGGAGCCTTCTACTGCTTCCTCAAAGTCCATACAGACCTACCAGCAATGCAATTAATCGAACGCCTCATTCGCGAACATCGAGTAGCCGTCCTACCAGGAGACACCTTCGGCATGACAGAAGGATGTTACCTCCGCATAGGTTATGGAGCCTTGCAAAAAGAGACAGCCACCGCAGGGATCGAGCGGCTAGTAAAAGGTTTGCAAAGCATTTTGTCCTAAGCTGCCTCTATAGCTACCTCTATAAATGTCTCAACACCTAGAGCAAAACTGAGCAACCCAAGGTTACCGCTGGAGGAGGTCTGGAGGACGCAAATCCTTCAGCGGGGGTTTGGGGGTGAGTGCCCCCAAGAGTCTTCCACAAAACAGTTAAACCCAACCAGAAAAATGCCAATCGTCCACAAACTAATCGAAATAAAAACCAGCCAAGGCATCAATATCCACAACATTACCCCACAAATCGAAACAGTACTTGCTACAAGTTCCATTCAAAACGGGCAGGTACTCGTGTTCTCCCGCCACACCACCACCGCTTTAGCCATCAACGAACACGAAGAACGACTCCTGCAAGACATCAAAAAATATCTTGAAAAACTAGCACCCGAAAGCGATCGCTACTTACATAATGATCTGCACCTCAGACCCAACATTCCCGAAGACGAACCCATGAACGCTCACTCCCACCTCATGGCAATAACCCTAAGCACGAGTGAAGTAATTCCAGTGATCAACGGCGAACTAGCTTTAGGAACTTACCAATCAATACTATTGTTCGAGTTAGACGGTCCTCGCGATCGCACAGTCTTATGCCAGATCTCGGGCGAAGCCTAAATATTCTTCAATCCACTCTATGTATGGGTAGAGCTTAAAAAATTTAAGACTATTACTCAAGCATGAAGGGGTTTCCCTCTTCCGGTAGTGCCTCCAACCCTGAGTAACTCGCTAATCTATATACATTAAAGAACGCGCATCGCGAAATTTAGAACACTTTGTGCGGTTGTTGAATATTTAGTTTATTGATTTTGAGGAAATAACAATGAATATTTTGGCTTGGATCGTATTAGGTTTGATTGCAGGTGCTATCGCAAAAGCTATTTACCCTGGTCGTCAAGGTGGCGGTATTCTTGGCACCATGCTGTTAGGAATTATCGGTGCTTTTCTGGGTGGAACCCTCTACAGCTTCTTGACCACAGGCACGTTAGCCTTGGGTGCGGCTGGCCTAAGCATTGGTGGTATCCTCGTTTCCGTCTTGGGTGCAATCGTCGCTCTGTTCATCTACTACGCTGTTACCAGCCGTCGTAGTGTTCACTAAGCTGTAAAGCTTCAAAAGAAATAGTTTTTTTCAACCCTTCCTAAGCAAAAAGCCTCTGTTAAACACAGAGGCTTTTTGTTGTCTAGAGGCTTATAAGAAATGTAGCTTCTATCGACTTAAAGCACGGTAGAAGCTACAAGAGAATGAACATTAATAGCTTGGAACCTTTAGGTTCTCTTACAAGTTAGACCATTTGAGTCAGACTGTTCGTCCGTCGTTGGTTAAGTCAATCTCTCTAACTAATGATTAGGGGTAAGCCAATGAGTTACCTCTCCACCTCTGCCAAAAGATAACTAATACTTACCTAGATATCTAAGTCGATCAGGTTGAGCTTTGGCCCATAGGTCTCGATAAATTCCCGACGAGGTGCCACGCGATCGCCCATCAGAACCGTAAAGATCCGGTCAGCTTCAGCCGCATCTTCGATCTCCACACGCTTCAAGGTACGGCTTTCTGGGTTCATGGTGGTTTCCCAAAGCTGGGTCGGCATCATTTCACCCAAACCCTTAAACCGCTGGATCGTGTAATTAGCATTCGCGGGAAACTCATGCTGTACTAGGTTAGTCATCTCGCGATCGCTATAGCAGTAGTAGTGGCTACGACCCCGTTCCACTTTGTAGAGGGGAGGGCAAGCAATATAGATGAACCCTTGCTCCACGAGCGATCGCTGATAGCGGTAGAAGAAGGTGAGCAACAGCGTCCGGATGTGTGCACCATCGACGTCCGCGTCCGTCATAATCACGATGCGGTGGTAGCGCAGTTGAGAGGAATCAAATTCTTCGCCCTTAATTCCCAGACCCAGCGCCGTAATTAATGCCTGAATCTCAGTGTTCTTGTAGATCTTGGCATCATCGGTTTTCTCAATGTTGAGGATCTTGCCTCGCAACGGCAGAATCGCTTGGAAACGGCGATCGCGTCCCTGCTTAGCAGAACCACCCGCAGAGTCCCCTTCCACAATAAAGATCTCAGATTCGCTAGGATCACGAGAACTGCAATCCGCTAGCTTACCGGGCAGCGTCGAGGACTCCAGCACCGACTTCCGCCGCACGAGTTCCCTAGCCCGACGAGCCGCTTCCGCAGCGTTGAACGCCTGAATTGCCTTCTCTAAAATGCTGTCCGTAACCCCAGGACGGAACTCTAGATACTCAGTCAGAACTTCTCCGACCAAAGAGTCCACAATTCCCCGAACTTCTGTATTGCCCAGCTTAGTCTTGGTTTGGCCTTCAAACTCTGGGTCTGGCACCTTAACAGAAATTACAGCGGTTAGACCTTCCCGGATGTTCTCACCTGCCAGGTTGGGGTCATTATCCTTCAGCTTGTTACGCTTACGCGCCAGGTTATTTAGCGTGCGAGTCAGCACCGCCTTGAGACCTTCTAGGTGAGTTCCCCCGTCAATGGTGCGGATATTGTTCGCAAAGCCTAGCAAGCTGTCGGTATAAGCATCGGTACACCATTGCAGAGAAACCTCTACCTGCACATTGTTGCGCTCGCCTTGCACATAGATAATCTCTTCATGCAGCGGTTGCTTGTCCCGGTTCATGTAGCTGATGTATTCCCGGATGCCGCCTTCATAGAAGTAGGTTTCCGATCGAGGTTCATTGCCTTTAACCAGTTCCAGGCGATAGTCCGTGAACGTAATTTCTACACCTGCATTCAGGTAGGCCAGTTCCCGAAGCCGACCGGAGAGCGTCATGTAGTCAAACTCAATGCCAGTCGTGAAGATGGTCTCATCTGGCCTAAAGCTAACCATTGTTCCGGTACGAGCTTCAGACGTAGGCTTGACAGTCAATTCTGTCATTGCCACGCCACGTTCAAAGCGCTGGGTGTGAACCTTTTTGTCTCGCCGAACTACCACCTCTACCCACTCTGACAGAGCATTCACAACTGAAATGCCCACCCCATGTAAGCCGCCAGAGACCTTATAGCCACCACCACCAAACTTACCGCCTGCGTGCAGTACGGTCATGACCGTCTCTAATGCCGACTTACCCGTGCGGGGGTGAACGTCGGTCGGAATGCCTCGGCCATCGTCTTCTACAGTGACTGAGCCGTCAGCATTAATATCAATCCGGATGTGCTTACAGTAACCTGCCAGCGCTTCATCAACAGAATTATCAACGACCTCGTAAACTAAATGATGGAGTCCTCGCGGTCCCGTACTGCCGATATACATACCCGGTCGTTTACGGACTGGCTCAAGACCCTCAAGGACTTGAATCTGATCGGCACCGTAATTGCTTGTCATGAATGAAGCGCTCCAATAATTAGGTCTGAAGCTCGATCAAGCCTCAAGACACCAAAATCTATCAAAATTATAGCACAAAAGGGTTATAAGCGATTTTAGAGGCGTTTCCAGCGAGCTTTATGGTAGGGATGGATCAAAAGGCGATACAGGTACCTAGTTTAGTTGTGATTTGTGGCCCTACTGCCTCAGGTAAATCGGGGCTGGCGATCGCCCTAGCCCGACGCTTAGAATCAGCAGCTATCCTGAGTGCTGACTCCCGCCAGGTCTACCGGGAATTCGACATTGGCACCGCCAAACCCACCATAGCTGAGCAACAACAAATTCCCCACTATTTAATAGACATTTGTGCCCCAACTGAAACCTTAACCCTGGCAGACTACCAAGAACAGGCCCAGGGCTTGATTGCTCAGTTTCACAGGTCTCTTCCTATCCCTTTTCTTGTCGGTGGCACCGGGCTCTACATTCGCTCCGTGGTGCAAGGGTTGATTATTCCTCGCGTACCGCCGCAACCAGAATTGCGATCGCAGCTTCAGGGGTTGGGTCAGCGCCAGATCTACAGCTTCCTACAGCAAGTTGATCCTGCTTCAGCAGCCCGAATTCACGCCAATGACCAAGTGCGGACGTTGCGGGCGCTAGAAGTGTTTTACACCACAGGCCGAGCCATATCCGCCCAACAAGGTGAAAATCCGCCCAGTTACCCGATCTTGCAGATTGGGCTAGATGCCGAGGGCGATCGCCTGACTCGTCGGATTGAGCAGCGTACTGATCAAATGCTCACCGCTGGCTTTGTCGATGAGGTGGCAACCTTGTGCAATAAATACGGCCCCGACATACCTTTGCTCAATACTCTGGGCTACCAAGAGATCAAGCAGTATTTGGCAGGAGAAATCTCACTTTCAGCAGCGCGAGATTTAACGGTGTTGCATACTCGACAGTTCGCCAAGCGTCAACGCACCTGGTTTCACGCTGACCCCACCATTACCTGGTTCGATTCTGATGCACCCGATTTGGTAGAACAGGTTTGGCAGCGAGGGCAGCAATTTTGGGAGAGATCAGCAACCGCGATCGCTGCTCCATAGCCTTCTCAGCCCAGCCAAAACTATCAACTCTACAGTTCAATTGTACTAAATATTCTCAACTTAAGCCAAGCCAAAACGTAGCGTGTATTAGGCGCAGCCGTAACGCATGAGTTGCAAAGATTTGGTGCGTGACTCAAGGCTCACACATCCTACGCCTCTTATGTCTGGAATTTTGAGGTGGCGATCGCACCTGAAAGATGAGCACATTACAAGCAGTTATATATTTGCTGTTAATTAATGAAACCCGTTTTGCGTAAAGGTCAGTTAGTGACATGGAAGGATGATCGTGGCTTTGGCTTCATCCAAGCAAGTGATAGTGACAAGCAGGTTTTCCTACATATCACTGCCTTGAAAGACCCCAGCCACCGACCTCAAGTAGGGGATGTCATTTACTATCAGCTCAGCGTTGAGCAAAACGGAAAAGCCCGTGCTTCACATGCTTCTATTCAAGGAGTAGCGCCCAAGCAATCACCCCCCTCCTCAGTTTCTACGACAAAGGTAAAGACGACGCCAAAGCTAACTCGCTGGTCTTCGTCCCTGGCCTTACAAATGTTTCTGTTATCTTTGCTACCTGGACTGGGATCGATTCACTTCATGCTGCAAACCGCTAACCCAATCCCGCTAATTCTTTACCCACTCATGAGTGGAATCACCTTTGCTCTATATGCCGATGACAAATCTCGTGCCCAACAAGGGCGATGGCGAATACCGGAAAAGACTTTACACCTGTGTGAATTGATGGGCGGATGGTTGGGAGCATTCATTGCTCAGCGGAAGTTGCGTCACAAAAATATTAAAGCTTCCTATCAATCTACCTTTTGCGCCATCACTGCGGTTCATCTATGTTTCTGGTTATACTGGTTTTTTGGTGAATCATTAGTCAATTTGTATTTAAGTAGTAGCTTCAGTAAATAGTTGACTCGAAAGCCAATTGAGAACGGGAGCGATCGCCTCACCACACGTCCCTAGCTAAAACTGCTCAGCGTTCTAATTCATTAAAGCCTTTCATTAGGAACATTAATCAGAGTTGGGGCAGAAACCAACTAAAATTAATTACCTATGATGGGAATCGAGCCGCCTTTATGAAGAAATTGATCAAAGGTCTGCGGGAGTTTCAGGCCGGATATTTCAGCCAACACCAAGACCTGTTTGAACAACTCGCGCATGGTCAGAAGCCGAGAGTGCTGTTTATCGCTTGCTCCGATTCCCGGATTGACCCCAACTTGATTACCCAAGCCCAGCTCGGGGAGCTGTTTGTTATCCGCAATGCTGGTAACTTAATTCCTCCCTTTGGGGCCGCGAACGGTGGAGAAGGCGCAGCCGTAGAGTATGCGATTCACGCTTTGGGAATCGAGCAGGTAATTGTGTGTGGTCACTCGCACTGCGGAGCTATGAAAGGCTTACTCAAGCTCAGCAGCTTAGAAGAAGAGATGCCCCTGGTATACGAATGGCTCAAGCATGCCGAAGCCACTCGCCGTCTGCTCCGAGAGCATTACAGCGATCGCGAAGGGGAAGAACTTTTAGAATCGGCGATCGCGGAAAACGTGATTACCCAACTAGAAAACCTGAAAACCTATCCAGTGATCCACTCCAAGCTCCACGAAGGCAAGCTAGCCCTCCACGGTTGGGTTTACAGCATCGAAACTGGAGAAGTTTTGTCTTACGATCCCGAGGAACACGAATTTCTGCCCCCTCACAGCAAAATCTCGTCGAGAACTTGGCCCAACTTTGCGGTTACCGAATCAAAGCCTGCGCCTCCAGAGCCTAAGCCTAGTCGTAATTTTCCAGAAGATGAATTGTCTGCTTACAGCTGGCTACCCCGCGAGCAAGCGCACCGGATTTATCGCGGCTCCTATTAATCGCTGAATGCAATTGCTGATTAGGGCAAACGCTGATTAATGGATCACCTGCCAAAAGGTCATTAAATCGCGCTGTTCCCACAACATCAGCACCCCTGCGATCGCCATATTCGCCATCACTAATTGATGGAATTGGCGATCGCTAATTTTTTGGAGAATGTTTTGCCCAGCCCGGTAGTGTTCTAGACCTGTGGAAGTAGTCAAACGGCTCGACCAAACTCATGGCGATTAATGAACAATCCAATGACAACATCATGTAGCCAGATGGATTTAGAGAAACAAATCGTTTTACGAGCTAAGCGCTTAATCTAAGTTCTCAAGGTCAAATGGTTGCGCTCAATAGACCTCTTGCAGATTGGAACTAATCCATGAGACTGAGACTGCTCATAGTCGTACAAAGACAGCAATCAAATTGCATCGCAGCCCAAAGCGACGACGGCGATTGCGATAGCGCTCAGCCAAGATTCTAAAAATCTTCAAGCAGCGATTGACCTGCTCAATCACGACCCGATTGCGAGCTAAGGTGCGATTGTAAACTTTGTCGTCACGGCTCAGTTGCCCACCTCTCGGTTTCTTCTTGTGCAAGCAACTGTTGGGATGAAGTTTCTGCATCCCCTGGTAGCCCTTATCCTGCAAACTTTGCGTTTGGGGATGAATAATGAACCCCTGAGGCTTGAAACAATTTGAAATCGTGAACGACGTCCCTTGTTGAAAAAGGTGCAGAGGATGTGGCCTGTCGCTGGCTCAACGACCAGTTGGCATTTGAGGGTGTGTCTCTTCTTTTTGCCTGAGTAGAACCACCGCTGACGGCGCTGCGGTCGCTCAGTGAGAGTTTCAGTCACATCGAGCCCGACCACCTGCGGTTTGGCAAAGCCCTGCAGCAGTTGTTTCTTGCCTGGTAAGCGGAACCGACCAGAGCGCATCAAGGCATCCTCAACCCAGTGCACAATGCGACAGACACTCACTTCGCTAACGCCCCAACTGCTGCCAATGTGGAAGTAGATGCGATACTCTCGCTAATATTCCAATGCCACCAGCACCCGCTCCTCAAGAGCTAGCTTTGGTTTAGCACCCGGTTTGGGAACAGGTCGCCTCAACGGGCTGAGGGTGTTGACTATCTGGCGAAAGGTGTTCCGTTGAACCCCAAAACGACGCTTAAAGTGATTAGGGGACAGAGTTTGCGCTATCGTGTAGTTCATCATCAGGACGCTTTTCAATGGTAATATCCTGATTTTTCTCATTTTCAAAGCCTTAGCAACTCTCTCAAGAAGCTAATCTGCAAGAGACATCATGAGCGGCTGCTCACAACCGGGGATGAAAGTGCTAAAGTCACACTGACAAACTGGTTTAGAGGTCGGATTGGAACTAGTGCCCCAAGCCTGAGCAGGAGACTGACCGCGCCCGCTAACGGCACAACCACTTGTGCATCTCATTGACTCTGAGGTAGCACCCAAAGCAGGATCGATTACCTTCATAGCGGGCGAACCAGTTCAACTCCATTGGAGGACCATCAGATGCAAGTGACTCATGAGTGCTGCGCTGGAATCGATGTCCACAAAAAGACCGTTGTGGTTTGCTGCCTAAACTCGAGTGAAAGCGGCAAACCGAAGCGAGAAACGCGAACCTATGGTACTACCACTCGTGAACTGCTGAGCTTGTGTAACTGGTTGTCGAGTGAACACATCACCCATGTGGCGATGGAGAGTACGGGGGAGTATTGGAAACCCGTCTACAACTTGCTTGAAAGCAGTTTCGAGGTGAGGGTGGTTAACTCGCACCACTTCAAACAAGTACCAGGACGCAAAACCGATGTCAAAGATGTGGAATGGTTGGCTGAGCTACTAAGCTATGGGTTAGTGCGAGGGAGTTTTATCCCACCGCTCCCCCAGCGAGACCTACGAGATTTAACCCGCCAGCGCACCACCCTTATCCGTGACAAGGCTTGTATCATCAACCGCTTACAGAAGGTGCTGGAATGGGCCAATCGCAAACTGGCATCGTCGTTACTGATATTAGTGGCGTCTCTGCCAGAGCCATACTCAAAGCGCTAGTCAGTGGAACCGAGAACCCAGAAGCTCTAGCAGCACATGCAAAAGGACGATTGCGAGGCGAACAATCCGCCTTAAATGAAGCTCTTACAGGCCGGGTACGAGAACATCATCGCTTTTTGATCCAAACTCATCTCGAACAACTGGAGTTTCTCGAAGTCTAACTGCAACAGTTCGATGAGCGCATTGAGCAGTTGATTCAGTCTCAATCTCCTCCACCGGAGTCTGAGCCTCCAACACCTTCTGATTCCTCTTGTCCTGAGTTCAATCACCGTTGTGGAGCTAATCTTGAGCACTCGTGCCGTATCTCGGATGCCACTGCCATTGATTGCCATCTCACTAATCCTTTGCTTGACCTCAGGCAAATGGTCTAGGTAGGAGTATCGCAAGATGAAGGTAGAACGGGAACAATCCAAGTTCCGACACTTGTATCGTTGTTTTCTTTCGGTTGACTTTCCGTGTTTGACAATGTTAGTGCTATTGCAACTTGGACAGTCAATAGGCTCTAGGAGCATCGTTGGAATTTAGGGCAAGTGAGCTGATTCCATTCTGTCCCAAATCCACAGGTCTAGAACACTACAAACCAGATGAAGCCTTTTTCCGATTAAGCCATTGGGGCATGGTTGTTTCAGCGGACTCTGGGTTTACTAAACTATCAGAGTCAGCAGCTCAGGGATGGTTGCAGGTTGTAGCTTGTAGTGTATCAGTACCAATGAGTTGACTTGATTAACTAGCTGAGAACTTCTGTGATCCTCAAATTTCCTCCTGCGCTTCGGATTGAGTGGTCAGATTTAACGGGTGTGCCAGTCGTGGCGATCGCCAGTCTTGTCGTGACTGGATTAGTGCTGAGTGTGCGCCCTATGAGAGGGTTGCAATCTCTAGAACTCGTGGCGTTCGATCGCATGGTACAGCTTCGTCCCCAAGCTACCCCTGATCAGCGGTTTTTAGTGGTTGCCATTACCGAAGCAGACTTAAAGAAGCAGCAGCGATGGCCGATCTCTGATCAAGTGCTGGCGGAGGCTTTAGCAAATTTGCAAAAAGCCAAACCCCGAGTCATTGGCTTAGATCTGTACCGCAATTTTCCGCAAGAACCGGGTTGGAAATTGCTGACTCAGCAGTTTAAAGCGTCCAATCTGATTGCGATTACCAATATTGGTGATACAGAGAGTGGCGGTACGCCGCCTCCGATGGTGGTACCGAGCGATCGCGTGGGCTTCAACGATGTGGTGACAGATGCCGATGGCGTCATTCGCCGCAACTTCATGTTTGGCAATACAGAAACCACAGAGCTATACTCCTTTTCCCTCCGGGTGGCTCAGCATTACTTGGCATCCCAGAAACAGTTGCCCCAAGCAGCTTGGAAAGACTATGGCAAGGTCCGCTGGGGCAAAGCTATATTCACACCTTTGCAAACGAATGCGGGCGGTTATCAAAATGTGGATGCAGATGCATATCAAATTCTGTTGAATTATCGTGCCGCTCGCGATGTATCACCACAGGTAACGCTGACGCAGCTCCTCGACCAGCAAGTTGATCCCGCCTTAATTAAAGACAAGATTGTCCTAATTGGCACCACCGCGCCTAGCCTTAAAGACGAATTTTTCACTCCCTACAGTTCAGCGGCTTGGGTGAATAATCCCAACATGCCAGGGGTACTAATTCATGCGCAAATGGTAAGCCAGATTTTGGATGCTGTCTCCGACGATCGCCCGCTGTTTTGGTTTTGGCCAGAGTGGGCCGAGATTTTGTGGATTGCCAGTTGGTCGGTAGTGGGCGGTGCGGTTGCTTGGATTATGCGCCAACCGTTCACTTTAGCTCTGAGCGGCATTCTGATGCTGGGCGTGCTGACTGGCAGCACCTTTGGAATCTTCCTCCACCAAGGCTGGGTGCCTGTGATGACCCCAGCGATCGCAGCTGTCATGACGGTGGGCTTGGTAGTCAGTTACCGCGCGCAGCAAGCCCAACGCCAACAGAAAACAGTGATGACCTTGCTCGGCCAGAACACTTCCCCAGAGATTGCTGCTGCGTTGTGGAGTAGCCGCGATCGCCTGCTCAAGTCGGGCAAACTCCCTGGACAACGGCTGACCGCGACCGTATTGTTCACTGATATCAAAGACTTCAGCACCGTCTCTGAGCAGATGTCTCCTGAGGCTTTGTTGAACTGGTTGAACGAATATCTATCTGTGATGACCCAGGAGGTGCAAACCCACCACGGCATTATTAATAAGTTCACTGGGGATGGGCTGATGGCAGTCTTTGGCGTTCCGGTGCCACGTACTAGTGCAGCTGAAATTGCGGAAGATGCCAAGCAAGCAGTAGCTTGTGCTTTGGCTTTTGGCGATCGCCTACGAGAACTAAATCCGGGTTGGCAAGCGCGCGGTTTACCCGTTGTGCAGATGCGAGCAGGCATCTTTACAGGCCCGGTGGTCGTCGGCAGCTTAGGTGGCAAAAACCGTTTAGAGTACGGCGTGATTGGCGATAGTGTCAATATTGCATCCCGCTTAGAAAGCTATGAAAAAGATCGCCATGTAGATTTTTGCCGTGTCTTGATTGCCCAGGAAACTTTAGAGCATTTGAAGCAGCAATTTGCGGTTGAAGCTTGGGGACCACTGGCTCTCAAAGGCAAACAACAAATGGTAGATGTCTATCGAGTCATTGGTTGGCAGACTCCAGATGCTGAGGCGATCGCTCCTGCTTTGGACAGCCCTACCCTGGCGAGCGTTGAGATCCCTCAAGAACCCTTTGTCACCCAGGTAGACATAGAAACCAAAACGGTAGATTCTCATTGAGGTAGCGGATTAGGGCAGACGAACTTGCGGATGCCGTATCTTTGCTGGTGAATCTTAAGTTATGCGACCTACGGGTGATCAGTATGCGTCAAAAACAATCTCGGACAACTTTGCTGAAAAATTGCCTAGCTCTCTCTCTAGGGTTATTTGTTTGCAGCTGGCCCACCCTCACTCTGGCCCAAAGCCAGCAGCCATCTACTACTGTCAAGCGTCGTCTGCCAGGTCGTCGGGTCGGTGCGGGGACTCGTGGGCCTTGCACGAATCCGAAGCAGCCTTTAGTCGCCTTGATCCCCGATACTAATCTGGGGCTAACTGCTGAGAAATATCCCACTTTCTTCTGGTTCATTCCGCCCACACCAGCACGCACCGCTGAATTTGTGCTGAACAATGAGAAGAAACAGGAAATCTACAAAACAACTTTTGCGATTACTGGGTCGCCAGGAGTCATCAACGTCACCCTGCCCGCAAATGCGACCTTACCGCCGCTAGAAGTGAACAAGAATTACTCTTGGACGTTTTCTTTAATCTGCAATCCGTCCGATCCTTCAGCCGTTGATTTTGTCCAAGGATGGGTGCAACGGGTGAGCCTTAGCCGCGACCTAGGAAATCAACTAACCAAAGCTGCTCCACGCGATCGCCCTGCTATTTATGCCAAAGAGGGCATCTGGAACGATACGCTCAAGAGCTTAAGTGAGTTACGCCGCGCCAACCCTCGCGATCGCGCCTTAACGACAGATTGGGAAACTTTGTTGAAGTCGGTGGGGTTAGACACTGTAGCTAAAGCGCCTTTAGTGCAGTGCTGCTCTCAAACTAACCGAGCTTCAGAAGATACTCGTTCTACCAGTTCCACTTCCAAACCCTCGACTTCAAGCAGTACTCGCTAGCGCTGACCGATTTTATTTGGCCCGCTGGTAGGGCGATCGCGAACTCTCCCATCCTTACTATTGGGCTGCCTTCACAATGGTCGGCAACCCTTGGTAAAGCGGATCAGTTAAGGACGAATCACCACACTGAAGTAGAAGGCTTCATCTTGGGCGTTCTGGCCGCGATCGCTCAAGTCCACTAGGGGAAAGGCATAATCTAAGCGAATGTTTAGACCTGCGACGGGTCGCCACAATAGTCCTACCCCTGCTCCTGCCAAGAACCGCTCATTGTTGATTTCGTTAGGATTTCTGGCATCGTTCCACACCGCTCCTAAGTCAAAGAAAGGTGCTAGCTGGAGAATCGGCAATCCTGCTTCGTTCCGCTGCAAAGCAATCCGATCTTCGAGTGAGAAGCGCACCCCGTTATCCCCAGAGCGGGCATTTTGGCGGAACCCTCGCACCGACTGCCCGCCGCCAATCACAAACTGCTGTGAGGGTAAGAGACTATCGGGTGTGAGTTGCAAATCTAATTGAGCAATTAGCAAATTATCCGTGCCGAGCGCTTGGACCCGCTGCGCTTGCCCTAACCAGCTAAAGAACCGCCCATCAGGAATTGGATCGGGATTGGTGGTGACATCAAACACATCCACCCCGACATTAAACTGCGATCGCAAGGCCCAAGCACCTGTTGGATCACGTTTGACGTAATCTTGACCAAACTTGATCACACTGGTACGGCTAACACCATTAGGGCCAGTCCCGATCACAAACGGATTAGGAATGTCGTTGAACAGAAAAGTTTGCCCATCTTGGAAGGTAAAGCCCAAAGAGAGGGCCAATTCTTCGCGGGGCGATCGCACCAATGGTTGACGATAGCTAATCTCGTACAACTCCGAGCTGCCGCGAATACCCAGTTCCGAAAACTCTGGATCGGTAATCTTGTAGTCATTGGGAGCAGCCCGCAACTGAATCGTGCCGTTCATGGCATTAATCGGGACTCGGTAACTGAAGTCGTACAACTCAGCACCCCCCGTTGTAGAAACGTAGTAGGCACCCGCAAGTTGATCGCCGAGCCCAGTTAAGTTGCGATGCACGGCACTCACGCCTAGACGCTCAGATCCCACACTGGGCGGGGAATAGTTGTCAGCGCTGAGGTAAAAGTCAAACGGGTTTGCTTCCGTAACCCGAACGGTCAAAATGCTTTGGCCGAGCTGTTCACCTGCCCGTAAACTCGCTTCGATGTTCTTAAACAGAGGATCAGTTTTGAGCAGGCGCAATTGGTCTTCTAGATCGTCTTTCTTCAGCGGCGTTTTGGCTCCCAACTGAATGCGATCGCGAATGTAACCTGTATTAACTCGGCGATTGCCTTCGACTTCAATCCGCTCCAAGCTACCTTCAATCACACGAATTCTGACGACGCCATCTGTAATCGTTTGATCCACCAGGATGGCACGAGAGGTGATGTAGCCTCTGTTGAGATAAAGCTGGGTAATGGCATCCGCTACTGTCCGCAGTTCCTCCAAGCTCAAGGAGCGTCCTTCGTAAGGCTGCACGATCGAGTCCAGTTCCCGTGGCCCGAAAATCGTACTGCCAATCACTTCAATCTCTTTAACAGGAATCGTGACATCAGGCTGGGCGGGAGGCGTTTCTGGGGTAGGCGTGGGTAAGATTGGCTGTTCTTCTTCCGTAGGAGCGGGAGCGGGCAGGGTTGGTTGGGGTTGCAGGAAGCGGTCCTGATTTGGGTCAGGCTGCGGATTACTAGGCGGCGTAGGCACAGCTTGAGCAACTTGATGATTCAGCCCTGGATCAACGGGGAGTGTAGTTACACTAGCCCAAGCTGAATTGGGATTGAGCTGAATCGGTACTGCCAAGGTCGAGATTAACAGCCCTAAAATCTGGGTTTTAGAGGCGATTGCTTGTCTCTGCTCAAAAAACTGCCAAAAAATTTTTCTCACACTCTACCCCAATCGTTGCTGCTGCCGCACAATTTGCTGCCCTCTATTCTACGGTCCAAATTTTATTGATCAGTATCATTAAGGCCAGCGAAAAGACTGTATGTCAGCTGCGTTTAATCTTGAATCTTGAGCGAGAGACTTACAATTGGGGCAACCCTCGTCATCAATGAGTGGCAGTTTTTGCTGTGTCTCCCGGTGTGGCTTTAAGCCTGCGGGATGCTACTGCTGAATCGATCCACAAGAGTTTTTCTATGCTTCAAGTTAATATTTCCAAAACTTTTATCGCTGCTGGCCTAATGATCGGTTTGTTTGGCTGGGTGGAAAGCAGCTTTTCGTCAGCCTCAGCCTCAGCACTGCAATTTAGAGCCACTGGTCGCAAACTACCAGGTCGGCGAGTCGGAGCGGGGACCAGAGCATTTGTGTCACCTCGTTTAGAAGCTCCTGGAACGCGTGGAACTGCACCTGTGCCCAGGTTGCCAGGCCGACGGCAGGGTGCAGGTTCTAGAGGCCCAAGTTCAACAGAATGCTTGCCAGCGAATTCTGGCCCGTTAGTGGCTTTGTTACCCACTACCAACTTGGGCTTGACGACCGCAGCTTATCCCCAATTTTTCTGGTCTCTGCCAGCAAGCAATGCGTCTTTAGTAGAGTTTGCTCTTTATGACGTAGATGCCAAACAAGTGAACCGCAACTTGATATACAAAACCACCTTTAGCATTACGGGCGAAGCAGGAATTGCCAGCCTCAACTTACCAACAGATGTAAATCTGCCTCCCTTAAAGTCGGGTCAAGACTATCGTTGGTCTGTGTCTCTCATTTGCAATCCGGGCGATCGCACCCAAGATGTAACAGTGGACGGCTGGGTGCAACGAGTGACTCCTAGCTCAACTGTGAATCAACAATTAAAGCAGGCTGACCCTCGCGATCGCCCTGCTGTCTATGCCCAAAATGGCATTTGGTTTAATACGATTGAAACGCTGGTAGACCAACGTTGTGATCGTCCCAAAGATGCTGCTTTAGTTGCTAGTTGGAACGAGCTAATCAAGTCGGTGGAACTGGAGGCGATCGCCAATCGACCTCTCATCTGTGTGAAGGATGAGGGATGAACGTGCTCCTGATTGGGTTAGAGAGGGCGATCGCTCCCTAGTAACCTGGGTTTAGCCTTTGACGCAAACCACTTGCTTCAGCGTGGCTACCACTTCAACTAAGTCAGACTGGTTGGCCATGACCTGCTCGATAGATTTGTAAGCGGCGGGAATTTCATCTAGCACGCCTGCGTCTTTGCGGCACTCGACGCCATCCGTTTGCTGGATTAGGTCATCCAAGGAAAACTGCAACTTAGCTTTATTGCGAGACATGGTTCGTCCTGCACCGTGGCTGCAAGAGCAGTAGCTTTCGGCATTGCCCTTGCCTTTGACAATGAAGGACTTGGCTCCCATAGAGCCAGGAATAATGCCATAGTCCTCACTGCGGGCACGCACAGCTCCCTTGCGAGTGACGTAGACTTCTTCGCCGAAGTGCACTTCTTTTTCGGCATAGTTGTGGTGGCAGTTCACAGATAGCAGCACCTTAGTGGGTTTGCCCCCAGCTAAATGCTTTTCCACCACTCGTTTGAACCGTGCCATCATTACATCTCGGTTGAAGCGGGCGTAACCTTGAGCCCACTGCAAATCGTGCCAATAAGCCGCAAACTCAGGTGTACCAGCGACAAAGTAGGCCAAATCAGGATCAGGCAAGCGATTGTCTGCTAGTTTGGCAAGTTCTTTCGCAGTACCAATGTGGTTTTGGGCCAGCATGTTGCCGATGTTGCGAGAGCCAGAATGCAGCATCAGCCATACTTGCTCCTCAGCATCCACACAAACTTCCAGAAAGTGATTACCGCCACCGAGAGAACCCATTTGCTTCATGGCTTTGGTTTCTAGGCGTTGCACCCCAGCATGCAAGTCTTTGAACTCACGCCAGCCTTGCCAGTTGAGCACGGTTTTGTCGGTTTCTTTGTTTTCATGGAAGCCAACCGGAATTGCAGCTTCAATGTCTAGCCGAATTTGCTTGAGCTTGCCTTCTAGTTGGCTGGCTGTAAATGGAGTTTTGATAGCACACATACCACAACCGACATCTACTCCCACTGCCGCTGGAACGATCGCCTCTTTGGTGGCAACCACAGACCCCACTAAGGCTCCTTTGCCTAAATGCACATCAGGCATCAGAGCGACATGCTTAAACACAAATGGCAAAGACGCCACGTTCTTAGCCATTTTGCTTTCATCGGCTCCGAGGGAATGGTTAGCCCAAGACAAAATAGGCTTAGGGGTAGAAATTTCTAATTTTTCGTAAGGCATAAACGTTTGCCTCCTGAAGCAAACAGGGCTAACTCCCGAGCCAATGCTGGAGCGTCTGTATTATTTATACTACAAACGTAATACAAGATGTCAAGTGTTGGTGACTGGCACTTTGCAAATCCTGAATCTTCTCGCTTTAGAGATGGGTGACTAGAGATGAGTGGCGATCGCGCTGTTTCAACGACGGCGGGCTTTACTCACCATCTTGCGAGATAAGCGCAGATTCAATTCTTCCTTTTCTGCCCAGTCTTGGAAAATTCGGTAAAACGTATGGCGATCTTCTGCTTGTAGTACAGCGGTTTGGTCAGCAGTTTCGATCACATAAGGGTAGCCGTTGCCAATGACGACTTCACCTCGTACCCAATCTAAAGCGCGATCGACAATGCCTGCTTCATACATCCAAACGGGCATTTCTAAGCGAGCGGGATAGCCATCGTGAGTGGTTTTGAGGTAGGTGAAAGCAATCTTGTCAGCATGGGCTTGATATTGACCCAAAATCCCCGATCGCTGGCAGAGAAACAGGGGAGTGCGATCGCCCCAACTCATGAACTTGCTGAGCAACTGGGCATCGTGAATTGCATTTGCTTCTGGTAACTTAAAGCCCTGCTGCAACATCACCGTCAAGTCGCGAGCGTAGGAAGTGTCGATGTAAGCGACCAGCGGCACTCGATAATCTTCGCTAGTTTGCAGCAGTTCCAGGAGGCAATCGACATAGAAGGCGCGGGTGTCTGGGTCGAAGGCTTCGGCGAACGTCGCAATTAGAGAACCATCAAAAAAGACTAAACAGTCATTGCAGTTTTTGTGTTCCTGCATGTACTGGATCAGTCGCTGCGTCTCCATCTCAAACCGTCGCATATTCACGCGGCGATCGACAGGCTCTCCACTATGGTTCACCTTGAGTTCAGCCGGAGTCATTACATCCAGAGCTACATCCTTCTCGTAGGTGCCGCTGGGCAGATGTAAATTCTCGAACCAACCAATCTGCACAAGAGCAACTGGAATTGAGAAATCCTTAGTGGGAAAAATTTGGGAACCATCCACAGCAAAGGTGGCAATCCCAATCAAGCGATCGCGCACCCAACTCAAACTTTGCTCTCGGTTCTGCCAGACCAAATTTGAGGGAATCACCCAATTCAGGAAATTCCCTACAGGTTCGAGTGGTCTAGCTCCTACAGCGCGAGCAGCGCCTAACATCTGCTCAAGTTCTATTGCTGTTTTCTGAGATGCCTCTGCTAGAGCAGCACGATACTTTTGTAAGGCATGCAAAGCTGTTTGGTCGAAGGTTTTGAAGTCAGCTTGCTTGGCTTGCAGAAGGGCAAGGACTTGAGCAGATTTGAGAGCCATGATTGTCAGTCAGTAGTATCAGAGACAGGCCACAGAAAGAGTAGGAAGTTGGGTTACCGAGTGATCAATTCGCTTAATTCACTTAGGTTGCGAATCGCTCGTGGTTGGGGGACAGGCGTAAGCATGGCAGGTGAAGGGGAGGGATAACTACGAATTGGAACTGACTTGTCAGTACGGTTTAACCAAATGCCTTGCAGCCCAACGGCTTGCGCTGCTTCATAGTCTTCTTGATAACTGTCGCCAATATGCCAAGCGGCGATCGCATCACAGTGATGTTTTTCCAAACCCGCCGCAAAAATAGCGGGGCTAGGTTTAGCAGCACCCACCTCCGTAGAGATGGTAATTGAGGTAAAAAATTTTGCTAGGCCGAGTGCGCCTAATACAGAATACAACCGAGAGTCAAAATTAGACAGTATCCCCAACTCAATCTCTTGCGATCGCCATCCTTCTAGAACCAGCGGCACTTCTGGATACACAAACCACGGGCTAGGCGTCTCAAAGTAGGCATAAAGTTCCTTAAAAAAGGTGGCAAAATCTGAGAATTGTTGCAGAACGCCAGCTTGGGCAAAGGTTTGCTGTGCGATCGCTTGCCACCATTCAAACTCTAGAACTGGAATTTCACTCGGCTCAGCACCCGGAAAAGCGGCTGGGCTACTATGTCGAAAACTCTGACCAAAGGCGAGATTCAAATCAGCCTCACATACTTCCACACCAAATTGTTGAGCAAGCTGGCTGTAAATAGCTCCAACGCTCCCTTGGATGCCAAATAAAGTCCCCACGGCATCCAAAAAAATTACTCTAGGTCGCTCCATCACAGGCAAATTAGGGTGTTAGTAACTAATACGCTGCTGACGACCTTAACGTATTGGTTTTACATTCATCAACTATGAATGGTGTTGTTGGGCATGATTGCGCCTCGTAAATCCGTACCCATCAGGTTAGCGGTACTCAAGTCTGTTTCACTGAGGTTCGTGCCACGTAGGTTAGCGCCACTGAGCACGGCCCCTGTCAAATTGGTCTTAATCAGCTTGGCCATTGCCAAGTCCGCTTTGCTGAGATTCACTTCAGTTAAGTCTGCATGTCCTAAGTCAGCTCTGCCTAAGTCTGCACCCCGCAGCTTAGCTCCTCTCAAATTCGCTCCCCACAGGTTAGCACTGCTCAAAATGGCTTCGCTTAAAATTGCATCTGCCAAGTTAGCACCCGACAGCACTGCTCCGTTTAAGTTAGCGCCACTCAAGTTTGCGCAACTCAAATCACCACTGACGGTAGCACCACAAAGATAGGCACCTCTGAGGTTGGCACCGCTGAGGTCAATTTCCTGCAAGAGTGCTTCACACAAGTTGGCCCCCCAAAGATTCGCCTCATTGAGATTGGCCCCATTCAAGTTGACACCATTTAAGTTGGCTTTACTCAAAATTGCCTTGCTCAGGTTGCAGCCGCTCAGGTTAGCTCGATTGAGTAAGGCCCAGCGGAGATTAGCGCTACTGAGGTTAGCGCGACTTAGATTAATTCCTTGCAGGTTGGCACCGCTTAAGTCAACCTCATCTAAATTCGCCCCGCTCAGATCCGATTGAGTCAGGTTCAGCCCTTGCAGATTGGCCCCACTCAAATCTGATTTGCTGAAGTTAATGCCGCTAAGGCTGGCCTTGCTTAAATTAATACCCCACAGGTCGGTTTTGCTAAAATCCCGTTCCCCTGCCGCATAACGCCTCAGAAGCTCAGCAGCATTCATATTCTTCTACCTCTCGATACCGTTAGCCATTAAATTCAGCTGGGGCGCTTCAGCAAAAGACCCTGCGTGGGTCAGGGAAACAATTCCTGATTCTGATATTGGCCAGGGAGCACGCCTGATACTAGTCCTAATGTTCCCAAGCTATAGGACAATTTGCTATCCGTGCGATCTCGCAATAGCAGGCACCTTGGGTTGAACTACCTATGAGGATGGGGTTAACCACTCCAAAATTGGACTCGCGATCCAGTTCATTCCCACTTTCAACTGGTGCTCTAGGGTGGGTAAACGGTAGAGGTAAGCTAAGCGACGAGCTAGATGAGCGAAACTTCCTTCTAGTTTAAGGCCCATGCCAGTGAAGGTGGCGTTGTCAGTTCCTAGGGTCATCACTTCGCCTAACTGCTGGTACCGGAAGGGTAGAAGTGGCCGTCCGGTAATCGAGGCCCAAAGATTCCAACTAGTATAATCAGCTTGCTGAAAAGCAGCTTGAGCCGTGGAAGGAACTTGCTTGCCCTCAGCATCTCGGCAATCGGCTAAATCGCCCAGAGCAAATATGTTGGCATGATCAACCACTTGCAGCGTCGGAGTTGTGACAAGCTGGCCCCGCTGATTTTGCTTCAGAGGTAGAGAGCGCACCACAGAATTAATGCGAGTGCCGACCGTCCACAACACTAACTCGACGGGAAGGGTATCAACTTGCCCTTTGTACTCCAGCGAAATTGTTTCTGGTCCCAACGACTCGACTTTGGTATCTAGATCTAACCAAACGCCTCGTTCTTCCAAAGCTTTCTGAGCAGCTTCTCGGTTGAACTCTGGCGAAGTTCGGAGAATTTGATCGGCTTGTTCTACGAGGCGCAACCGACCGCGATCGCCTAAACGATCAGCCAGTTTGCAAGCCAATTCCACGCCGCTATAGCCTGCCCCCACGATCGCGATCCGAATCCTATCGGCTTCTGAGGCTTCTAAGAGGCGTAATCTTTCTTCGAGTGTGTAAGCATCTGCGAGGGCGCGAAACGGCAAGGCGTACTCGGCAGCACCAGGTACTAGATCCAACGGAGTTTCACCACCTAACGCTACTACTAGATAGTCGTAGCTAAGGGTAGGGCCGTCTTGTAGTTGCACCTGCTGCGCTTGCGTATCGATCTCAGCGATCGCGTTTTGGCAGAAGCGAATGTCTGTGTTCGCGAGCAGCTCGGTAAAGGGGGGGGCAATTTCCCAGGTTTGTAGTTCCCCTGTCACGAGTTCGTAGAGGAGGGGGGAAAACAAAAAGCGATCGCGCTGGTCTACCAGAACAATTTCAGGCTTTTCCAGCTTCGTCCAAGGCAACTGACTGAGCTTGAGGGCGGTGTAAAGCCCCCCAAAGCCGCCACCGAGAATACAAATACGGGTTGGTTGTTGGGTCATAGCTGGGAGCGCAGACGATTCTAGCAGAGCAACTGTCTACAGGATAGCAAGCCCAGCCTCTCAAGTAAGTCTGACGCGAGAGAGAGTGATTTGCGCACGGGAGTTTTTACAGTGTGATTGGTTTGCCCCTATTCACCTCAGGAGAATAACGCTGTGCCTTATCCCTCTGCGCCTTGGACACTGCGAGGCCACGCTTTGCAGACATTACATTTAGTAGATAGTGCTTCTGTGCGATCGCTGCTGCCGTCGGGTTTAGAAGTGCTGGAGCCGTGGCCTGGCAAAGCAGTCGCCAGTGTGTATCTCAGTGCTTACCAAGCGGGGTCAGTCTTGGAGTACAACGAATTGATTGTGGCGACGCTGATCCGTCAGGCTGGCAATATTGGCGGTTGGGTGACTCATATTTATGTCGACCACCCGGATTCGGTCGCAGGAGGGCGAGAAATCTGGGGATTGCCTAAAGAACTGGCAGAGTTTACTTGGGAGGCGGGGCAAACTCAGCAAGTCACGGTACGTCAAGGCGATCGCCTGCTTTGCTCATTACGTTATGAACCCCCTTTTTCTCTCTGGCGGCAACCTTTTTCGGCTACTAGTTTTAGCCTATTGGACTCAGCTTTACTTTCTTTTGGAGCCCATTTAGACACACGTTTGGGTGTGGTTAAAGGCCATTTGGAAGTCCCTGCAAATAGCCCGCTGGCCCAGATTTATTTCGGGCAACCTTGGCTCACAGTGAGTCATGCAGAAATGGAATTGCGAGTGGATGCGCCCCAAAAACGGGTGGCTAACTTTACCAAGTGACGTAAGGCTCTAAGCGATCGAGGAGTTTAGGGCCAACACCAGACACGCGATCGAGATCGGTAAGCGAAGTAAAGGGTTTTTGCTGACGAGCTTGAATAATGCGCTGGGCTAGCGCAGGACCGACACCGGGCAACGTTTCCAGGTCTTGCAGACTAGCAGTATTGAGGTTCACCACTGAGTTAGGTGCGGTCTGGGGCTGCGAGGTTGTAGGGGTTGATGGAGCGGGCGATCGCTGGCTTTTGAGCTTTGAGGTTGGCTTAGACTGGGCCTGACTTGACTGGCACTGTTTCGCTTGGGCAGCCATTTTGCGTTGTACTGCTGGAGGCACCCCCAAGATGGCATTGGTATATAGCCGCTCAAATTCTCGCTCGTAGTGAGCGGCAAGCATTGGGCTTTCAACCACAACTAATGTTTCGTCATTGCCTGTATTGGCAGCATCAGTCCAGTTATGAGACCCCGTAACCACAGTGGCTTGATCAACAACGCCAAACTTGTTGTGCAATAAATCTCCAGGTGGCAGGCGTGGTGCCCCTACTGAACTAATAGGGTTTTGCCAGGGATGGTTGTTGGGCTCGGTTCGGCACTTGTCTTTAAGTTCAACGCCCAGCATGTCTAAGGCTTCGCTATAGGAACGGTAGGCAAAACTAGGATCGATGACAGCCTGTACCTGTACGCCTCGTTCATGATTAGTTTCTAAGACATTCGCTAAACGCTGCTCGGAAAATACAAACAATGTTAAGTGTACCGATCGCTGAGCTGCACCCAAGGTTTTGCCAATGAGTCCGCTCCCACTTTGACTCCAGGGACGGGAGGGACTGGTAGGCGAGAACTGCACTGTAACTGATGTGCTGCCAAGCACAACTGTTTGGGGAGAACGATAGGGCTTTTGTAGGCCAAACTTGCTATCGGGCTTGCCTCCAGGGCCATCGCCCCACATAGTGTTGAACTCTTGGGTGAATAAGCTAGCTAATTCGGCGCTGGGAATCCGCAACATGTTGTTGGCGTTGCCTTGGCTGGCAGGGCGAGAGAAATCGCCATGAATATCAAAACTTAACCCCCAAATCTGACCCTCTTCTTAGTAAATAAAGTGGGAATTAGTCCTAAATCTGCCTCTTTGTGGAATTGTTATCTATAGCAATTCGTCTTAGTAAAACTAGTTACGTTGAAGGCCGAGAATTAGGCGTTACAAAACTAAATATGAACACTTGCCAGAACTAAGTAGTTGCTAGTTCTAGTTTTTCTGTGCTATGAATTTTATCTAAACCTACTTCTAGGAAGTGGGTAATGTTTACTATTTTAGTATAGTTAACTTTGGAAAAATAGTAAACAGAAATAGATTAATGGTAATCCGATCTTGAAAGTTCAAAAAGTTCGCCTTCCAGATAAAAACCGACCAAATTGGGTGGTGCTAGATGACCGCTATATGCCTATTCTACCCATCCGCAAGTTTACTGGTTATTTGGATAGTCTGGGGAGATCGCCCAACACAATCCGGTCTTATGCCTACCACCTAAGACTTTATTGGGAGTACTTGAAGGACGCTGGGCTGGACTGGAAAAATATTGGGGTGAGTGAGCTGGCTGAATTCATTTCATGGCTAAGAAGACCTCAGCCGGGAGTTATCTCAATTCACGAGCAGGAAGCTAAGCGAACTGAGGCAACGGTTAATGCCATCATCACTTCGGTTTGCATGTTTTATGACTTTCAGGAGCGAATCGGTGAAGTAGATGAAATCCCTTTATACCGCTCTCAAGTTCAACATAATAGGCGGTACAAAAGCTTTTTACACCACATTACTAAAGGCAAACCTGTTCAGACTAAGTTGCTCAAACTTAAAGAACCTAAGCGAATTCCCAAGACGCTTACTCAAGAGCAAATTGACCAGCTAACCGATGCGTGTAATCGGATTAGAGACAAATTCCTTATTACCTTGCTACACGATACCGGAATGCGGATTGGGCAAGCCCTAGGACTCAGGCACGAGGACATCGAATCTCAAGACAATGTCATCCGTATTGTCCCCAGAGAAGACAACATCAACGGTGCCAGAGCTAAGACCAGAGAGACTTACCCTATCCACGTCTCAATGGAGTTGATGGACTTGTACACCGAATACTTGCTTGAGGAGTTGGGTGACTACTACACCGATTACGTTTTTGTAAATCTCTGGGACGGAGAAATAGGAGCACCAATGAAGTACGGAGCGGTAGCAGCTTTATTTCGGCGGCTGATCAAAAAAACTGGTATTGCGGTTCATCCCCATATGTTTAGACACACCCACGCCACTGAACTGATTCGTAGTAAATGGGATGCGGCTCGTGTGCAGAAGCGATTAGGCCATGCTCACGTTCAAACAGTTGTCAACACCTATACCCATCTGAACGATGAGGACATGAAGCAAGCCCACCAAGACTACATGGACAAGAGGGAGCAAAAGAGAACGGAAGATGGAAGCGATTCAAAATTGGTCAGAGACTAAGCAAAAAAATTTAGCCAGTAAACTAGGAGACTTTTGGGCGCGAGACGAGTGGAAGTTGTCCGAGTGCCCTATCAAGCCGGAAGGACTTGTCTTACCTAAAAAATTTGGTGCTGATAAAAAGCTGCAATTCCAAATTTTCTCACCAAGTGTCAATACGGAAATCAAATACGCCTACTGCCAAAAACTTCAAAAAGGTGAGTGGTCCTTTGCCACAGTTTGGGGGCGCTCTCATGTATTGGAGCACTTGACCGACTGGCTCAATCTAGTAGCTCCTCATATTACGTCCTTACTAGAGAGAAGCCTAGACCGATGGGAACTGTCGTGGCGATCCTATCTAGCTGAGCGAGGAATACTCAAAGAACCGCTTACACCCCCACGCATTGATAAGCAGCAAAAAGAGCGTCGGTATCGTCTCCATAGTATCTATGTGACAATGTTTCGTCAGATTTATAAGCTGCTTCAGAAAGCATACGACGACCGAACAGAATACGAGAAAGACTCATGGGATTTGAGAAGTCTTGGCATCTTCTGCAATCCATCCCGGTCAGAATATAAGCTCAATTTCAATAGGATCGCCTCACCTTGGGTAAAGCAAGCCGCTAAGCACTTTATTCGGTACAGTCTCTCAATTCGCTCTGGGGGGGAGTGCAAAAACAGAATTACAACCTTGATTAGCTTTTCTGATTTTCTGAGCAAGCATCATCCTTCAGCCCAACCTGCCGACATCAATCGCTCATTGATAGTTGAATATCTTAGCTACCTAGCTTCAAGTAAGTTAGGAGCAAATACGAAAACTCGATACATTTCCCAGCTCAGAACCTTCCTTGAGATGTGCCCTAGAGAAGGTTGGGCAAACGTACCAGATAAAAGGCTGATCTATAGCGAAGACTTCCCGAAGCATACAAGAGCGCAGCCAAGATTCATTCCAGAAGAGGTTATGGAGCAGCTAAACCAAAATCTGGAATCTCTGCCGCCTCACATTGCACGGATGGTTTTAATCCTACAAGAGTGCGGAATGCGGATCGGTGAGCTTTGTAGGATGCCTTTTGATTGCTTGACTCGTGATGCTCACGGTGATTATTTTCTCCGCTACTACCAGTTCAAGCTGAAAAAGGAGCATAGCATTCCTATTGCCCCGGAAGTTGTAGCCGTCATCCAAGAACAACAGCAGATAGTCAGAGTGCAGCGGGGGGCAGATTTTCCTTATCTTTTTCACAATGCTAGAGGTAAGCCAATGAAGCAAAAGGTTTTTTCTGATGCTCTTAATCGCTTGGCTTATGACAAGCAAATCTGCACTCTATCGGGCACCCCTTGGCACTTCCAATCTCATCAGTTCCGCCATACGGTTGGCACTCGCATGGTCAATCACGGTGTTCCTCAGCACGTCATTCAGCGTTTCTTGGGCCATGAGTCACCGGAAATGACAGCCCACTATGCTTGCATTCACGACCAAACGATGAAGGAGAAGTATGCAGAATTCAAAAAGAACATGGTTGACGTTACAGGCAAGATGGTTGAGCCAAGGAGGATCGCGGCAGATATAGCGGAAGGGGCAGACCCTAATGATGTTGATGCCCAATGGCTCAAGAAAAATATTTTGGCTCAGGCTTTGCCGAACGGTCTTTGTACGCTGCCTGTAGTTAAAGGGGCTTGCCCTTACGGTGCTAACAAGTGCCTTACCTGTACTCACTTCAAAACCGATGTTAGATACCTGAATCAGCACCAGGAGCATTTAGAGCGTGCTAACAAACTGCTGGAGTGGGCAGAAGAAGCACCGGATAGTAGGCGTTCTATTGAAATTCGCAAAGAAAACTTGCCTGTACAAGAAAACCTAGTACGCATCATTGCTGCCATTACTCCACAGCAGGGGGCTTCCGATGAAACATGAGCGGAATGTTGAAGGGTTGAAACGAAATGCTCAAAAGAAGAAACAAGCAACACTTGAGCGGGCTGAGCAGGCTATTAAGCAGCTCCTCAAAGAAAACAAGCCTATTAATTTCCAGTCGATTGCTAATGCTGCCCACGTCTCAACAGCTTGGCTTTACGACAATGCTGAGATCAGAGAGCGCATTGAACATCTGAGAGAGCAGCAAGCTTCTAAGCCGCCCACCAGGAAGCAAAGCACCTCAAGTGCTTCTAAGGATGGGATTATTACGGCTCTAAAGCGACGGATCGGCAAACTGGAGGTAGAAAATCAAAAGCTACGGGAGCAACATGAAGTGGCTTATGGCTTATTCGAGAGACATGAGGAACTGGAGCAGGAGGTCAAAAAGCTACGGAGTCGGCTTAATGATTTGGGTAAGGATAATGAAGCCCTAAGAGAGCAAGTACAGAAGCTATCAAGAAATGCCTCACTAAAGAATGCGTTGTGAGGATGAGAGCTAAATACACTTCTATGCTCTTCAGCAGTTTTTACGTCTTTACTGCAACTATCTTTAGGGGGAAGGAAGAATTGTAAGGAACAACTTAAAAGCCATTAGCGCAGAATCAAGTGAGCAGGACGCTATATCTAGTGTTTTTGCCTTTCCCTTTTGCGAGTCACTTGAAAGGAAAGGAATTTTAGTAGTAAATTTGCTCTGTTTCTATTGCGATCTTTTTGAGATGATGATAGTTTAAACAGCAATTAGGGATGATCCCCGCTAAAAGAACATCCCCGATTGATTTGATTCAATTTTTAGTTACCACTCCTTGAAGGGAGCAGCTTTTCTATGCATCAAATTCTATCATCTCTATCCCCACCTGTCTACAGGCGGCGGGACTCTGCTACACCGTTGCTTTGGAAGCTTATGATGCCTGGTGAACTCGCTACAGCCTTGATGTCTTTAGGTGTAGATCATTTAGTGCTGTTGTATGCGGTAGCTCTAGGAATAAAGGAAGCAAAAAGTTTAGAGCCGATTGCAAGTAAGCACAGATCCACAACAATCAAGTACTTACATGATTTGCAAAATCAGAAACTGACTCAAATATCAACGAAGCCAGGAACTGAGAAAAAGCACCGTCCGACTTACTTATATTCTGTTTCGTCTGAGGTGACGCTTGAGGCCATCAAGGAAGCTGCAAGCTTGAGAGGAATTGACATAGAACAAGTGTTTCAACAAAGACACAGTTCAAAAGATGTCACCTCTCCCCCCAATCCTTTCCTAGAGGAAAGAAATATTGATAAGCCGTCTCCCAAGAAAACTTTTGCCACTCCCCCTAACCCCTTCATAGAGGAAAGAAACGCAGATAAGCAGCTTCCTCCTGAAGAAAAGTCCAAAGTTAGTGAACAAGTACCTAAAGTCGTCACTATGAGTGCAAACTTTGAGCAACAAGTACGGACTGTTCTAGAAAAGCTTGCCACGGAAGTAGCTGATCTCAAAGGCAGACTTTCAAGATTAGAAGCTTCCCAGGAAGCAGAGGGGCTTGCCGAAGATATTTTAAGGATCTTAAGGCAATCTGACCAAGAAAAAAACTAAGCGGTAAGACAAAACTGTCTTACCGCTCTCATGGGCCGTGCAGGTTTGCCAGCTAAGCGTCCTATCCGAGGCTGAGGGGTTCGATGTTCTCCCCTGCGGTCAACAAGCTTGATCAATTTAATTTGCGTTTACTTAATATCTGAGAACCATCTTTATGGGGCTGTTGGAACGGGTCACAATCAAAGTTGATGCACGACAATACCAAAAGGCAGCTTGCGGCAAAAGGGTTTACGGGCAACTAGGCAGTTCACCAAATGTTTGGGCTAGAGCGATGCTAGGTGAAGAGGTAGAGGATTTGATTTGCCATGAAGACGAGAAAACTGAGTATCGAAAGTTTTTAGGATGCAATGTAGAGTTTGCTGAAAGCCTCGAACTCCTGAGAGAAGGAAAGGTAATTAAAGGCACTTCGCTGTATAACAAAACAATTTCGATCTTCTGCTAGTTAGTAATGATGTAGAAGATGTCCTGATGCTAGAACAGTAAGTCAATTCCCTCTACAGGAAGCTCGCTCTGCTCGTATTGTATATTTTGTGAATTCTCAGCAATATACGTCCCTAAATCTTTTAATTCAATTTCTTCCTGGCTTCCGTTTTTTAAACAAATCCTAATGACAGTTTTCTCTTTATTAACTTCTGTCACCTCTTTCTCTATAAAAGGATTGCCCTTAGAAAAGCTTCCAAAATCCTCGTAATAGTTTTTCATATCTTGTAAAGAGATAGGGTTTTGGGATGATTCACTTGGAGCAAGCCCCTGTCTTGCTTCAATCCACGGCAGTTCAGAATGAGTTAACTTCCACAGTTGGCTTGCGCTTAACTCACCATATATTTCCCAGACAATATCTAAGAGTTGTAATTCATCAGGCTGAAACCCTCTTTCCATTGTCACAGTCTCTTGTGGAATGGCATCTCTCTCGTACTGCTTGTACCTTTTCCAGACTGAGTATACTGCTGGCCCATCTTTCCAAGCCTGAACCTGCTCCTCAAAGAGTGGCTGATGCCTAAATACCATGCTCCAAGCTTGTGCGTAGTAGATAAGTTTTTGAAGCCTGAGACTAGTAATAGCATCTCCAGCCTCTCTATCTACTTTATTCAGGAAGTAGTGCGCCACTTCTAGGGCAGTCGCCATTTTGTTCACCTCCCTAATACAGTACGATTGTACTAAGTATTGTTTACATTATATCATCATATGTAGTGTACTAGATCTTGATAGCGGCTTAGTACAGCTAAGACTGATGCGAAACTAGCCAAGTTGTAACTTCGTTCACTATGAGTAGCAGCGAGCAAGAAGAGTTGGTTGGTCTACTTCAGCGATGTGTGGATGGACTGCTGTGCCTGAGTGAGTCAGAAGTCCCCTTTCAAGTCTTCATATGGGAGCTTCAATCTCCTATAACCCCTGACATGGTGCTTCAGCAAACTCAACACCCTTCGAATTGCCCTGTTGAAGTAGTAGACCTAGATCAGTTCCTCGAGGTTGCAGATCAAGAACAAGACTGGCACGGCATAGAAGAGAAAGAGCAAGTCAAGAGGTATCAGCACTTAGTTGAGGTCATCAAGAACAACCTCTCAGACGTGCAGGTTTATAAAATCGGCAAAATCAAAATTGACGTTTACATTCTGGGTAGAATCGCGTCAGGTCAAATAGCAGGTATTTCTACTCAAGTGGTGGAAACTTGATTCGTCCCAGCCTTACTGCTGATCGACCTTGCGCTCAATAGTGCCTTGAATATTACGAGGGACAGATTTGAGAAAATCGTAGCCTGTCTTTTTCTCTAGCTGGTCTACACTGACCCTGTAGTTTCTCCAGTTTTCGTCACGGATGCCCTGCTCGTTAGGCATTTCCACCGCAACAATTCGTGTGCTGGCTGTAACCCCAGGTATACCTAACCCTGGTCTATCCAGCACTGCAATCACTTTCCAAGTAGTCGCAGGAATGCTCACCCGTCCCTTAGCTAGAACTCCGTTCTGCCCATAAGTCCCAGCCGTAATGTAAAGCTCTTTGCCCTGTTGCACGAGATCGCGGCAATAGTCTTCTAGTTCTGCCCACGGCCCCTGATTATTGTCTGGAGCTTGAGGCACCATGTTCGTCATTACAAAGGTGGCAGAGTTATCAGTGGCGTTAGCAGTGCGATCTCCCGAAGGAGCCATGTGTCCCTTGTCATAGCCACTGCCGCTATAGTCATTTGGCCTGACTTGATACCATCCAGTTGGCAAGGTAGTATCTGGCCTAAAGTTGTTACGGCGCTGAGTGTCACCGAGCCAAGTTTGGTTGAGTTGCCAGCTTACCCAGTTTGGGATGCGTCTAGTGTTGTTGTAAGAAAGAACGTATTGAGGCTTTACTAGCAAGTAGTTATCAGGGTTGCTAGTACTGGTGGTCGCACTACTCGGATTGCCCAATATTAGGTGAGTACCGATAGGAGCAGGGACAACAGGAGGGGGTGTAGTCGGGGGAGCAGGCGGTTCTAGAGTAGCGCTACCACATCCAAAAAGCAGTAGTAAGGACAGAGCGATACTCCAATGCTTTAGCTTTGACCAGCTCCAACATCCCGCGATCATAATTGCTTACCCTGTAGCTCTGCTGAGGTGACACTACAACGATGATAGTTCCATAGCTTTGCGGAAAGGCAGAGGCTCAATTCCCACAGTATCACCGCAAGCGCGATTACAAGCTGCTCGCTTAAGGTTCTAATGTACTATTGATTTACACAATAGAGACGTACTGCCTACCCGATACCGTAGTCAGTAAAGAGTTGGGCAATCGATATATCAAGTGCCTTCGCCAGCTTCTCAATATTCTCCAAAGTAGGGTTGCGCTCCCCTCTTTCGATATCTGAAATATAAGTGCGATGAAGCCCAGTCTGTTTAGCTAGCTCTTGTTGTGATAGGTCTAGTTCTCGCCTGCGCTGTCGAATCGCTTTGCCAAAGCGCTGATTGATATTTTGGGGTTTGTCTTCTTTCACGGCATCATCGTGAAAGAATTTTGACACTAGGTCCCCAGATTGTGAGAGAAATAATGTAGACTATAAGTGACATGAGATACGGGGATAAATGGTTGCGGCACGATCCTATTCGGCACGACTACTGCCAGAGGGTTTTCCTCATCAGATACCCCAGCCAAAGCTGAGGATCGGGGATCGTGTTAGCTGGCTACCTTTGCCAACCCAGGACTTTGGTACTGTGACAGGGCTGCAATATGCCCCGGCAGAACACTTAAAGTCCTGGGCTTGGCGTTACTTAATTTGGCTTGACTCTCAATCACCTTCCCATGCTTGGACTTGTTCAGATACCGCTTGGGAAGCAGATTTAGAGCTGCTGGCTACCGCTCCGCATAATACCACGCTTGAGGTGGGCCAGGAGTGAGCCTACGAGACTTGGGACAACGAGAGATCGCTCTGCTGAAGCTCTACACTCGCTGTCAGTTAGGCATGTCACCTCAAGAGTTCTACGCCAAGTGGAGCGTGACCCATGCTCAGATGGCCCAAATCTGCGGTTGCTCTGAACCTACCGTTGATCGCTGGTTTGCCAAAGCCAAGAATTATCGCCCACCCGAAGCAGTTTACTTGCGAAGACTCGCAGAAATGAATTTGTTGTGGGAGTCGTACGAGCAAGTTCCTCCAGCCTTGAGACAAGTGCTCTGCCCGCCAACCTCCAATAATGGGCAAGAGCTATCACCGTGATAGCAAAGGTTTGTCGGGGCTAGCTACAGGACTTACTGTGAGAACAGTCTATGGATTTCTAGTTCTCCAGTACCAATGACCATTCAAATCACCTTGGAGCATCGCCTGCTCCAGTTATCTCAGGAAGAGCAGTCTATCGCCAAGATTGCGGCAACTCGGCACGCATCGCGGCTGCGATTTAAGGCGCTCTTAGCTAATCGGCGGTCTACCTATACCCCGGTCGGTTCTTTTCAGCTTCGCAGAGACACTCTAAGGCGGATGGTGAGCAAGTACTCAGAGCAACTGGTGTACCGACCCCTCGAAGAAATGCAGTACTGGTTTACCTACTCCAGTGGTGCCTTCTTAGAGCCTGGGTATCCACCCCTCTTCTACAGTAGGACTGAACAGCGGCGCATGACGGCTAATAAGAGCGCCGTGGCAGGGATCGGTGAGGGGATTGCCGGATTCCTAGCTCAACGGTACTACCAATGCCGCAAGTTGGCCCGCCCCAACCATGACTACCCGGATATTGTCATGCAGGGGAATGGAAATACTTACCTGATCGAGGCGAAGGCAACCACTGACTCAACCCTAGGCATCAAACAGGTGTTGGAAGACGAGCTGGTTCGGATGGCAGGTTACATTTCTGCTTGCGCTGAACTAGACACTCGGCCTGTGGTGGGAATTTTAGTCGGCACAGCTTTGGTGAGTGAGACGGACTACCGCTGCTACATTACTGAGGTGGCTTTATGAGATTCAAACTGCTGTCTCAAGAAGAGTTCATCCTACAGAACGTCGTAGACCTGATTCAAAGCTCAGTGGTACGAGGATCGCAAACGTACAGTAGTGCGGTTGAGTTTGGCTTAACTGAGCTGGTCAAAGAGCAGATGCGTCGGATCGCGCAAGAAAACAATACTCAACGCTTGGGCGATGCCTTAGAGTTAGCGATCCTAGATGTTCGTCAAAAAGTGGATGGGCGTTTAACTGAGCGCCACCTTCGCTTTGACCTTAGACCCCATATTAGAGAGATAGAAACTGCCCTGAAGTATCCAGGTAAAGAAGTTACTGAACTAAGGGGCAAGCTGGCACGGTCTAGAGGGACGAACAGAATCGGAGAGCGGAAGAGGATCGCCAGTGCAGCTCAGGCTCCGTTTGAGATAACCGAGGTAGGGCTGCAAAACTCAATAGAAGCTCTGATCGCTGCTCCAGTGGGCCAAGTGTACGAGTTGAACTTAGAGGAAGTGAGGCGATCTTACGAGGTAGAGGGGGAGTGGTTTCCATTCCAGGTCATTGTTGAAGAGTTTGAGTTTGTGATTGATGATGATGGGACAGTTTTTATCTCTACTGAGAACTTCCCTGAAAAGCTTGTCATAGAGGCAAGAGAAATGCTTGTACCTCTAGTAAAACTATTATATTTGCAATCAGTTTCCTATTAAGAAACAAGCTCGATTTTTCTCACTTTGAAAATGAGAAAAGGATGTAGAGCAGGAGAGTACTGCTTAATTTTTCCTGATGAGATGGCTACTAGAAGGCCTGCACTTTTCAAGGCGCTTCGGAAAATGTCATTTGTAACCATCCCTTAAATACGGCACAAAATTAATCTGCTAACTGATCAAGGAAATTTTAAGCAAGGAATAAGTAAAAACAGCTTTAATTTTGTTGCTGGCTTTGCTCAGATTGAAAGTCAAACTGTACCTGGTAGAACCCAACATTATCATCGAACCATAAGTTCCAGTATTGCTTTTGTTGAATATATCTCCAGCGCTCTGCAGCTGAAGGGCCTTCAGCTATTTTCTCTGTTGCAGAAGTATCTGTATTGTCAGGCGCAACAAAAGCAGATCTAGACTTTTCACTGTTTTCTAAAACAGCATCATTAATAACTAACCATATGGTAACTGGAACTTCGTTATTGTTTTTTATTGTTCCTGAGGCCCCAACAACAATAGCTTCACCTCTAAGAGGATTTTCTAGGCTTGGTTCTGGTTTACCACTTTGGTGAAAGTAGGCTAGCAGTGTACCATCTCCGGCTCGCGGTTCTATCTTTAGATCCTGCCGATAAGTATTCCTGACATCCCTATTGTTAACTGGAACACCAGCAGGCCCCGTCCAACCAACGGTTGGGTAAGTATCATTATGGGCGGCTTCAACAAGCCTATGAATTCCTAGATTTGCTCTTCCTGAAGCTGTAATCTTTACAGATTGACCAGGATTCAAAGGAAGCCCTGTTGGTGCCCACAAATCACTAGCTGCTAGGAGATATGACGCTTTATTTGGAATGTTGTTAACTGTGACAAGTGTTGTCCCAGGTTCTGGAAATTCAATTTTAATTTCATCCTTGGCAGCAGAAAGTTCTCCACCTCGAAATGCTAAGAGTCCCAAGGCTACTGAAGCAAGCGCAATTAACCATTTCCAAGGAACTTTAGTTAATTCATTCTCTGTGTTTTCTTGTCCAGGAGTCATTATTTCTTTCTCCTTTTATCTAAAAAGGTGAGGTGCTAACATGAATTATTCTTCCGAGTTTCCATTCAGCTTAATTTGATTAGAATTAAGAATTCTAATATATAAAGGTATTTAATCAAGCCAAATATTATTGGCCCCTAAGAATTCATTTTCTAATAAATAACTTTGGTTGAATAGCTTGTATTAATGAGAAGAAACAAAAGTTTTGGCTCTTTTACAAAATATGAGGCACTTACTATAAGGACGTGTGTTGTCTCTAGCTAATAAGTAGGTAGGTGTAATTAAACTGAAGATAGTTTTCAGGCTGTGTAAGGGTTTCAGGTGAAGCCATCTTTAATTTGACCCACCTACTTAAATCCGGTTGGATAGGTGTTTTGTCATTAAGTGCCAGTAGTAACCTTTAGGCGACGGTTGCACTCGCGGTTCACAACGGTAAAGCAGAGTTGGCTCATCCTCCATGATCCCATCCTTGACTGCCTTCTCTAGCTTCGAGCTGGGTGCAGCATCGTTGCACCAGATGATGTGAGAGGTGTCGTAATATCTAGGCAATCCCCTCATCCATGAGCAAGTGAGCCTTGAGTCCCTTCACGGTAGCGGTCAGTCAACCCGGTTCGATAGGGGTTGACGGATGAAAAATGCCGTGCGATTACGATGTAGCTAGGGTGAGGGGCAAGGGCTGTTGCTTCCCCTCCACTCGCTTCGTTTCGCCCCTCGCCCTTCAAAGGGTTCAATCTGCACGGCATTTTTCAAGCGGCGCTATCGACCTGAGTGGGGTAGGGCGAGTCGCCTTGGCTGACTCAATTGTTGAAATCTTCTAAGTGCTGACAAACCTGAAGCTCTTTTTGGCTTGAAACTGACAAGCCATGTAGGTAGTCTCTACCTTGTGCTGAGTCTGACTGAGACTACAATAGTTAGTATCAAAGAGAAACGCTGCCCTTTAGTTCATTGTAGTGAACCTGACCAGCGCTTCCCCTACTTGCATCGGTTTGACGATCCTTCACTTCAGAACACGCCCTCTACAGCAGTCTGGAATGGTCGGTCATCGGTTTAATGCAAGTATAAATACCTATTGTATGTTTAGAACACAATATTGATACTTTGTTCCCTCAACCAAGTAGGTGAGTTATTCCATTGGGGCGGGTTGGGGGCAATTGTGTCATAACTGCCTGACACACTGCGAGAAGCTGAAGCTATTTCTAGAGGCGAGAGAAGCTGCTCAGACTAGGGGCATAGAGCTTTTGTAGCCACTCTCCCTGCATACAGACGTATACCTATCATCGTTTTCTTCTAAAAGGCAGGCTGAGCTCTAATTGCTATTAAGCCATCATTGGAGTGAGAGCGCTTGAGATTGGGGGGGGGAATGATTTGTCTTCTGACAGACTTAAGTTTCAGAACTGCAAGATTTTGGTAGTAGATGACGAGAAGCCACTTGTAGAACTCGTAGATATTATCCTGAGTTCCTATGGGGCTGAGGTGATAGCTACAACCTCGTCTGATGAAGCTTTGAGGCTTTTCATTGAAAGGAAGCCCGATCTAGTGGTTAGTGATATTGCTATGCCTGGAATGGATGGTCATGATCTTATCCGGTGTATCCGAAACTTAACTCCAGATCAAGGAGGGCAGGTACCAGCATTGGCCCTAACAGCATTTGGAGATTCTAGAACTAAGCAGAAGGCACTCACGGCGGGTTTCCATAACTTCCTAGTGAAGCCAGTTGATCTATATGTCTTAGTGAGTGTTTGTTCAGGACTGATAAAAGTTTCACGCTAGGCTAGAGCCTTATTCGTTTTTCTTGATGGCACGCTAGGTGTCAAGACTAAAAACTTCCTTACTATATAGCTAGGTACTTGACCCGCATATGCCCTCCTTCTTCAAGGGGTAAATCCGTACAGCATTTTTCGAGCAGCGCTGCCAGACGAGACCAAGGGGTTCCTGAGCTGAGTGTTTTATATCTTTCTGTGTTGGCTTGATGTTTTTTACTCCAGAAAGTAAACTTTCAATCAAGTGTAATGTTTTATACACAGTGTCCTTAAGAATTAATAAAGAATGAGACTGTGACATCAGAGGTTTCACATGTACCCCCTAGTGCTATCTCACGACCTTGTTCAGTCGTTCAAGTTTTGGTATCAAAACGAAATCCATGAGGGAATGTGTTCCGACAGGGAAATGTACCGCCTTTGCATGGCATACAAGGCTGAAGGTAGGCAAAAAGCTTTTTCCTTGGCGGTTTCCTTGGCGGAGCATGGTGCTCAAGTTTGCGTCACTTGTAGAAGAACTGAGTACAAGGTGTGGGTCAGCTTAAGAACCTTGCCTAGCACTACACTGGCTCCCTTAGAAGAGGCGCTCTCTGCCGTTTAAGGAAGGTTTTGAAATGTGAACCACTGAGTTAAGACAGCTCACTGTAGGCTTGGCTTCTCTCAAAAGCGGGCTATATTACGTGACTCGGCTACTTGATCAATTAGTCTGACCACTGCTCCAGTCACTAGCGTTGGAAAATTCGTTACGTTATGGCCCACAGTTAGAAACCGGATTGCTACATCTTCCCGCAGGGCTTTTGCTAAAGCCTTTGAAACACCGTATTGCTGGTATGCCAACTCTAAATGCTGCCTTGCTTGTTGCAACTTCTCAGAGGACGGCAAGTAATGACGTTTGACCCGCGAGTTAAAGTCGGGATCAGCAGGCACTAAATTCCAGAGTTCGTTGATTGGGTAGATTGATACGGGCACCAAATGGTCTAGGTCGTAGCTCACACCACTTCGGATTCGCCGCTCTGTCCAAGGGCAAACAAACTCGTACCCCTCCACTAGCAGCAAATCAATATTGTTGCGTTCCCAAGTCAGAGGTCGGCGGTTGTCAGGGCGATCAGTTAGCAGACGGTAAATGTCACCGCGATCAACTTGTTGAGTGCTCCCCTGCTCCACACCCTCTGAAAATAGGCACCACTCATGAATGCAGAGTGCCTCAACCCATAACGATAAAGTCTGAAACGACTGCCATAGCTCAGCCTGGATGACTAGGCACTTGTCGCTACTCTGCGTTCCAGGTACCGGAACAGCTAGCCCATCAAGTTCCTCGTACCTAACAGGCTGTGAGAATACTGTCCAATGACCAGGGCCAGCGTAACGGATTGGCATTTCCAGGGTTTTGCTAATTTCTCTAATAGCCTTTTGGTAAGCTTTTAAGAAATCTTGAGAGTACAAAGCCCGCTTACGGGCAACTCGCATCTCATTGATGACGAAGAAGCCATCTGAAGGGCGGGAAGCGGTTTCTAATTCTTGTTCCCACCGTAAGCGAAGCGCAGCTAGGGTTGGTCGAAACGCCATATCGTTTTTTGGTTTACCATTCAGCTCTGCCCGTTGCCCCTGAAAGATTGGCTTGTTCGGCTCAACGAACGGCCAGTAATAGGCAACCCAATGCTCTGATAAAACCTTGAGCGGAACTGCAACATCTTGGTTGTAGTTCCTCAAGTCTGGAAAGGACAGCACGACATCATTGATCGCTCTCAGCAGCGCGATCTTGTAGCTGGTCGCTTTCGCCTCATGCTTGAGAATCGTACTAATGACTTTCCCTGATCCAATTCGATTCATTGGCCGAATCTAGCTGCTAATAGTGAGCTAAAGCTGATGTAGCCAACTTCAAGAGGTGAAATCGGCCCGAAGTTTCTCAAGCGGCGATACTGAGCCAAATTGTGGCTCTAATAAGCAACATTTTTGGAACGAAAACACTATATAGCCCAGGTGGAACCGAATACTGTACCAGCCCAGTACCTTAACTTAATGGAGTAAGTAATTGTTGCCCCATGTTGAAGTTTGAAACTAAGAACTCAACGTAGGACTTTTAAGTTTCATTTGCTTCCAGGCAAGAAATTCCAAAATATGTAAACTATTCGGCTAATCACCCAGAACATATACGCTCCAAAAACCAGCCATCCTAAAATTTGCAAGAAAGGGTTTTTGGATAGGCGTGTTACTACTACAAATATGACAACTGCTAATAGTGCAGCTATTTGAGCCGGAGGAATAGGCATTGGTTTTATTGGATATTGCAACAGACTTCAATATCACCCAGAGTATAAAAGTCTGAGCGTGAAATATTTAACTGGAAATTGCTTACTCCTCACAGCCGATCCCATCCTTATCCCTATCAAATTTGTGCGGGTCAGGTTGCAAAACTTTGAAGTTGCGGTAGGAAACGTCTTTACAATCTAGGTCTGGTGACGGTGGTGGGATGCATACGTCTGGATAAGCAGGATCGCAGTTACTTTGAGCTAGGGACTGGGGTTGAAAAGTAGCGAATCCAAGTAAAGCCATGACAAGGGCAGCGCCTAGGACGGCAACTGACAGACGGACCGTTTTGATCATTTAGTATTAGCGAGCGAACCTCGCTGAAAATTCTCTTACACACCGAGTTATAACCACTCAACAGTGAAGTAGCCATAAACAGGCTATGAAGAGTTGATTTGCAATAAATAGTTGCTGTGAGGCTTAGTGGGGCTTGAGTGAACGCTTTTGATTAGTGCTCTACTCTTACTCAATAAGTCCATGAATCTGAAATGGTTTGCTGACAGATGGTATGCCCTGCTTACTACTATCTGTTCAGTTATTTTGACAACAGCTACGCTACTGGCTGTTTACCCATTTGACTTCAATAGATTTGGCGTTTTGGTGCTTACGGCTGGACTCTCTTGGAACTTCTGGTATATAGGTCATAGTGCTCGCTCTAGCGAGAAAAAGAAGAAGCAGTTACTTCAGTCTTATCAAAAAGGCTCTGGTGAGTGGATTACTGATCCTGATCTTGTCAAAGAGGTTATTTCAGCCTTCAAAGAGCGCTCTCCTAAGGAAGTAGAAGATTTTTACAGAGACCTACAGTACAAGATGCACTCACTCATTAAGGAATATAGATTGGGAAATGTTAGAACGGGATTTGTAGAAGTGACCGAAGCTTATTTTCAAGTTGTTCGTCCAAATGTAAATCCTTTGCTCGCTCGCCAAAGAGCACTGGATGAGCTTGACTCCTATAAATAGCAAGAACAACTAAACTTGGGTCGCGCGGAGTACCTTAACCAATTCAATTGTTGAATCTTCTAAGTGCTGATGAACTGAAGCTCTTTTAGGCTTGAAAATAGCAAGCCATGTAAGTAGTCTCTACCTTGTGCTGAAGCTGGCTGAGACTACAATGGTTAGTACTAAAGAGAAACGCTGGCCTTCAGTTCATTGGGGTGAACCTGACCAGCGCTCTCCTAATTACATTGCTTTGACGATCCTTCACTTCAGAACACGCCCTCTACAGCAGTCTGAAATTGTCGGTCATCGGTTTAACGCAAGTATTTATACCTATTGTATGTTTAGAACACAATATTGATGCTTTGTTCCCTCAACCGAGTGGGTGAGTTATTCCATTGGGGCGGGTTGGGGCAATGGTGTCACAACTACTTGACACACTACGAGAAGCTGAAGCTATTCCTAGAGGCGAGAGAAGCTGCTCAGACTAGGGGCATAGAGCTTTTGTAGCCACTCTCCCTCCGTACAGACGTATACCTATCATTCTTGACTTATCACAAAAGATGATGGTCTACAGTTCTATTGATCCGCCATGTTGCCTTTAGTTTTGTCCCATGAGCTAGTACATCCGTTTAAGTTTTGGCATCGCAACGAGATTTGTGAGGGTATGTACTCCGGTGCCGAGCTGTACCGCCTCTGCACGACACACCAGGCTGAAGATAGACAGAAAGCTTTTTGCTTAGCCCTCAGTTTGTCGGAACACGGTGCTCAAGTTTGCATTACTGCCATGAGAAATGAGTACAAAGTGTGGGTAGGACTAAGAAATTTGCCTACGGCTGCACTAACTCCCTTAGAGAAGGCGATCACAGCTTAAGCTTTGGTCGTGAGATCGCCACAAACGCAATGCACTGCTCACAGCGTGAAATGCTGTCCTAACTTAATCTGTGATTTAGGCTACCTAAGCGGATTCAAGCTGAAGCATTTTAGGTCAGCCAAAGCACTGATCACTTCACTGGTTTGTGGTCCGAGTTGAGGATTCATTCTCCTTTCGTCGGTTTGCCCTTTGGTAATCTTCCAAAGTCACCTCGTTCAGGTTCGCACCATGCTGAGCCATAACCCGCTTAAACTGCTCCCAGTGCTTCCGTTTCTCAAACCACTCCTGGCAAACCTCTTCAACCAGGGCTGTGTCACTACTGCTTAGCTTTTCGTTGGGAATATTTAAGGCCAAAATTCTAGCAACCTTGATTGCTTTTTCAAACTCGATTCCCCACTTAATGAGTTCAGTGCGGAAGAGCTGTTCTTGTTTTTGGGTGGGTGAGAACTTTTCTTCCACAAGGGCTCCGCATTAGTAATCTATCTATTAAAGTAACTTTAGATACATATAAAGGCCAACCACAGACGGTGTTTCTGGAAGTACTGTGACTGGATGCAAACAGACCTAAAGTACATAGAAAAAGCACCCCTAGAAGTGCTGCTCTAGAGGTGACTACTGTGCCCTGTAAAACTTGAGGCTGCGATTCTGTATAGGAAATTAGCGTAGTACTTTTATAATTTCTTAAAGTTTATGCTTCTATCCACTACTAGAAATCTGCTGAAAGGCTGAGTATCAATGCTTAAATACATTGAAGCAAACGTAAGGCACCTGTCTATAGGGGGAAAGTATGAGTCCGCTGGCTTTACCGCCGGGGCAGCGAATACTTGTGGTTGATGATGATATTGATACTCTTTTCTTGCTGGCTTTCACGCTAGAAGAATGTGGAGCAAAGGTCGCTGCGGCACCGTCAGTTTCAGAGGCCATCGAGCTATTTAAGGAGTTGCACCCTACCCTGCTAATCAGTGACATTGGCCTCCCTTTTGAGGATGGCTTCTCACTCATTCGAGAATTACGCACATTGGAGGCAGAGCTAGGATGGCAGGTGCCAGCTATTGCTTTGACAGGTTATGCAAGCAAAGAAGCGCGGGAGCGAGCGCTAGAACTGGGCTTTCAGCAATACCTCACGAAGCCGCTCCTACCGGATGCATTGATAGAAGTCATCGTTCAGGTTCTAGGGCAGTCCGATAGGTAATGAGTTGCTGAGGCGGGAAATAAGCGGGTAAATCCCCCCATAGACAGAAATGTTGTCTTCGCGGAAGATAAGAAGTATAAAAGCCGTCAGCTAGCATTTAGTACCCGAAGCGCATATTAAAACCGTTGGCTGGCATTTAATATTCAAAGACAAGCCTCGATCTAGGGATCGGGGCTTTGTTTTTGTAATGTTTTAGTTACTTAAATACTCACTGCTCTTTAATTCAATTTGCCCAAGTGAAGTCAGTGTCGCTTAATCTGCTGATTACGCAAGCCCCTCACTTCCTGACCCAACCAAGCTACTTTGTGGAAACATTAACAAAGTGAAACCCTTACCCAGCAAGCATTACAGCGATTCCGCTAAAGATAAGCGGCCACTAGTAGTGAAATTGGCCGAAGTGATGATTAGGCGTTGTCCATCCACTACGACAAACTTATGGTGCATTAAGTCACTGCCAGCAGAGCCGTTGGCGGTATCATCAATCCAAGGCACCTGCGCTTGCCGCAGCATGACTAAAGTGTCGCCTTGATTAATTTCTTCTGGGGTGAGTTTGCCGTCCTGGTCGAGGTCTGCGAGTTTTTGGTATTCCTCATAGCGGCTGCGCTCTCGTTCGGGTAGCTTAGCCAATTCAGCTTCGGTGATCGCGCTCCAAGGTTGGCTATAGGTGTTTTCTAGAATCAGCCGTACCTTTACGCCTGCTTTTTGGCGATCGATCAAGGCTTGGACAATCTTGGGCAACCGCAGCTCTTGAACGGCAACATCTACGGTAGATTGCGCTGAGGCGATCGCGTCAATAATTTGCTGCTCTAGATTATCGCCAGGGCGAGTTTGTTGGCGGTAAGGCTCAGTGTATTTGGCAGCAGGTTCGTGATTGAAGTAAGCCTGAACTAACGGATCTTGGGGCAGTGGTGCAGGTGCAGATTGCTGTGGCTGAGACTGCACTTGTTGGCAAGCAGTTAGGCTCAAAATCAGCAGTAGACTGAGGCAAAAACGCGATCGCAGGGAAACCGGAAAAAGCAAGATAACGCTCCTGACGGCAATGAGGGATGCATGTCTAGAGGTTGCCCTAGCCCATAGCATCATTACCATTAGCCGCTAATGAGGTTTCTTCGCGGCTTCCTGTAACGTCATAATGGCCTCTTCCAGCTCACTAGTGACTCGTTCGTGATTGCCCGCGTTCAGCCAGCGCACTGCTTCATAAAGCTGAAAAATTGCTTTAACGGTAGAGTCTTGTCTCCGCTCCATGTCTTCCAGTTTCAGGAGCAAATTCTGTACACGGATTTCTAGGATCGCGTCGGTTTCCATTATCTCGGCTCCACCTGCAACTTGAGTGGTAATGTCTCGAAATCAATCGTCTTAGTCTCAGACAAGAATCAAAAATAACCCCAACACTTTTTGTGAGGGGTTAAGGTAAGCTGGGATGCTGGAATGAGTTTAACTACGCTTTTTGTAGTCACTCCAGAGCCGCAATTGCCACACTTTTTAGTTACCGCTGACGACCGTTGACTTGTATCTGTGTTCGTCCTCGGGCTTGCGCTGCCACTTACCGTCGCTGCCTTGAATGTAATCATGCTTGACTGTGGTCCAAGCGACATTCATCGCTCCCTCTTGAGACAGACCATCAGACTGAGCACTTCGCATTGCAGCTTGGAAGATCTTTTGGGCTGATTCGGGGAGTTGCTGAGCTTCTTGAGGTAGGTTTTGCTCTTGCTGTTGTTCTGGTGCCATTTGCTTAATAAGCTCCGTTTCATACTGAGACTTGCGATCATCCTATGCAGCAATAGTTGGAAGTTCCTCAGCCTAGAAGCGAATTAGATACGCTGGTTCGTTCTACCCCAAGGGTCAGCTAACTTTAATTCTTTCTGTCGTTAGGGATACAATTAATTGCTTCAAAGGGCTCCCAATCCTAAACCAAAGGCGGGACATCTTGACTGAATCGGTACGCTTGGGATTGAAAGGTATGCTGGAAGAAAACAATGCCTTAATTTAAAGCTTTAGAACGCGACTACTCATGCAAATCTATCTGGATTACAGTGCGACAACTCCCCCTCGTGCGGAAGCGATCGCTGCCATGCAGCAGGCTTTGACGGCGCAGTGGGGCAATCCTTCCAGCTTGCATGAGTGGGGCAGTCGGGCCGCAACGTTGGTAGAACGGGCTCGCCTTCAGGTGGCTAGCTTGCTCAACGCTCCGCCTGAAGCGATCGTGTTTACGTCGGGCGGCACCGAATCTGATAATTTGGCGATTCTGGGAGTGGCGCGGCAGTACACCACGCCCCAACATGTGATTATTTCTAGCGTGGAGCACTCGGCGATCGCCGAGCCTGTGCGTTTGCTGGAGCAGTGGGGATGGGAAGTAACTCGCTTACCTGTGGATGCTCAGGGGCGGGTGAATCCTCAGGATTTACGCCATGCCTTGCAAAGTAATACGGTTTTAGTTTCAGTGATCCACGGGCAGAGCGAAATTGGTACCTTGCAGCCCATCCAGGTGCTCAGTGAAATTGCTCATAATCATGGTGCATTGTTTCATACTGATGCCGTGCAGGTCGCAGGCCGTTTGCAGCTAGATGTGCAGCAGCTTCCGGTAGATTTGCTCTCGTTGTCCAGCCACAAGCTGTATGGACCGCAAGGATCTGGGGCTTTGTATGTGCGACCTGGAGTGGAGTTGGTGCCGCTGATCGGTGGTGGTGGGCAAGAGTTTAAGCTGCGTTCTGGGACTCAGGCCGTACCTGCGATTGCAGGGTTTGGCATAGCGGCAGAACTGGCGATCGCGGAACTAGCGACCGAAACCCCCCGCTTGATGCGGCTGCGCGATCGCTTGTTTGATCAATTACTAGCGATTCCAGGCGTAACTGTCACGGGCGATCGCTGGAACCGCTTACCGCACCATGTCAGCGTTTGTCTCCAGGCTACCGATGGCGAAACCTTAAATGGCAAAACCTTGGTGCGCCAAATGAATCTGGCGGGGATTGCGATTAGTGCGGGTTCTGCCTGTCATAGTGGCAAAACAACTCCCAGTCCGATTTTGTTGGCAATGGGATATAGCGATCGCTTGGCGAAAGGTGGTATTCGCTTCACCTTAGGCCGAGATACTACAGTCGCAGATATTGATTGGACAGCCACCGTATTCCAGCAGGTTCTAGAGCGACTCATGCCCGTACAATTAGTAGGGAGCCGCTCCTAGCAAGCTAGTGATCTTCCTCGGCACCCATAAGCCCTCAAGCATCTGACTGAACAATGGCTGAACTTCCCAAAAACCTTGAAGACGCGATCGAGCAAGCCAAAACTGCAACCCAGGCAGCGCTAGACGCTGGTGTTTGCCGGATACAGGTAGAACTCAATTTCCCTGAACTCAAACCTATGCCGATCGCCGAGCAGTTTTTGAGTATTTTTGAAGATTTGGGAGCCAACTTCAAAGTTTTTTTCCCCGATGCTGGTGCGGCGGCTCTGGCACGGCGGGACTGGGGGGAAAAGCCTTTTGAGATTCGAGGGATTGGTGAACTGAAGGGCAAGATGCTACCAGAAGACCAAGCCTTTCTCATGGTCGCCCCAACTTCTGTAGAAGTGGCTGAGGTGCAAAAAATGGCTGATGAAGCCAGAGAACGCCCCTTTGTTCTCTTAAATCCGGTTCTGGAAGACATTGCCACCGTTGGCTTAGGCTATGCTGGGCGGCAGCTACGCACTCGGTTTCTTAGCACCTTCGAGGTTTGTTATTATCTTCGCCCTTTGGAAAATGGAGCCTTGCTGCGTTGCTATCCCGGCCCTTGGCAGGTTTGGCTAGAATTAGAGGACGACTATAAACTAATTGCCGAAGTTGCCACCAAGCCCGCTGGCGACGAAATCGACCGAATTTTAGCCCAATCTACTGGAAATCCTGAAGATCCTACCCCAGCTCCTAAAACAGGCTTTATGACAGAACTTCAGCGTTTTCTCAGAGCCTTAACCCAGTAACGCTGGCTTTAGGAGAGGTACCATTGGATACAATTACGGTGCGATCGCCAAGGTGAGTCAGGGCATACTATAAGAAGAGTTCAGTGCTTCCCATAGCTCCTCTTTTGCAATCTCAATTTATTGCAAATTGCAGCTATTTAGGCTAGCTCTGAAGCCTTGCTCAAGTTTTTGCATGAGAGGACCGGATGAGCGAATCTACCCGCCGTCGCATTTTCATCGGGGATGTGCATGGTCATTATGATGGCTTGATGATTTTGCTGGAGGCGATCGCTCCTGATGGGGACGACCAAGTTTATTTCCTGGGCGACCTGATTGACCGAGGCCCTCGCAGCGCCCAAGTAGTTGACTTTGTTCAGAAAAGTAACTTCCACTGCTTGCTCGGAAATCATGAGCAACTGATGATTGATGCTTTTCCGAAGGGCCGAGCTTTTGGCCCAGGCTTGCAAGCTTGGCTATATAGCGGTGGCCAAGCGACGGTAGCCAGCTATAAGAATATGGACTTGTTGGCCGAGCACTTGGAATGGATCAAGACGCTACCGATGTATATGGACTTGGGAGATGTTTGGTTGGTGCATGCAGGCGTGCATCCAGAGATGTCCATTGAAGACCAAAGCTCTCATGAATTTTGTTGGATTCGAGAAGAATTTCACAGCATTGCCAAGCCTTATTTCCCAAACAAATTGATTGTGACGGGGCATACAATCACTTTCACGTTGCCAGGAGTATCACCTGGGGAAGTGGCTCAGGGAAAAGGATGGCTGGATATTGATACGGGAGCCTATCACCAAAAGAGCGGCTGGCTTACCGGAGTAGATATTACCAATCGTCGGGTTTATCAGGTCAATGTTTGGCACCAAGAAGTCCGAACCTTGCCTTTAGATGAAGCGATCGCTCAAGTGGAGCCTTCCCAAATTATTGCTCGCCACCAAATGCTTCGCTCTTAGGAATTGCGTTGAGACGTGACCCTAGCCCCTTCCCTAGGAGGGAAGGGGAGACAAATTCAAGAACGACTTAGCAAAGGCTGAATCTTGGCTTTGTATGCTGCACTATCTAAGCCATTTCCAGGGTTAGTATTGCTGCTGCTAGTACTGGTGGAGTTGATACTGCGCTTGAGCGCCTCAATGCGGTCTTTGGTGTTAGGGTGAGTGCTCAGGAATGTAGGAAGTGAGCCGCCTTTAAGCAGCTTCTCCATAAAGGCAACCATTGCTGATGGGGCATAACCTGCTTTGCTTAAAATTCGTAGGCCTCTTTCGTCAGCTTCAAACTCATCCTGGCGACTATTGGGGCGTCTGAGGGCCAGTTCTACACCGATCCCCGCTAAGGTACTGCGATCGAGCCCTGCTGCTGTAGCCACACCACGGGCGATCGCCGTTTGGCGCATTTGCTGTAAGAGATGACGGCCTTCCACATGACCCGTTTCATGGCCTAAGACGCTCGCCAGTTGAGCTTCATTATCGGCAATTTTCATCAAACCTGTGGTGACATAGACGTAACCACCTGCTGTGGCAAAGGCGTTGACGCGGTTATCTTCTACCACTTGAAATGTGTAGGGGATACGGGGGCGATCGCTTTTAGCCGCCAGTTGCTGACCAATTTGGTCAACATACTCATTGATGGAGCGGTTACGGTATAGCCGAAATTCACTGTTTATAAGTTGCTGATTGATTTGACGACCGATCGCTACTTCTTCGCGATCAGATACTTTCGAGAGTTGAATAATTTGTACTCCCCGGAAGATCAAGTCAGCCCAAGGTAAGGCTGGGCTGGGGCTGGGAGAACCTACTACCAGTCCAATGGCGATCGCCAAGGAAATAAAAGGATAGAGCCAACGGCGGACAGAACGGCGAGACAAAGTAGAAAAGCGGTTAAGCATGATCACTGATGTGCGAGGAGAACGCAAAAAAGCTGAACTTTAAGGGAACTAGAAGTGGCGGACCTAGTCTGAGAGGTTTGTAAGTGCTAGAACCTCATCTGTCCTCATAGATGATTCTAGACGTACAGCCAAGACTCAAAGTTGCCACATCGAAAGCAACAAATTTCATTGCGAGAGTTACAGGGAACGGTTGAAACAGTTGCCCGTTGCTCCCTAAAAATTGCGCTTTGCTCAGTGCATTTAACACCGCCATCTGCCTAAATCTTTGGCGTGCAAGTTATGGTAATCTGACCAGAGTTGCGGCAGCTTTCTGAGGGATTGTCAGAGTCAATTCCCAGTCATTTCTTTTATTCGTTTCTTAAGATATCAGCAAGGTAAGCTTGTATGGCTATTTTGGACTCTCAAGGTCGTCTATTCGGCAAAGTTAGCATTCTCGACGTGGGAGCCGCCCTCGTGATCTTGCTGGTGATCATTGGCGTCTTTTTGGTACCTGGAACAGGAACGGTAGCTCAGATCAACAACGCAACCAAACCAATCGAGGTTGACTTAATTGCCAAGGGCTTGAGTGTCAGCAACCCCCAAAGATTTATCCAAGACTTTCAAGGTGCCAAGAAGACCAGCCTTGTGATCCGCAATCAGCCATACGGTGAGGTGGATCTCAAGTCGGTTCAAGTGCTACCTCGCAATGTTCTGATTACCCAACCAGACGGCTCTGTTAAAGTGATCCCGGACCCTCGCTCAGAGCTGTCTTACAGCACCGATTTGCTGATTACGGTTGGTGGTAGAGCCCAAGTTAACAAGGATGGTCCTGTTTTAGGCAATAGCAAGATCAAGATTGGCAGTGTTGTGCAGCTACAAGGTACTTTGTACGACTTCAATGCCAGTGTGGTTGACATCAGACTGAATGACAAGTAGCTATTTAAGGTCAGGATTCTGAAGAAATTGCCGAATTAATCCCACCGTAACGGCGGGTAGCTCTAGATGTGGTGTCAAGCCCACCTCATCTAGCTGCTGGAACACCCGAATGGCTTGAGGATTCAAGTCTGCTAAGCGCCGACCAATTTCTGGTGCGGTAAATTGTGACTGGCGACCCCAAACAATTGCGGTGGGCACAGTCAGTTGGGTGATGTATTGGGATAGATCGAAACATAAGTCGCCGCGCACGAAAGCCAGTGCTGCATATTCCGCGTTCGCTTGGCTTGCGGATTCTAAGTAGGCTGCGACAATTTCTGGATAAACTCGCTCTGGGCGAGCAAATTGGCGTTGCTCCAGAAAGCTGCGAATCCCCCCACTAGTAGCAACTCCAGCGTTGTAAATTAAGCGATCGATGATGGGAGTGCTGACCAGTTGGGCAAAAAAGCTGCGGGTATAGTCTTCGCCAAAATCGGAAAGTCCAGCAGGGGTTGTTAGAATCAGCGACTTGAATAGTTCTGGGCGAGCGATCGCCACCCGAATCGTAAAAGCTGCCGTGAGTGACGAAGCAATGACAGTCGTGGGGCCAGAACAAGTTTGCTCCAAAAACTCAGTGATGCTGTTGAGATAGTCCTCAATTCGGTAGTTGCGGGCTGGATGCTCTGAACGACCCCAGCCAATCAGGTCTGGAGCCAAAATTTGGTAGTCGCTGGCAAAGGCTGGATAGACTTTGGACCACTCATAGGCGGAAGAACCACCGCCGAAACCATGCAGGAATACTAATGTTTCGCGATCGCTAGATAGTTCTGCCTCGGCAGTAACCCAAGGTTTTGCTGCCGCAGTGTAGTAAACCATACGGCCTAGCTTGGTCGGAATGGATTGTTGGCGAAAGCCAGGGGGTAGAAACATAACTCAATTAACCTCGTCTTAGAGATGATGTAAATATGAAGATTTTGTCAAGTGTCGACAAAGTTTGTTTATATTTGAGCAAATCTCGACTCAGACTGCTACGAACCAGCGAAATAGCAGAAACGTACTTCGGGAAACAGCAGATTGGTTAAAGATGAGAGAAACTAAAAGACGTAAACATCCTTTACTCCTGGAATTTCTCGCTTTTCTGAGAAGGTTGCGTTACATTTCTTAATAAGGGTGCTTCTAAGTTTCAGATCAGGGTGTGTGGCGTTTTCAGAAGACTGAATAAGTTGATTGGTCTGAACGCAAAAATTAAACAGGGTGCATTGCAAGACTTCGATTTAGGGTCCAGCTATCAGAAACTGTAAATGTAAGCTGAGCCATCCTAATATCACTGGAACTTGAGTAGGCTAGGAGCTGCTTTAGGGGTGGATTTCCCGAAAACCTTACAAAGGGCTCCTAAATATATCTTAAGGTTTACCCAGTCGAGTGAAGTCGAAATAAGTATTTTTTGGGAACTTGATACCAGTGCGTCTGCTATCGTCCCGTGAACTTCGTCTTCTCGCTCTTAATCGGAGTGGCAGCTTGAGGCAGGTCTTGTTTTGACTTGTGTAGCATGCATCGCATCGTCCGATACATCAGGCAAGCCAAGAGGTGTTATGGCAGAATCATTGAGTCTTCGAACTGAAAAAAGTAATTCTGGTAGAAATTACCAACGGTTTAATTCTGATCTAGAGGCGACGCCCTTGGTGTCGGAGTTGCTGAATCGCCCCCCCGTGGCAGCGTCTCTGCCGATTCAGCCTTGGTCCGAATCAAGTTTGGCAGTGGCTCGCCCCTGGCAAGTACAGCTTGATTTGGAAAATTTAGCTTGCTTTGAAGTGGTCAACCACCAATTTCAGCATCAGGGAGTGATTTTTGACAACGCGATCGCCCTATGGCCCTCTAACCCCGCCTTTCCTCCCCGCTCTGGCACCACTGTTTTAATGGGAGCACCCAAGACTGGTCTGATAGAAGCTAAATTTCTCTATCCGGTATCTTCTGTAGGTGGGTTTGTCACGAGTTCTCGCTGCACGGTCTTGTCAGCCTACGACCACAATGAGCAACTGATTGCTGTGGCGGAACTAACAGAAGGTAATTTAGCGAATTCTAACTCTAGTCTTCCGGCAAACGCTGAACTATTTTTGACTGCTAGTAATATTTATCGGGTTGTTTTCTCTACATTCGGCAGTCACCTGACTTTAGATGACATTAGTTTTAGCCGCTGAATGGTAATGAAAGGCGTGGTTATCCGGAATAGCACCAACGAATATCAGAAAAAAATTTAATTTTTGTAAAAGAACTGACAGACATCTTATTCAATTGATAACGGTTTTAACTCTAGCTTTGTGATTTCAATTCGCATTCTGTGTGATTCAGATCCTTGACTAAAGACTACGCAGGAAAACCTCTCTGGTCTCAGCTTGATAGCCTGCGATCGCTACAGTTTCTATTTTCAGTATTTCTACGGGAGCCGTTTTTGGGTGAGGTTTTTCTCTCCACGAAGCCACCAGTTTGCCTCCGTAGTTTCACTCTAATAACCAAAACTACCTATCTTTTCTAGGCGCAATTCAAACTGTAAGAAATTAGCGATTTCAGAGGATTGTGTTCTCTCATTTTTGGCTGCCAACTTTTTTGAGTCAGGCTTCCTCTTTAACTTCAAGTAGTCTGAACTAGGGGTTATCACCCCCTTTTACAAGAACTCTATATTCCGATATTTTGACAGTATTGAAATTTAATAAACGTCTCAATCTAGTTTTAAGATGAATGCAAAACTGGAAATCTTAACTAGAGCACTCTTCAGTTTTGACTAGTTGATGGTGTTGTTTTTTAACTGTAAACCCTGTTAGAAAAACAGCATTTCATTCTCTTTATTCAGCCAGCAATGCGCAAGCTTGCAAAAAGATTCAACTGATTTTTAGTTGCTTTTAGTTTGTTTTAGTAGTTAAAAAATCGAGATTAAATTTACAGATTTCCTGCGAATTTATATTTCAATTTCGGTAAGAAACTTTCCATTAAGTTGAGGAAGTTAAGCCAGTTTCTTACCTTTGTATCAAGGTGTTGCCAGGAATAGTAGATCATGTCACGGGATGCCTTAGTTGTTGGAATTAATGCGTATCAATCCTTGCCCAGCCTTAATGCTCCAGCCCGAGATGCTGAGGCGATCGCTCAACAATTGCAAACCTATGGTGAATTCCGAGTTACCCGTTTACCAGAGATCGTGGCGACTGACAATGCGGCTGGCACGGTACAGACTAAAGTGGGTCTCAAAACTCAAGTAACCCTGCGAGAGCTAGAAGCAGCCTTGATTCGGCTCTTTAAGCCCAAAGGAAACAATATCCCTCATACGGCGCTGTTTTACTTTTCTGGACATGGACTACAAAAAGATGCAGGGATTCAGGAAGGTTACTTAGCTCTAAGTGATTCCCAACCAGACGTAGGATTCTACGGTTTGTCTCTCTTTTGGCTGCGGCGACTACTTCAAGAAAGCCCCGTGCGCCAGCGCATCATTTGGTTAGACTGCTGTCACAGCGGTGAACTGTTCAATATGCTGGAAGCTGATCCCGGAGCCCATGCGGGTACCGATCGCTTGTTTATGGCAGCTTCGAGAGAATATGAAACAGCTTATGAGTCGTTGGATAGTGCTTACAGTGTATTTACACAGGCTGTTCTAAATGGCCTTGATCCTAAAAGCAATGAAAACGGAGTTGTTACTAATTATTCGCTAACTCATTGGGTGAGTAGTGCGCTAAAAACAGAAGTCCAACAGCCCCTGTTTGAAAACTCTGGTAGCGAAATTATTCTGACTCGTTGCACCCAGCCCCCCTCAACCGTGCTGAGTGTCAAATCTCAGACAATCTGCCCCTACCGAGGACTGGAATTTTTTGATGAATCTCATGCAGAGTATTTCTTTGGTCGGGAAGATTTAACCGATCAACTGATTGACAAGCTACGGCATGGCAAGTTTGTCGCCGTAGTGGGGGCATCTGGTAGTGGTAAATCCTCTTTGCTGCGAGCAGGGTTAATTCACGAACTCCGCAAGGGTAATAAGTTTTCAGGTAGCGATCGCTGGCAAATTAAGCTGATTACCCCTGGGGATCATCCGCTCCGTAGTCTGGCTCACGCATTTATCGATCCGCAAGCGACAGGTCTAGAGCGGGCCGAACAGTTGCGCCGTGCTGAAGCATTTCTCAAAGATGGTGGTTCTGGTTTAGCTCAATTAGCTCAAGCAAGTGCGATCGCCAGTCAAAAGACCACAGATGGGCAGAGCACTGCGGGATCGCGCTTGGTGCTGGTGATTGACCAATTTGAGGAAGTCTTTACCCTCTGTCAGGGACAGCAATCCGAACAAGAACGTTACCGATTTTTTAACTGTCTAGTCGGGGCATTACAGGAAGCGGGCCATTACCTCAGCATTGTGATCGGCTTAAGGGCTGACTTTTTTGGCAAATGCTCGCTCTACAACCAACTTGCTCAAAAGATTGAGCAAAATTTAGTTACCGTCACACCACTGACCTACGAGCAAATCAAGGCTACGATTGTGCGTCCAGCCCAGAGAGTAGGGCTAGTTTGCGAGCCTAACTTGATTTACACCATGTTGCTGGATGTAGTGGGCGCACCGGGGGAGTTGCCGCTGCTTCAATATACGCTGCTAGAACTTTGGGAGCGGCGGCAGGAAAGCGAGAGCGGAGAGCCACCTCGCTTGACCCTGAACGCCTACACCGAACTGGGAGGCGTGCGGGGCACCTTACAAAAACGAGCGACAGAAATCTTCTACAGTTTGGCTCCGGAAGAGCAGCGAGTGGCTCAGCGGATTTTTCTGGCTCTGACGCAATTGGGAGAAGGTACAGAAGATACCCGCCGCCGCATTCTGAAAGCAGAATTGGTCAGTCGCCGCTTTCCAGCTTCTTTAGTGGAAAAGGTGTTAGAGAAGTTGGTAGTAGCCAAGCTGGTCGTGACGAATCAAGTCCCTGCTAGTAGCTCTCGCGCTGATGAAACTGACACACCCGTAACGACGCTTCAGCCACCTATCTCAACTGCCCTACACTTTGCCCAAGCGAATCAAGACTTGTCTGGTTCGGTTTGGACTTGGAACTCAGGCACGTCGGCTAGTTCTATCAAGTCATCCTATGGCTTAGGAACTGGGAGAACGAATTTACCTTTGGATCTGGATTTGACCTCAGCTAACGCTTGGTCATCACCCGGTAGCTTGCTCCCCGCTCTCTATTACGAGACGGTCGATGTGGCTCACGAGGCGTTGATTCGTAATTGGTCTTTGTTGCGGGGCTGGCTCGACGAAAACCGCGAAATGCTGCGGCGACAGCGATGCATTGAACAGGCAACGCGAGAATGGCAACGTGCTGAACAACCTTTAGAAGCAGAATATCTCCTTCGAGGCGGTCGTTTAGTTGATGCGGAAGACTTTTTGCAGAATTATCCAGATGAGCTTTCAGCCTTGGCTCAGCAGTATGTAGCGGTCAGCCAAGAGGAGAGCCGCAAGGCCCACAAGGAGTCCAGGGTGCTGCAAATTGCCGTTCCCTGTGCATTGTTGGTAGCGTTAACGGTTTCGTTTAACCAATACCGCACTGCTGTGAGTAATCAAGCGGAGAAAGACTACCAAATCCAGGTGGCAACATCGCGGCAGCGAGCAGCGATCGCCCAAACTGTTTTGCAAGAATCAGGCGGAGATCCGACTACGGCACTGCTGATTAGCCGCTTAGCTGCGGAGGGAGGAAAACCCACCTATGAGGCGGAAGCAAGCTTAAGAGCGGCTTTGCAAAAACTGCAATTGCAGGTTGAACTAAGAGGCCATCAAGGTGCTGTGCATCAAGTTGCCTTTAGCCCCAGCCAAAACCGACTTGCCACCGCAGGCGCAGACGGAACAATTCGCGTTTGGTCCTTGCAATCTCAAACCACCGAACGGGTGCTGCAATGGGATGCACCGACTCCTGCTCGCTCCAACCGAGCTAAGCAGACTGAAGCTGCACCAGCTTCTCCCCCGTCAGCGATTACAGCGCTCGCTTTTAGTCCAGATGGCAAACAATTAGCAGCGATCGCCAAAGGAACTCGACAAGTCAAGATTTGGACTGTTGAGTCTGGGGCTCCGGTTTTTCAACTGGCAGGCTTTACGGGAGAAGCAGTCCAAATTGCCTTTAGCCCTCAAGGGCAATGGTTTGCGGCGGCGAGCGCGGATCACACGGTGCGAATTTGGCAACTAAAAACTGGGCAACTACAAACCCAGGTGAGCCATCAAGGCCCGATTAACAGCATCCAGTTTAGTCTGAACGGGCGATCGCTCTTGACGGCCAGTACCGATGGTAAAGCTCGAATCTGGCAAGTTGCAACTGGGCGGATTCAGAAGGTGCTACAGCATCCAGGATCGGTGAACCAAGCTACCTTTAGTCGCAGTGGTCAATGGATTGCCACTGCCTGTGATGATGGTCAAGCTCGCCTGTGGAATGCCCAAACTGGACAACTTCAACAACTTTTTTCTCATGCAGGTGAAACTGCACGAAGCTTAGATCACGAAAATCCATCGCTAGGAAAGCCTTTGGTTAACCCTACTTCGGGTGCTACAGGTCAAAGCGATCGCTTGCTATATCACCGCTCCAAATTGCCCCATCAAACTAAGTCGGCTCCCATCATTCAGGTGATTTTCAGTCCAGGCGAGAAGTTGATTGCTACGGCTGATCCCAGCCAGCGAGTCCGACTGTGGAATCTGCGCTCTGGACAATTGTGGACGCAATTGAGCACTCCCAGAGATTTACCCACCATGATTCGCTACGCAGGACCAGAACCCATTACCTTTAGTCCTGATGGAGATTACATCCTCACGACTACCCGCAATCAGGTTGGCGATCGCAGCACTGCCTACACTGCTCACCTATGGGAGGTCTATACCGGACGCGAGGTGAGTGCGTTACGGGGGCATCAAGGCGCGATCGAGGCGGCTCAGTTTAGCCCTGATGGTGCTTATATTGCGACTGCGAGCGATGATAGCGTGGTGCGCTTGTGGGCCACGCAACCCGGTGGTGAACTCCCAACCTTGGTTATGGCAAAAGCGCCGATTCAATGGGCTACATTTTTGCAACCTACTGGGTCGCGATCGCTCAAAAACAGCACTTTGACGGCTCAAGCAGCCCCAAAGGGGTTAGAAGTACTGCTATCTCTGCCTTCACGCTTAAATTCTCGTTTCACAAAAGCGGCTTTTTCAGCCAATTCCTCGTCTTTCTCGGATAGTACGGCTTCCAGTCCCGCATCGGTCGCTTCCAATCTACTGAGCCGCATGGTGACTGCTACTGCCGCTGGCAATCTGCAAGCTTGGCATCTCTCTGGGAACCCAGTCACGGAGAACTTTTCTCAATCAAAGGCTGGTGGGCGGTTTGGGGTGTCAATCACTCAACAAACATCTGAGGTAGATCTACAGTCAGCTGAGGCTATGTTGAGCCACTCATCCAGTGGCAATCTCAGTGGTGTTGCTCTGAGCCCGGATGGTGAAACGCTAGCAATCGCCAAAACTGATGGCTCGATGGAGATTTTGCAACTACAGAATGAGCAGAAGCCGAAATTGTTGCGACGATTGCAAAATATACGCGACGTTAAGGCGAAATCGGTGACCAAGCCTGCGATCGCTACGCCCGTTGTTGTCCGCCAACTGAGTTTTAGCCCGGATGGCCAGAAACTACTAGGGCTAGGGGACGACTTGACAGTGCGGCTTTGGCATGTAGCTTCAGGGCAACTATTACAGAGTTTGCATGGTCATCATGCCACAATCGAGCAGGCGCACTTTAGCCCCAACAATCAGCAGGTGATCACAGCCAGTTGGGATCGAACCGCTCGGATTTGGGATGCGGCATCCGGGAAGTTAGTCCGCTTACTAGCGCATCAGGATGTCGTGAGCAGCGCCTTTTTTAGCCCAGACAGTCAACTTGTGGTAACTGCAAGCTGGGATGGTGCCGCTAGAGTATTTGACCCAACGACCGGGGGTTTGCGGGTGGTCTTGGCTGGTCATCGGGGGCCTGTGCTGGATGCTGAGTTTAGTCCAGATGGGCGATCGCTGGTGACGGCTAGCGCAGATGGTACAGCTCGTCTCTGGGATGCCCAAACAGGTACCGAACAAGCGCAATTGCGGCCTTCTAGCCCTAGCCATGAATCGCATCGGGTACGCCGAGCTTTCTTTAGCCCCGATGGTCAATACATCGCTACTTTGGGTGACGATGGCAAAGTGCGTCTTTGGGCTGCGACTTGGGAGGTTCTGCTCAAGTTGGCTCGCGATCGCACCTTACGACAATTGACGACCGAAGAATGCATCCGCTACCTGCGCCTTGCACCTAATGATTGCCCAGCGCTACCCACTCAAGGGGCCGAGGCTCAAGATGCTAAGGAATCATCTGTAATGGAGGCGATCGCAGTTCAGCAGCCTACAAATTAAATTAGGTGTTTCACTTACTATTAAGGCTCGGGCATTCCAGTAGCAAATTGAGTATCCTAGTAGTAAAAATTAGGATCACAATAGATCTGAATTTTTGATTTAATTTGAAGTTTGAATGCCTCAATCGTGGATTGATCAAACTTCATGCTTCAATTTTGCGTATGGCGGGTAGATAGGTAGGGAACGTGACACAGGCTTCATCTCGGCGGCGGCAACTCATCAACGAAGTGCAGGCATCTCTGCCAGAGTTTCCAGTTGCAGCATTGAAGCAACTGTTCTGGCTAAGTTCTGGAGATCAAGGGTCTAGAACTTGGTTCTGGGGCATGGCAGTCATGGCAGTGCTGCTAATTTGGCACTGGAAGCTACTGTTTGCTCTGGGGATCGGTGTTCTGATTTTGTTGCTGACTCATTCATTGCAGGCAGGAACCTGGCAGATTCCTTGGGTAGACTTGCGCCGCCACCTAAAAGGAACTAAGCAGCGCTTTGGCCTAGCAGTAGCCAGTGGAGCCATCGCGGCCCTCAGCACCTATATTTCCCTGGTGATTTGGAGTGAGGCTGAGAGCTTTTGGAGCGCTACAGGAGCTATCCTTCAGGGTTTTGGCACATTATCTGTCCTGGTCCTATTCATTGGGCATCTTTTGGAGCATCAGGATGAACAGCCGACCGCCCGTTTTGATCAACTCGTGCGCGATTTAACCCATGCAGATGCCTTAAAGCGCCTGATTGCCGTCCATCAGCTCACTCAAGCTGTGACTGTTCCAACTGCCGATCGCAGTCAGCGGCGATCAGTGGTGGACTATCTTCGGTTGCTGTTGAGCCAAGAATCAGAACCCGTAGTTCGTAACGCTGTGCTTCAAAGTTTACAATCTTTAGAAAAGGCCCATCGAATCACCCAAGTCCAACTGCCTCCGGCTTCTGCGCCAGTGGTGAAGTATGCAGCAACGCGAGTGCGGCGGCCTGTGGCTACAGTACCCCTGACTAAAGTAAAGTTGTAGTGAGTTTGTGTTAGCTGAGATTTGACTTATAATAGAGAAGGAAAATAGTAAGCCAATCTCAGTACTGGCTATTCACCCATTACTTGGCTCACAGATTTGACGATCGCGATCGCCAATTTTGATTTGGGGTGTTAGATTCGAATAGAATTACTCCGCCTCTTGACAGCGATTGCACATTGGGTACTTGAGGTCGTGAGTAAGCTCAACGAGGGATAGCTGAGTGAGCATCAGATAGGTTAAGGGCATTAAGTATGCAAAATGAAGTGACAGTCTCGAAACCCATCCGCTCCCTAGACGATGCCTTAAACCGTTGCCAGGTTTTGGGGATGCGTCTGAGTCGTCAGCGTCGCTTCATTTTGGAGTTGCTGTGGCAAGCTCATGAGCACTTGTCAGCCAGAGAAATTTATGACCGCCTGAATCGTCAGGGTAAGGCGATCGGACATACCTCGGTGTACCAAAATCTAGAAGCCCTCTCCGCGCAAGGCATTATTGAATGTATTGAGCGATCGGACGGTCGTCTCTACGGCAATATCAGCGATTCTCACAGCCATGTAAATTGCCTTGATACGAACCAGATTTTAGATATTCATATCGAATTGCCGGAAGACATTATTCGGCAGATTGAAGCGCAAGTCGGAGTCAAAATCACCGATTATCGAATTGACTTTTTTGGCTACCGAGGCGCTGAAGTGGCAGCAACGCAAGCGTCGTAAGCCTAGCAATCTTTTAGAAGTGCTGCAATTCAGCCCTTCGTCCAATCGAAGTCATTTTATTGCTGGATGAGTCACTACACTTTGGTAGGTTTGGCTTCATTTCCGAGTAGCTATGCGATCGCTATGTTTTATTTAGGGATCACTCAAGCGTTTAGTTCCGAAGGTTTCAACAGAATAGTTGGCGATCGCTCAGCCGCAACTGTGACCCTACCACGGCAGGAAGCTGGATCGTCCTAGCTAAGCTTGTCTTAGCCACTGTTGAGTAATCAGTGTGCCTCTCACAAGCTACTCGGATGGCTATAGATAAATTAATGATTCGATTGTGGTCACTGTGAGTTTGCAGTGCTTAAAGTTAGAGTTGATAAAGCCTGTTGTATGACCTTCCTACAGCTCGCTCACCTTCAGGGCAGGAAAGCGCTAAAGTTCGTGTATCGTAATATTTCTATGGCTTGTTAGAGTTTTGACTGCAATGATCCGGATACCTGCTATACAACTAGGGTATTGGATTAGGCCAGTCTTGACCGTCATTCTTCGCTCCTCACCAGCACTCTATCCTCGCCCCAGGCACCAATTGTACCTCTAGCAATCGTTAGTGCTTACTTTGCAAACGTTAACTCTCCAATTTCGGTCGGGCTAACTAAGCTGTACCTGTGAGTAGGGCTGCAAGTCTCTCTGACAGACACAACTCCCTTAAATTTTGGGAGAGGTCGATGGGTGCCATATGGGTTTCTCTAGGTAATCGCAACAGCCGCAATTATGGCGAGAAGACAATTCTACCGATTTCGTATTCATGCTGGGAACCAGTTTCGACCTTGGCAACTGGGGCGACAATCTAACCCACAGCCAAAAACTGAGTTGGCAGAAATTTTGGCTGAGCCGACTGAGGAGCCAGAGGGTGGCACAGTCTCAAACAATGCTGAACGGGAAGCGATCGCTCAGTCGGCTACTTTTGCCGATAGACCCAATGGCACCCGAAAGGTAATCAAGGATGAGGCCGTTCAGCCAGCCGCTAATCTAGCTGATCCCCAGGGGCCAGAGGCCATACCTACAGATTCACCAGTGCTAGAACCGCGCCGTAAGCGTGGCTGGAGCTGGTCATTAGTTTGGCTGAGCGTGGTGCTGGTCTGTGGTGGTACCGGAGCAATGGCGTTGGTTTGGCTGACCATGCTGCCACCACCGCCCAATTGCCAGCAAATTTCACCTTTAGCCGCTGATGCAGAGCGGCTGTACTGTGCCCAACAAGCAGCTCAGTCCGGTGAACTCAAGCAACTGATTGCCAGCGTGGAGTTGGTGAAGCATTGGTCTACTGAGCACCCCCTGTATAGCAGCGCTCAAAGTTCTTTAGCTGAGTGGTCGCGGGGGCTGTTGGCGATCGCCAATCAAAAGATTGGGCAGAATCAGTTGGAAGCTGCTGTAGAGATCGCCCAAAAAATTCCACCCAGCAGTCCTCTCTATCAGGACGCACAAGCAGAGATCTCCGCTTGGCAGCAAGATTGGAACCAAGGCGAAAAGATTTACGGCCAAGCACAAGCTGCGATCAAAGCTCAGAAATGGCAAGAAGCTTGGAAGCAATCTCAAGCGTTGGCAGGGCTAACCAACGAGCATTGGCGGCAACGGGTGACAGCCCTCCGGCAGCAAATTGCGGTAGAGCGGTTGGCGTGGCAGCAATTGCAACGGGCTGAAAACTTGGCCCAAGCCAATACGCCAGAGGATTTAGCGGCGGCGATCGCTTTATTGCCGAAGATCACGCCTAAAACTCATGCCAAAACCATTGCAGAGACGAAAAAAGTAACCTGGAGCAAGGATTTACTGAAATTAGCAGCGGCTCAACTGAAACAACAACAGTGGGAGTCGGCGATCGCGATCGCCGAGAAAGTGCCCGCTGGAGTTTCGGTTCTGGCTGAAGCTCAAGACTTAATTCGCTTGAGTCGGGCTTACCAAGCAGCGGCGCTCGGCAAAGTTCCAGGCAAACCTTTACATGAACAGCTCTGGAGCTTGGTCACAGCACTGGAAGTCTTACGCCAAATCGAGCCAGGGCGACCTTTATATAAAACGGCGCAAGCCCAGAGAGAGCGTTGGGAAATGCAGCGCCAAGACTTAATCAATTTGCAATTTGCCCATACCTTAGCCAACTTAGGACAAGTTCCGGCTTTGCGCTTAGCAATTGACCAAGCGAAGCTGGTTGTGCCAGGTCGTCCTCAGCGACTGCAAGCGCAGACCTGGATTGCTCACTGGCAAAAAGAAATTCAGCGGGTGGAAGATCGGCCTTATCTAGCCCAGGCTCAACAGTTAGCTAAGGTGGGGACGGTGAGCAGCTTACGGCAGGCGATCGCGGCGGCTAGTCAAATTGCTCAAGGTCGGGCTCTCCGGATTGACGCCCAAACCGCGATCGCGACTTGGAAGCGCCAGATCCAGGTGGTCGAAGACCAACCACTCTTAGACCAAGCGCGGACTTTGGCGAATCAAGGTAACTTAGGCAAAGCGATTGAAGTGGCAGGCCAAATTCGCTCAGGTCGGGCTTTGTATCAGGAGGCTCAGGACGCGATTTATGATTGGGCGGCACAAATTCAAATTGCAGAAGATCGCCCTGTTCTAAACGAAGCATATGGTTTGGCGAGCCAAGGGAACTTGAGTCAAGCCATTAATGTAGCAGCGCAAATTAGTTATGGCCGAGCGCTCTATGGAGAAGCTCAAGGCGCGATCGCGAATTGGTCTGCCGAGCGGGATGCTATTTTAGCGGCCCGTGAAGCCGAAGCTCGACAAGCTGCCCAAGACCAGCAAGCCGCCCCCGCAGAAACGCCTGCAGAAACGCCCGCAGAAGCTCCAGCGACCGATGACCCTGAGTCTGATTCTGATCCCTCAGGGGCAGCAGAACCAACTTATTCAGGAGAGCCAGAACCGCCAACGGACTCAGCGCCCAGTGAATAAAGCCAGGTAATTAAGCGAATTCAGAAGGCTTAAGTATGCTAGCGTCAATCTTGGATTCGACCTGAGCTGCAACTTGAAGCAGTTAGCAACCTGAATCATTGCTAGGCTCAGGGAAACTTGATTGCCAGTTATGGAACATTGGGCATTCGAAGCGCAATGACAGAACCGCTAGTAAAGCTGCTATTAATTGATGATGACTTGGTGTTCCGGCTAGGATTGCGAACTTGGCTAGAGCAGTTTCCTGACCTGCAAGTCATTGGGGAAGCCGAGACGGAAGCCACTGTGCTACAGATTTTGGCAGCTTCCCCCGCAACGCTGATCATTCTGAATTTAGATTTGGGCAGGGCAGTTTCAACCTGGACAAGCCGGGATCAGGAAGCGGGGCTACAACTATGTCAGTTACTGAAGCGGCAATATCCCCAAATTCCGATTTTGCTCTTGAGTGCATCCCCACTTCCAGAGGCGATCGCGGCTGCCCGCCAATCAGGAGCGGAGGGATATTGCGCCAAAGGCACCAGAGCTACAGAGCTATTGACAGCCATTCGGCAGGTGGCTACGGGGCAAAGTTATTGGTCTGCAAACGCTCCCGCGACGATCGCTCCATCGACTCAGGTAGGCGCAGCTTTGCCAGTCAGCGATCGCCCCCTTGCCGTCTCCCAGCGCCATCCATTGCTTGCCTTGTGGCAAAAGCAACGACTCTCGGGCTTACAGCAAATTGATGCTGCTTTGGCAGCGATTACGGCTCAACTACGACAACCAGGGTTGCCAGTTCTCGATCGCGCTGTGTTGGCGGGACGGTGGCGAGAACTGCGGGCAGCTCGCTGGGTGGTGAATCAGCTATTAGCTCCGCCTGAGCCTGATCCAGAAACACTGCGCGATCGCTCGTCCACCCTTTCAGACATCAGTCGATGGGAAGAAAGCGGCTGGGAAGAGAGTGCATGGGAAGAGAGCGATCGCCGCATCTCAGTTTCCGAGCCTAGCTTGCGCATATCTACAGGCTCAGAACTGGTAGCTAGCGTCCCTATAACTTCGCCAGAGCTGGCAGGGCGGCCTTTACAATCTCGCCTATTTGACCGGACAGTGAGTAAGTTGCAATCTCCCCTGCAAAATCTCACCAACACGCCTCTGGAAATTGATATTCTGCGCGAAGAAAAAAAGCGAGAACTGCTCTACATTATTTTGCGTAAGTTAGAAGAAACGCTGGATGAGTTGCGATTTGCGCAAGTTCAACCTGCTCAGTTGTTGGAAAAACAACCTGCTGTGATTCGAGATTTGTGGGTCGCAACTACCACAGATTTTTTTGGTAAATACTATACGTTGCAGTTGGGAGCGATGAACTTAGAAGTCGTGAAAGTTTTGCTGCAAGATACCCCAACTGTAGAGAGCGAAATTCTCAATAAAACTCCCCTGAGCTGGGATCTGTTTACTTACCTCTTATTTCAAATCCCCCTCGTTGTAGACAATGTACCTTATGCTGCTCATACCCCAGAGGCGATCGAGCGAGCAGAATGTTTATTGCAAAACTTACTGCTGCAAGTGGCCAACGCTGTTATCCAACCTTTACTTAATCACTTTGCCGATGTGGAAGTGATTAAGCAAACTTTTTACGATCGCCGTCTGATCTCTACTCGTGAAATTGAGCGATTTAGAAATAGTTTGTCTTGGAAATATCGGCTTGAACGTTATGTGGGTGAGCCCAAAGCGATTTTTGAAAGTCAATATGAATTATTGGTTTTAGATAGCCGAGGCATTGCCAAAACCTCGATTTATTCTCCTCGTAACCAAGAACTGAGAGAATTAGCGGGTCTGCAACTCGCCGTTACTTTGGTATTAGAAACTAGGGATGCGATCGCACCTCGGTTTCGCTCGGCGATTGCGTTTTTGGGCAGTGGTTTCGTTTATGTCTTAACTGAAGTGCTGGGGCGAGGCATTGGCTTAATCGGGCGCGGCATTTTGCAGGGGATTGGCAGTGCTTGGCAAGACACCAAGATTGGTAAAAATGGTGAACGTCCTAAACAGTAACTTCAGGATTTCAGCGGCGTCTGGCGTAGCGACCCACCAATTCTGCTGCCGCTAAGATATGTCCGTTCATTGCTGCTTCCAATTGCGCTTTGGTCGCACCTGATTGCAAAGATAAGGTGCGATCGAGTGCGTAGAGCTTGAAGATATAGTGGTGCGTGCCATTGGGAGGACAAGGGCCACCGTACCCTAGACTGCCAAAGTCATTTTTACCGTGGGTGCCGCCTTTCAGGAGCGTGGCTTGGGGAGCGATGCCTTCAGGTAGGTGGAGCGTTTCCGGCGGCAAGTCGTAAACCACCCAATGTACAAAAATGCCGACCGGGGCATCCGGGTCATCTACAATCAGCGCCAAGCTTTCCGTTTCGGCTGGGGGTGCGTCCCAACTTAAAGGTGGCGAAATATTGGCCCCATCGCAGGTGTACTGAGATGGAATTAAACTGTCAGCTTCAAACGCAGAGCTTTCAAGTTTCATGGTTTTCACCCAGTGCCTTTTTCCTGGATGATAAGTCGCGATCGCTAAAGCGGCTGGTAGAAGATAAAAAGCTTAGCGATCGCGTTTGCTGGTGTCCACCTAGACGCTAAGTTTAAGCGCTAAAGTATTTTGCCTCTGGGTGATAGGCAATCATTGCCGTAGTGGATTGCTCTGGGTAGAGTTGTTCGCTTTCGTCCATATGTAAGTGGATGCGATCGCTGCCTAACAAGTCCAGCAATTTGTATTGGTCTTGCATGTTGGGGCAGGCGGGATAGCCGAAGCTGTACCGGGAGCCACGATAACGCTGCGCCAAGATATCCCGAATGTTCTCCGGGTCTTCATTGCCAAACCCCAGTTCGCGACGAATCCGGGCATGAAGCCACTCGGCCAGAGCTTCCGCCATCTGCACCGCTAATCCGTGGAAGTAGAGGTAGTCGGTGTAGTTGTGGGCCTCAAACAGCTTTTTGGCATATTCCGTAGCAATCTCGCCCATTGTTACCGCTTGCATCGGGAACACATCGACCTGGCCTGACTCCTTGGGAGCAAAAAAGTCAGCAATACAGAAGCGACGGAGCGATCGCTGACGAGGGAATTTGAAAGTCGCGATCGGTTCTTGTAGGGGCGAACGGCCGTTCGCCCCTACGGAGGGATCATATAGATGCAGAGAATTTCCTTCTGCCTGACAAGGGAAGTATCCGTAGATCGCTTGGGGATGCAGCAGTTTCTCCTCAACAATCTTCTGTTTCCACTGCTCCAGAACCGGATAGACCTTCTCTTGCAAGAAGGCATCATACTCTTCCCGCGATTGCTCTCTGGGCTTACGGAACTGCCACTGTCCCGCGATCAGTGCTTGCAGATCGAGATATCTAAATAACTCCTCTACAGGGATATCTTCAGATTGCAAAACTTGCGTGCCCCAGAAAGGAGGGGTGGGTCGAGGGATATCAATGGCGATCGCTTCTGAGCGCTGGGTGTTTTCAGTGAGGGGTGAGGAGTCAGGGGTGAGGAGTGATCCAGATTCATTACTGGCGATCGCGTTATCTCCTTGAGAGCTGAATTCTTGTTCCAACTCCTCTCTCTTCTCTTCTCTCCCCTCACCTAAAAATCCCGCGCGATCGTCCCATTCACCCACAGTCTTAGCAGGCATGAGTTTGTCCATAAAGTGCAGATCAGAGAAGGCATCTTTGCCATAGATTACTTGGCCTTTGTAGGCGCGGCGGCAATCTTCATTCACGAACTTAGGCGTGAGTGCTGCGCCACCAAGAATCACTGGAACCGTAATTCCTCGCTCGTTAAATATCTCCAAGTTCTCTTTCATGAACGCAGTAGACTTCACTAGTAGACCGCTCATAGCAATACAGTCTGCTTGGTGTTTTTCGTAAGCTTCAATGATGTTGTCTACAGGCTGCTTAATGCCGATGTTGACAACTTTGTAGCCGTTGTTGGTGAGAATAATATCTACCAGGTTTTTACCGATGTCATGCACATCTCCTTTTACCGTGGCGATCACCACCGTTCCCTTGGCCTGCCCAGATTCTTCCTTCTCCATAAAGGGTTCTAAATGGGCAACTGCGGCTTTCATAGTTTCGGCAGATTGCAACACGAAAGGAAGTTGCATTTGCCCTGAGCCAAATAGTTCACCTACGACCTTCATGCCATCAAGCAAGAAGGTGTTGACGATCTCTAGAGGAGGATACTTCTCCAGAGCTTTGGTGAGTTGTTCTTCCAAGCCGATTCGCTCACCATCGATGATGTGGCGCTTCAGGCGTTCTTCGACTGGGAGTTTGTCATCTTCCGAGCGATCGCGCTTGGTAGTCTTACCCTCAAATAGCGTGGTGAGTTCGCCGAGCGGGTCATAAACACAAACATCTCCCTCAAATTGCCGCTCGTCATAAATCAGCTTTCGGCACACTTCTTGGTGCTCTGGCTCGATCTTTGCCAACGGCAGAATCTTGTTGGGGCTCACGATCGCCGCATCCATGCCTGCCTCCATCGCCTCATGCAAGAACATCGAGTTCAGCACAACGCGGGCCGCAGGATTGAGGCCAAAGGAGACGTTGGAGACACCGAGGATCATGTGACAACCAGGCAACTCAACCCGAATCCGCCGAATCGCTTCAATCGTGGCTTTACCGTTGGCGCGGTCTTCCTCAATCCCAGTTGAGATCGGCAAGGCGAGGGGGTCAAAAAAGATTTCGTGAGCGGGGATGCCGTATTCCACAGCAGCTCGGTAGGCGCGTTGGGCGATCGCGAATTTCCTCTCAGCTGTCCGGGCCATCCCCTCTTCATCGATGGTGCCGACAACCACACCAGCCCCATATTCTTTCGCCAGTTCCAGCACTTTGAAAAATCGATCTTCACCGTCTTCGTAGTTGGTGGAGTTCAGCAAGCACTTCCCGCCCGCAACTTTCAGCCCCGCCTCCATCTTTTCCCACTCGGTCGAGTCGAGCATCAGGGGCAGAGTCACGTTGGTCACCAGGCGCGACACCAGTTCCCGCATATCCCGCACGCCGTCGCGTCCCACATAATCAACGTTGACATCGAGGATATGAGCACCTTCCCGCACCTGAGCTTTGGCTAGCGACACCAACCCATCCCAATCTTCGGCATTGAGCAAGTCGCGGCACTTCTTAGAACCGCTGGCGTTGAGGCGTTCTCCGACAATCAAGAAAGAATTGTCTTGCTCATAGGGTTGAGCGCTGTAAATCGAGGACGCTGAAGGCACGTAATGGATCGGTGCCCGACCAGTCGCCTCAGTAGAAGGCCGCACCTCGCGAGTTTTAGGCGTGAGGGTTTGAGCGACCTCGGCCAACTGCTGAATGTGGTCAGGTCGAGTCCCGCAACAACCACCAATCACCTGCACGCCCCAATCTTCAATAAACCGCAGCAGCGACATCCGCAGTTCCATTGGGGTTAGTTTGTAGTGAGCATGACCCCCAATGTTCTCTGGCAGACCTGCGTTGGGGATACAGGAGACCACAAACGGCGAATACTCGCACAAATATTTGATGTGCTCTGCCATGCGATCGGGGCCAGTGGCGCAGTTGAGGCCCAGAATATCGATCGGGTACGGCTCCAAGATCGACAATACGGCACTAATATCAGAACCAACCAACATCGTGCCCTGGACTTCCATCGTCACCGACACCATCAACGCACGGCGATCGCCCTTCTTCTGGAACACCGACTCTACCGCATTCAGCGCTGCCTTAATTTGCAGCACATCCTGGCAAGTTTCGATAATGAACAAATCCACCCCACCATCAAACAAGCCTTCCGCTTGTTCGGCAAAAGCGGCTTTTAGAGTATCGTAGTCGATGTTGCCCAGCGTCGGCAGTTTGGTCCCTGGCCCCATTGAACCCGCCACGAATCGGGGTTTTTCTGGCGTAGAAAACTCAGCCGCTACACTTTTTGCCAGCTCAGCCGCAGCTTTGTTGAGGTAATAAGCCTTGTCAGCCAAGTCGTACTCAGCCAAGACAAACGAGCTAGCGCCAAATGTATCGGTTTCAATTACATCGGCTCCCGCAATCAGGAAGTCGCGATGCACTTTGGCGACGGCTTCTGGCTTGGTATGGATTAGATATTCGTTACACCCTTCGTACTCCGGGCCACCAAAGTCTTCAGCAGTCAGGTTCTGGGTTTGCAGCGAGGTGCCCATTGCCCCATCAAACACAAGAACAGGGCGAGCGGGACTGTGAAGACGCGCGAGGAAGGGGCTAGTCATAGCGATACTGAGCGAGGTTCTTAAATAATCATGATCCAGTAAGCTCTAGATTACCAATCCTGCTCGGTATCTGGGGAGTTTTTATAAATTGAAGGTGCGCGATCGCGCTTAATCAGCGCTGAACAAAGTAGGCATTTTACCCATAACCCGACATTCAGGAGCCTTTCAGCAGGGAACTTTTTGCTCTTGTTGGAAAAACTAATCATCTCGAACGGTAATTTCTGCTCGCATTAGGGCATTGTCGAAGTTTGCCCATGTAGGGTTAGTCTTTATAAGTGGATAATTAACGATGCAACCTATATGATACCCAAGCTGATCAATCACTAGATTTGTGCAACTTTTGGGTAAGGGAATAATATGCCGACTATCCACATAAACACAAAGAACCTCTAGAATTTTCGTTTCACCATAAAAAATGGAGACTGGCAAGCTTGTTGCATCTGAGTCGGCAAAACAGTCTAGCCAGGGTTCATAGAAGGAATATTCTGATTCAGATAATTCTCGATTCTTAATAATCTGAAGTTTAACGTCAGCAGTATAAAAAAATGTACCAGCAACATCATCATAATCAAAATCTGATGGTTGAGAGGACAAAACTGTATTGAGGATATGCTCCTTCGTGGTAGTTCTCTTCATCCAGCCTGAAAAGTGTTTCTGAAGAAGGTCATCATGTCCTGATAGTTCTAGGCTGATGTCCTCCCAAAACATTATATGAGTCCGAAAGATCCAAGGTCTTGTGCGAACTTGTTCTTGCAAGACTGCATCTCTTGCAGCAGTTGTCATAATTAGATATTCATCTAAGCAAGGTTGAAATCTCTTGGCTTTTTCAACCTCTCCTTCTATAACTTCAATCTTTAAAGCATCCGTTCGCTTACATTGTGCACCAGCGTAAGCTTGCAAACCATCTCTTAGATGACTAGGCTGTCCATAGATATCTACACCGTCCTATTTTTGTCCTGAACGACCATTACGTACTAAATAGGGGTCTTTCCAAAGTCGCTTTAACACGTCAGAACAAATGTCCTCAAATTCATCCCACGATTTAGGAATTGGCAAGTTGGTCGTTGCAGGGCTAGGCATCAGTATCACCCATCTTTGTCACTAAAAAAACACCCACTATTCTTATGTGAAAGGAAAATGGCTGGAGCGATCGCACATGACCAAAACTTATGAAGGGCGATCGCTTGCCTTTCAACTTATCTCACATCGTAGCTCAGCCAGAAATGCGTCTTGGAAATAGGGCAATCGCTCATCTAGTCAGGATATGTTTTGCAGTCTTAGAACGTTAAGCAAGAGATAGGCCAACTTGGCGGGCTTGAGAAGCAGAGTCGCGAGCGCCCCAACGATAATGGATTTTACCGTTCTGAAAAGTAAACCACTCTATTGCTACTAATTCGTAAGATTTGCCAGTGGGGGACTGACCTCGGAAAGAACCGATAAAAGTTCCACGCTCTATGTACCGTACTGCAACGGTATCTCCTTCTGCGATCATTTCCTCTACGGTCAGTTGAATATTAAATGCCTCATGTAGTTCTTGCCAAACGAGCATCGCCTTATCCACGTTCGCCGATCCGAGAACTCCTTGAATTAAAGCATTTGGCGTAAAAAGTTCTTGCAATGTCTCTAGATCGCCTTGATTGAATGCTGCAACATATTGGGATACAACTTGTTTATTGGTTTCGAGTGTTGACATGACGGTTTTGAGAGATTTTGTATAGAAGTAGCCAGTGAATCATAGCGATCGCCGCAGGATCTACAGTTCCAATGAGGCTGCTTTACTGTAGTCCTCTAGTCACTAGCCGCACATAGATGAAATAGCTAAAGCTCTACCCTGAATGACGTTGTTAGCGATCGCTTTTCTAATTAGAAAAAGAGCGATCGCTAATTGAAACTTAGTTAACGGGGAGTCATAACCTAATTACGCGTAGAATATCACGTTGTTTATATTAGCCATGAATTGAGCAGGATCTACATTTTTTACAATGGCGATCGCTTGGGCATACTCAGTTTGAAATAGGACATCTGTGCCTTGAGAAATGGTCTGAATGCCGTTGCCAACAGATGCCACAACAGCGTCAATACCAAGTTGAAAATCTGTAATGATGTGAGGAGTACCAGGGATAACAGAGTTGTTAATCCAGAACTGGTCTCGACCTGCGCCGCCAGTCATAGTACTGCCGTGGCTGCCACCATGTAACAAGTCATCGCCATCGTCACCGAATAGTTGGTCTGCACCACCCAGGGCTCCTAGCCTGCCTTCTGATTTGCCAAACTGCGCATAGTGAGAAAATCCACTGGTAAATGTTCCTTGCGTTACTGCTGCTGTAACATCTGAGTTAGTAGATAAGTAGTAGCTTTCGCTATAGAAAGTGCTGGGATTACGACCTTCTCGTTGTCCGTGTTCAGTGAAGTGAGCAAATCCGCTGCTAAACACTCCCTGGGCTACTGCTGCTGCAACATCTGAGTTGGTAGATAAATAGTAACTCTCGTTGAATAGCAAATCATCGCTACGGCCTTCAAACTGACCATGATAGAGAAAGTGCTGCAAACCGCTGCCAAAAACACCTTGCGCGATCGCGACAGTAACGTCTGGATTTTCACTGAGATATACGGCTTCGTCAAAGGATCTGCTGGCGACTCGACCTTCATACAGACCGTGTTGCACAAAGTGAGCGAGACCGCTGCTAAAAACACCTTGGTCAACAGCAGCAGCTACATCTGGATTTTCTGCTAAATAGAGCGCTTCATCATAGAGCGCACTGGGGTTGCGTCCCTCATAGAGACCATGTTGAGTAAAGTGGTCAAAGCCGTTCTGAAATGCACCTTGAGCGACGGCTGCGGCTACGTCGGAATTTTGTTGCAAATAGAAGGATTCATCAAAGAGCCGAGTTAGGATACCACCATCGGGTGCTCCCATAAAGCGAGCTTGTTGAGCAAGAGTGAAAATTCCTTCAGTAGCATCCTCAGCAAAAATTACATCGTTGCCGGCTTCTCCGGAGATGATATTGCTACCACGATTGCCAAAGATGACGTTGTCGCGAGCGTTGCCTGTGCCGTTGATATTTTTATGACCTGTGAGAGTCAAATGTTCTAGATCGTCGCTGAGTATCCAAGAAACGCTCGATCGCACAGTATCTATACTGCCTACCGCTCCATCATCATCAAATTCTTCGGCAATGTCATCGAAACTATCAACAATATAAATGTTGTTGCCTCTCCCCCCTCCCATGTAGTCATTTCCGGTGCCTCCATTTAAGACGAAGCTAACACCGTCATTTGAAAACAAGTCATCGGCAATCAGTTGATCATCTCCTGCACCGCCAAAGAGATAACCACCGCCATCATAGCCATATATTTGGTCATCTCCTTCGCCACCATCGAGAATATTGAAGCCTTCTGCAGCAGCCATGTAGTCATTTCCTGCACCGCCAAGAAGGAGATTGTCACCATAGGCTACCAGATCATCATTGCCACCTTTGCCGTCCAAGATGTCAAATGGATCTTCACTTGCGTAATTATTCAAACCGTTGTTTTGATCGTCGCCAGCAATGTAAGCCATGTTAGATGTCCTTGAGATTTGTGAAGTTGTGAGTGTTGAATCTTGTCAGCAAGGCAATTCCCACTGTCTGAGATCGCGGTAGGAAGCCTCGGATTTAGATCTGGTATTTTTGGGGCGTAGATACCAGATGCTATCTGAATGCAGAATGTAGAAGATTTGGAAAGCGTTTGAGAGAGACGATCGCTTCTGTAAGAGAATCTAAGAGACTAGAAAAGCATGGATTACATTACTACCGCAGCTGCTATCTGGAGCGTTGTCTACCGTTAACCGAATAGCCGTCGTCGCTCTTACCAAAAATGATGTCATGCTTGATTCCTCCTAGATGCAGCGGGTGTCTATGTATCACCTTGTAGAATTAATGGTAAATTTTGTAACCTTATTTCAGCTTCCTCCAGTAGATTCACCCAGAAGCAGGATTTGGTAGATTTACGGTGGATTTTTCTCCCAGCTCCCTCAAACCCAGTGATTGTCCTATATTGAGCTGCCCTTTAGGTGGCTGAAATCCAACTTTACTGGTTAGGGCAATCGCATCCAGACGAGCAACACCAGACTCTAACCGACATTAGACAAGCGGCAAACTGGAGGCTGGAGGCTGGAGGCGTTAAGTTCAGCGGATTTTTAATCTTCGATCGTTATTAATTCACGCTCTTTAGATGATCACAGTACGATCAAGCTGAGGGGTATTAAAGGCTTGGGTTTTGAAACTTGGTGGATAAAAGCTAAGCTACCTCTCTGGATCAGCTTGCAACTTCTTTGGGTTCTATGTTTTTCCCTTCTGCACTCTGGCTTAGTTCAGCGATCGCTCATGATCACTTGAGTGTTTCGCCTGACCTACCTATGACTGAAGTTGTCAAGCTGATGAGCCAAGCTCATAAAAGCTATGTGTTAGTCGTAGATGCAGATCAGCTAGTTGGCATTTTTACTGAACGAGATGTGGTGAGACTGACAGCAGCCAAAACTTCCTGGTTAGAGGTGGCGATCGCTACGGTGATGACAACTCCCGTTATCACATTGCAGGAATCTGACGCTACGGATGTTTTGGTTCTGTTATCGCGCTTATGGAGACATCGGATTCGTCATTTGCCGATTTTAGATCAGCGAGAGCGCATCATCGGTGTCGTGACTCGCCAAAGTATCCGCGAAGCCCTCAAGCCCGCAGCGCTACTCAAGGCGCGGCAGATTCATGAAGTCATGGTTAGCCCCGTGGTGGCTGCCCCCATCACGACCTCTGTGCTGCAACTTAGCCAACTCATGCACCAGCACCAGATTAGTTGCGTGGTTCTGGTACAGCCTGAGGCGACAAATCCAGCGATCGCAAAGCCAATTGGCATCTTGACGGAGCGGGATGTAGTGCGGCTACAGGCGCAAAATTTAGACTTGGCCCAAACCTCCGTAGTGGCAGTAATAAATCGGCCATTGCATGCCATCCAACCGCAAGCTTCTCTTTGGAGCGCCCACGAGCAGATGCAACAGCATCAAATCCGGCGATTAGTGGTAGTAGGAGAAGCGGGGGAGCTGCTAGGTTTGGTAACTCAAAGTAGCATCCTGCAATCGCTTGATCCGTTGGAGTTACATCCAACATTAGATGCGCTGCAACAGGAGGTAGAGGCTCGGACGCAAGAAATGCAGCAGACCAATGAGCAATTGCAGCGAGAAATTGTGGAACGGGTGAAAGTAGAGCAAACGCTGCAAAGTCAAATTGCCAAAGAACAATTGATGAGTGCGATCGCCAATCACATGCGGCAGTCGTTGCATCTAGACACCATCTTGAACACAACCGTGGAGGAAGTGAGGCAGTTTTTGCAAGTCGATCGGGTGCTGATTTACCGCTTTGAATCGAATGGCAACAGTACCGTTGCTGTAGAGTCGGTAGCAACCGATCGGATGTCGATCGTGGGGAAGGTGATGGAGGCTGCTTACTTTACCAAGCGTTGCCGCCAGTCTTATCAGATGGGGCAGATGCAAGCGATCGCCGACGTGACTCAAGCCAATTTGCCATCGCGTTACCTGCATTTACTGGCTCTGCTTCAAGCTCGTGCGGCTTTAACTGTGCCCATTCTTCGAGGCGACGAACTTTGGGGATTACTCAGTGCCTATCAATGTGCCCAACCACGACAGTGGCAACCCTTAGAAATTGAGCTGCTGCAACAGTTATCGACTCAGGTCGGCATTGCGATTCAACAGGCCCAGCTTTATCAACAACTAGAAGTGGCGAACCAAGAACTACGGCGGTTAGCAAATTCGGATGGGCTAACTGAGTTAGCCAACCGTCGCTCTTTTGACGAATATTTAGATAAAGAGTGGCGACGTGCCTTGCGACACCGCACGCCCCTAGCGCTGATCATGGGCGATGTCGATTTTTTTAAACGCTATAACGATTGTTATGGGCATCTCAGGGGCGATCGCTGTTTGCAACAAGTGGCGGCGGTGCTGCGTCAAACAGCAAAGCGACCAGCAGACCTAGCGGCTCGCTATGGGGGTGAGGAGTTCGCCATTCTACTACCCAATACAGAAGATCGAGGTGCGACCTTGGTGGCTACAGAAATTCAAACCCGGATTCAGACTTTGCGAATTCCTCATGCTCAGTCCTCGATTGCGGATTATGTCACCTTAAGCTTGGGGATTGCTTGCTTAGTTCCTCGAACTGGCATTGCTCCCACTTTCTTAATTGCCGCTGCTGACAAAGCTCTATATCAAGCAAAAATGGCAGGACGCGATCGCTACTTGATCTATCAGGAGTCAACTCAAGGCTGAAGTTTCTAATTTATTGGCATTTCTGCACCGAATCTGTCAAAGTAATTCTCAAAGTGCTGTTGCCCCAAGCCCATGCTATCAGCTCGTTTTTTCCGCTTTTTTCAGCACCTAAATTGGAAAACGATTAAAGAAGTCATTGACTCTGCTGGTAAGCAGCGGCTACCAGGGCTCTCCGCAGAAATGGCTTACAACGCCATGTTGGGGCTGTTTCCGGCAATTCTGGCTGTTTTGACGGCGATCGGGCTGTTTGAATCTCTGCAAGGAACGCTGCAAAGATTGGCGTCTCAACTCAGTCAAGTTGCCCCTGAGGAAGTGCAGATTCTCATTCAAAACTTTGTCAGAGGCATCAGCCAAACCCGGAATCGTAGTTTGTTCTCCCTCAGTTTCATTGCAGCAATTTGGGCGTCTTCCGGCGCGTTGAGTGCGGCAATGACGGCTTTTGACCACATCCAGCAAGTTCCACCAGAACAAACTCGTCCGTTTTGGAAAGCTAAATTGGTTTCTGTCGCGCTTACAGTCGGCACGATTTTGCTGTTACTGATGGCATCGTTTTTGATGTTTATTAGTGACTTGATCGTCAAGCATGTAGCCAGCCAAAGTGGTTTTTTAGGATCAGGGTTGCTGTCAACTTGGCGGCTATTGAGTTGGCCCTTGGCTCTAGGAATTGTCTCATCGGCGTTTGCCTTTATTTATCGCTATGGTCCTAGCCAATGGAAGATTGGCACGCCCATTATGCCGGGAGCAGTACTGGCAGCAGTATTTTGGGCGATTCTCTCAAGTTTGTTTCGATATTATGTCTCCCATTTTGGCGACTTTAACCGAGCTTATGGTGCCATTGGTGCGGTGATTGTCTTGTTGCTCTGGCTTTACCTCAGCTCCTTGGTGCTCCTAATTGGCAATCAGTTGAATGTCACAGTGGGTGCAGCGATGCGGCAACAACACCGACAAAACGTGATTCAGGCAATCAAGCTATCGCGCTCGTTGCAGCCCAGCGACAATCCCACTACCGATAGTCAGAAATAAGAGAAACCAGAGGATGGCGCTGGAAAGAAACGATAAAACACCAAACCCTCTCAAAATCCAAATCACCACGGTAATGCCCAAGCAGATGAAAAAAAACTTGGTAGTAGGGTGAGAAAATTTCCGAGAGAAGTTATGCATTGCTCTTTACATCCTCAAATCAGCAAAACGCTGTCAGCGATTGCCCTCATTGTGGCATGAGAAATAAAGCGAGTTAACCCAGTAGGGGCGGCTGAGAAATGTTTAATTAAGTAGAAATTGGTTTACAGATTCTTACAAAATTTTGCGGAATCTTTATTTAGAATCAACCCCTTTTCCGGGAGATCTAGGTAAGGTGGTGAATAAATCAAGTAGAACCTCGGTAGCCAAAATTTCCTAATGCCTGAAAGGGCGAGGTTTTGATCCAGGCTGACTAAGGGTTCTATTGGCTTATCAGGAGTTCCTGAGTCTACATGACTGCTGACCTATTTAATGACGATTGTCTGGCATCGATCCCCAACCGCAGTCAGAGCGAACACGAAGCTCTGCTACGAGGCGAGATTCTACTGAGTACAAGAGCCTATTCTGCTTGGGGAGGGGCGGTTACAGCTTCAATGTATTTGCCCCTGTCGCGATCGCTGGCTTGGCAGCAGCTAACCGACTACCCCCGTTGGGTACAGTACTTTCCTGATCTGGTGCGCAGTGAAGTGCTGCAACGAGGCGATAGTCTAGGGTCAGGAGGAAAACGGCTCTATCAGGTGGCGAACAAGGCATTTCTCTTTTTTACCGCTCAAGTTGAGGTTTACCTGCGGGTAGTAGAGACTGTGCATCAAAAAATTCAGTTTCGCCAAGAGCAAGGTAGCTTTACGGATTTTGCCGCTGAATTGACTCTGCAAGATTACCGCACAGGAACGCTTCTGGCCTACTCGGTGCAAGCCACCCCTGCGATTCCGGTTCCGACGCTGTTTGTGCAGCAAGCAATCCAGCTAGACTTGCCAACTAACATGCGGCAGATGCGCCAAGTGCTTTGTGTTAAGTAGATTGAAACTTGGCTTGAGCTAGATTGTGATTGATTGTCCACCCTCATTGACTGAGGTTTTTATGACTGCTTGCTTCCAGCTTCAACCGCGCCCTCAAGATGATGCTTTAGCTCCAAAATATGCTCCTTTGGCTCGTCGGAGCAAAATTGGTTGGACAAAAGTGGCGATCGCGGCTTTGAGTTCGGTGATGTCGGTCGGTTTGATGGATGCTGCGACAGCGGCCACACCTGCTTCTTTGGCTGACTCTCCCGCAGCCCAGAAACTCAATAAGATGTTTTCCCCCAAGATCCAGCAAATCCTCAACTCTTGCGCTCAGCAGGGTAGCGTTAATTTGAGCGCGGGCGCTGACAAAGATGGCTCGGTCATTTGCGCCAATGGGACTCGGAACTCTCCGGTGCAGTTTAATGAATATGTCAGTACGGTGTCCGATTTTCTCTCAGCTAGTTTCTTAGTCGGGGTGCGTGCCGCTCTACAATCTTATCCAGGGGCACAAATGGATATGGTAACCAGTTACCTAGCTACCCCAGATGGCAAAGCTTCCTTGCAAGATGCGCTGACCAATGCCATTACCACCAGTGGCCTAGTGCCGCAAAGTTCTCAGAAGTCTGTCAGTTTTCTAGTGAATCGGGTGATGCAGCGATCGCTACCGATTTTACAAAACACAAATAAATTCAGTAACTTGTTGGGCAGTACCGAGCAGTACCGCAAGGTGGCGAATAACTTCTGCAAACCCCCTGGCATGACGGTAGAGAAAGCTAGAACCTTAGTTCCGCAACTAGATGCGGTGCAAATCTACGCCATCTGTGTGCAGGAATCCGGCTTATCTGATGAAGTCCAAAAGGAGATCCAACAGCCAAACAAGTAGCCATGCAGGAAGAACGACGGCGTAATTGCCCAGCTTTGATTCAGTCTGTTAAGAGATGTTAGGAGATGTTAGGAGGGCGATCGCGCTGTTGTTGGCTCTACAGGAGTTTCAGGTGCGATCGCCTCTACGTCTGCTTGCACAATACGTAAGATTCGAGCAATGTAGGCCGCTCGCTGTTGCTCCCGTTCTGCGGCAGCTTGAGGGTCTGGCTGGTAAGCGTCAATTTCTGCGTGGGATAGTAAGCCTTTCGCTTGGGCGAGTCGTTCTACTGTGTCAAGGCGATCGCGTAATACAGAAACCTCTTCGGCGAGGGCAAGAACCATTGCCAGCAATTTATCGGTTTCTGGATTCTCGAAGTAAAGGGGTCGTTTGCCTTTGGCGATGGCCATCACTGCTCCTAGGCGATTGCGTCTTGGTTGTACTTGAGAGATCTATAGCAATCCAGAGCAATCCGAAATGGGTTGTGAGAAATGCATTTCTCACAACCCTCAACCTTATAAATCATTCTGGATAGGACTGCTATCTTTATGGGCAGCTAAGAGAAACCAGTTGCCCCGACTGCCAAAGCCTCCATCTTTTAACTGGCCTGTTTTTAATTCCATTGGTGCCACCGTTTGAGTGATGTTTTCAGCAGCAAAGCCAGCTTGTAGAGTGAGTGATTCTAAGTCTAGCTGGCGCATCGCTCCCCACCAAGGTTCATTGTTATTTTGAGTTTCCCAGTCAAACATAAAGGCGCTGAAGGGGTCCATGTTGCGGTAGAGCGGCGCTTCCGCATGTACCATTAATCCACCTGGCTTGAGCAGGCGATCGCATTCACGCAGGATATTGGCGATCGCGTGGGGCGGAGCTTCGTGCAAAAGGATATGAGAAACGATGAGATCAAAGGAGGCATCAAGAAAATCTGTATGTTCAGCGTTCTGTTGGGAAAAATGCACCCGCTTCCCTAATGCTTCAGCCCGTGCATGAGCATAGCGCAGCGTAGGAGCAGCGACATCAATGGCATGTATTTCTGCATCTGGATAGGCATCTACATAAGGCAGGGTGCTATGACCGACCGAACATCCTAAGTCCAAAATCTTCTCCGGTTGCCAATCAGGATATTGCAGCTTGAGATAGTTTTGAATGACTGCTTGGCCTATTGCATCATTCAACGGGCCAAGCCGACCCATCGCATAGAGATAGACACCGCGATCGTAGGTGACCCCTGCTGCAATATCCTCGTCGCGATATTCGCTGTGATAACCTCCTGGCATACAGTGGATATCCACCGCTGTATGATAAGCCGGAACTTCTAACGTGGGATTTAGAGTTAACGAGCCGATCGCCTGAGTCTGGAGTTGTTGCGATCGCGCCATCAGTTCTGGAAGTTGTCGTTCAACACTGAGGTTGACGGATTCCCACAGCATCTCCTGAGCGGTACGCCGTAATGCTCCCCACAGACAATAGTAGGATTCTTGCTGCATTAACTGGCGAATTTCATGCTGCGTTTCGGGCGATCGCTGGTGTTCTTGCTCAAAGCGAGGCTTGGCGCGTTTTTCGTAAATGGTGCGGTTATTCGGTGAGATCTGTGTCGCAATATGTTGTTCTAGACTATGAACGAATTGCTGGTGGGCTAACTCATCATGGGTGGGTTGCGGTAACATCGCATGTTGTACTTGCTCATCCATGACGGCACCTCCAAGCTCTAAAACTTTTGATTCATGAGCCTACGTGGTGTAGATCCAATCACCTTCGAGGCAGAGACTCACCCACTAATCTAGCGACTGGATCTACATCTGCCGCGATCGCGTTGTAAAAATTTGTACGCTGGGGAGCAAGATGGTTTGAGTTTCAATGGAGTGCTAGACACGCTTTTGGGCGTGGCCGATATTTAGTGCAGTAATTACTAAAACAAAGCCCTCTAAGAGTAAACTTTCAGAGGGCTTTTAGTTTCATCTGGTATGCCAGGAACGAGACTTGAACTCGTGACACGAGGATTTTCAGTCCTCTGCTCTACCAACTGAGCTATCCCGGCGAGGGGCGCTTTGTTTTCGGCGCTTTATTAAATTAACAAATCTATCTAACTGTGGCAAGAGGTAAAGTCAAAAATTTTCGGATAAGCTCCTCAAGGGATTTGTTGAGCGGGTGAGCGAGTCACCTGGAGTTGGAAAGAGCCGCCTGTAGTTTGCCCAAAATTTTGTACTCGGATTGTATAGCGATCGCTCTGGGGAATCGTAACCGCAAGAGCAGCGTTGGTCGTGCCATCTTCAGCATCATCGTTCTCAGCCAGTGTAGAGCCATCGGGTGAAATCACAGCCAGCATGGGGTCGAAGGTTGTTGAAGTCACGGTGATGGTAATTTGCTCTCCCGCCTTACAGGTGATCACATAATCTCTAGCAAAACCTCCTTGCCCTGTAGGAATATCCTGGTTAGAGAGTTGATCGGAAATCGCGCGATTGAACTGCAAGGCTGGCGGTTTATAGAGCTGACTCCGGGCCTCAACGGCAACGGGAGCGAAAGTACTAGCGAGGACTGCCGAGGTTAGGGATAGGACAAATTTAGGCCAGCAAGCAGCAGGACGATTCAATAAAAAGAAGTCTAGCGATCGCATGAGACAGAGATGAGAGTAAAGAAAAAGCAACCGAGTTAACCTAAGTAAGCTTGCTTGACGCGCTCGTCTTGCAGCAGGTCTTGAGCAGGCCCAGTGAGGGTGATTTGGCCTGCTTCCAAGACATAGCCGCGATCAGCAGCTTGCAGGGCCAGGTGGGCGTTTTGCTCCACCAGCAGAATCGTGACTCCGGTGGTACGCAGATTCTTGATGATATTGAAGATTTCCCGCACGATCGCAGGGGCTAAGCCTAAACTGGGTTCGTCTAACAGTAATAACTTGGGGCGGCTCATCAACGCGCGGGCGATCGCTAGCATTTGTTGCTCCCCACCACTGAGGGTGCCTGCGAGTTGGTAGCGCCGTTCTGCCAAGCGGGGAAACAGTTGAAATTGCTGCTCGATGTCTTGCTTGACGGCAGCGGCATGGGAGCGGACATAAGCACCTAGCTCCAAGTTGTCGAGAATGGTTTGCTTGGCTAAAACTCGGCGGCCTTCCGGGGAGTGGGCCATGCCTAGGGCCACTACTTCATGCGCTTTACGACGGGTAATGTCGCGTCCAGCGTAGACAATTTGGCCGTGGCGTGGATTCAAGATGCGAGAGATGGTGCGGAGTGTGGTAGTTTTGCCTGCTCCGTTCGCGCCGATCAGGGTCACCACTTCACCCTGGTTCACCACTAAGTTGATTTCTTGCAGGGCTTGAATGCCGCCATAGTTGACACTGAGACCGCGCACTTCTAGCAGGGGCAAGTCAGTTGCCGGATGCCTTGGCGGTTCCATTTGCTCTTGGGTTGTACTCATACATCGCCCCCTAAGTAGGCTTCGATCACGGCAGGGTTGGCTTTCACGTCAGCAGGCTGACCGAGGGCAATCAGTTTGCCAAAATTGAGTACTGCAATGCGATCGCACAGCCCCATCACCAGCGGCACATGATGTTCGATCAGCAGGACCGTCAAGTTAAATTGGGTGCGAATATCGCGGATAAACTCACTGAGTTGTTGTTTTTCGTTGGGGTTCATGCCTGCCGCAGGTTCATCTAGGAGCAGGACTTGCGGCTCCAACGCTAAAGCACGGGCAATTTCCAGGCGGCGTTGGTCTCCGTAGGGAAAGTTGCAAGCTTTTTCCGTAGCACGATCGCTCAACCCTACTAGCTTGAGCAGTTCCAAAGCTTTTGCTTGGGTTTGGCGTTCCTCTTGGGGAGCAGGCGGCAAGCCAAACACACCCGTAAACAGGCCACTTTTGGTATGAATGTGCTGTGCGATCATGACGTTTTCTAGCGCCGACAAGTCAGCAAACAGACGAATATTCTGGAACGTTCGAGCAATGCCCTTGGCCGCAATTCGGTGCGGTCGTTGCCGCGAGATGTCGGTACCTTGATGGAGCAACTGGCCGCTAGAGGGGGGAATCAGCCCCGTGATCAAGTTGAATAAGGTGGTTTTGCCTGCGCCATTCGGACCAATCAAGCCAAAAATCTCACCCGAATGAACGGTAAAAGAAACCGTATCCACCGCACACAGCCCCCCAAAGCGACGAGTCAACGCCTTGGCTTCCAAGAGAGGCTGACGCGGTAGAGCAGAGCTACTTTCCAGAACAGGCGATTCGGTCATGGGTGCAGAGTTAAGATTGGAGAAATTGGCATAGACGCACTCTAAATCATTTATGGTGCTGCTGAAAATGAAAGGTTGAACAGGGCTGCGATCGCCCTAACGCCTGCATAAAATCACTTCCGCGCTCCCATTGGCATCATCTTTTTAGTGCGATCGCGCCGTTTGAACAAATCGGGTGTGACTAAACCCTGAGGAAAAAAGATCGTGCCGATGACGATCAGCAAGCCGAAGATAATCAAACGACCATCCCGCAAGAAGCTAGCCAACCAGAGCGGGAGATTCGGTGTATCCGCGATCGCCCGCAGCACTTCCGGTAAAGCAGTGAAAACCATGCCACCTAAGACAGGCCCAGCCACGGTTCTAGAACCACCAATCAAGACAAACGTGAGATAAATAATGCTGGCATCAAAGGTGCCTTGCCGAGCATTCCAGGTATTGATGAAGTGGGCACTCACCGCGCCGACGACCCCTGCTAGAATGGCTCCCAGCGTAAAGGCTAAGACTTTGTAGTATGTGGGATTAATCCCCATCGCATCGGCTGCGAGTTCATCTTCCCGGATGGCAATTAGAGCGCGACCAATGCGGATATTCTCCAGACGGTAGACAAAGAACATACTCAGGAGCAACAGCGGCACCACAATCCACAGATATCCCAGCGGAGTCTGAAACGGTTGCGGAATGCCAAAGATCCCGACTGCACCTCCGGTAATTTCTAGGTTGAGAGCAAGGACACGCAAAATTTCTACGAAGGCAATGGTAGCGATCGCCAGGTAGATGCCGCGCAACCGTAGAGCTGGCACGCCAACCAGCACTCCCAGCGCTCCAGACACCGCTCCTGCAATCACCATTTCTAGTAACAACAACGGGATAGGAAAGGTAGCACCTGTAGAAGGGAATACCTTGGTAGACAAGATTGCCGCAATATATCCCCCTAAAGCATAGAAGCCAGGACTGGCAAGAGATAGCTGCCCTGCCATTAGCGGCAAATAGAGAGACAGCCCCAACATCGCCCCCAGCAACATAGAGACAATTAGAAAGCCGTAGGTCGCTAGGAAGTCAAAACCATAATTAGACATGATTAAACCTTTTGCACGAAGGTACGACCCAACAAACCTTGCGGTCGCACCAATAGCATCAGAAATAGAATGCCAAAGGCGGCTGCATCTTTGTACGCCGAGTAGTCAGAGGGGACAAACGCTTCTACTAAGCCAATAACTACCCCCCCTAACACAGCTCCAGGGATACTGCCTAGTCCACCCAGCACAATCACCGCTAATCCTTTGAGGCCAAAGCCAATACCAAAGTAAGGCCCCGCAATACCAACGCTAGAGCCAACTAACGTTCCTGCCAAACCACCTAGAAAGCTACTGACGAAAAAGGTCAAGACAATAAAGCGATCGGTATTGATGCCGAGCAGACTGGCAGTTGTGGGGTCTTCTGCCACAGCTTTCATCGCTTTGCCGAACTTAGTGCGGTTAATCAAAAAGGTTAAAATCCCCAAGATCACCACAGAAACAGCAAAAATGATCACCTGTACGGTGCGAATCATGATTGGTTGGGCGACAGTGCCAAAGTTAATGGCTGCTGGCAAATCGCCATAGGTATTGTTGGGAAAGGTATAAATCTCTGCCCCCACTAGATACTGAATCAAGTTCACAATTACCACTGCTACACCCAAGCTGGAAACCACGGTGAGTAGCGGATCAGCGCGGCGTTGGCGCAACGGTTGAAAGGCAATTCGCTCGACAGCTACACCGACCAAACCTGCTAAACCACTGCCCAATACCAAGGCTAAAGCAAACGGCAGTTGCACCGGGAGAGAGGCATTCGCTAGCAAGCCGTTAAAACCAAACGCTCCGCCCATGAGCGTGTAGGTGAAGTAAGCTCCGAGGGTGAAAATAGCACCGTGGGCAAAGTTAATAATGCCTAAGATCGAGAAGACTAGGGTATAGCCCAAAGCAAAAATGGCATAAACACTGCCGATCGATAAGCCATTCAAGAACTGCTGAAAAAATAGAGTAAAACTCATCAATTTCTCTGCGAGCTAAGCCTACTTGAGAAACACAAACTTGCCACTATCACGATCGCCTTCCATTTTGATCTGGGCGACATAGAACTCCTTCTGCACCACTTCACCCTCTGGAGTGAACGCAATCTCGCCTAAAGGAGTCGCATATTGCCCCCGCAAAATCTCCTGATTTAACGCTGTCCGAAGCTCAGCGATCGCTCCTGGATTGGATTTAGCCTTGTCTCCCATTTTTTGTAGGGCTTCGACAAAAACTTGCACTCCTGCAAAAGCTTGAGCGCTGAACTGAGGCGGCTCCTTCTTGTATTGAGCTTGATAAGCCTTGCGGAAAGCTGCATTCACTTCACCAGGATGCTCTGGGCTATACGCTTGAGCAATTAAAATGCCATCACAGAGCGCTTTGCAAACCGGGAAAATGTTAGAGGTGTTCAGGCCATTGCCGCCAATAATTGCGCCTTTGTAACCCAGTTCCCGCAACTGCCGCACCAAGTTACCGCCGTCCGCAGCCAACCCAGAAATAATTACCAATTCCGGTTTGAGATTGAGCGTATTTGTGACTTGGGTTTGAAAGTCGGTATCTGTGGTTTGAAACTTCTGGACTGTAACCAGATCAAGGTTTTGGTCTTTTACCGTCTGCTGAAAGGTTTCAGTTTCCGATTTACTAAAAGCATCGTTTTGAGCATAAAAAACTGCTACCTTCTTGATGCCAGGATTCAGTTTTAGCGCCGCTTTGACTGCGTTTGGAGCTACCACCGCCACCGGAGCGGAAACTCTGGCAACGTACTCTCCAATCTGCGGCACACCTTTCGCAGTATTAGAAGGGCCAAGGACAGGAACTTTCGCTCGGTCTGCGACTGGATCGGCTCCAAAGGCTTGCTGAGACAAAGTTGGCCCAACAATGCCGACTACTTTGTCTCTAGTAATCAAAGTTTGAAACGCATTAATCGCCCCTGCTTCATCTCCAGCGGTGTCCTGAAACACGAGTTTGATTGGGGTACCGTTGATACCACCTTTTTCATTGAAATATTTCTCGGCAATCTTAGCTCCTGCCACTTGCTCTTGCCCTAACAAAGCCACGTTGCTAGTTTGGGCTACGGCAATGCCAATGGAAATCGGCGTACCTGTACTGGATGTGGTGGTATTAGTTGTATTGTTGGCGGCTGTGTTATTGGAATTGGGACTACAAGCTCCCAGAAATAAAGCTCCAGTAACTAATAGAGAAGATGTATAAGCGGAAAACTTTTTCATGGCTGGACGGCGTGGGAATTTAGCGCTGATTCAAGAGCCAGTTGGGTGAATTGCTTAATTGCAGGCTCGGTATGGACCCAAAGGGTTGGTAATTTCTTTATCATCCCATGAGCGTGTGATCAAGCGGTATCGACCTAGATGCTCGGCGAAAACCTCACCACATCTTGCTCTGCCAACCGAAACTTGCTTGACTCTGCATTCGCGATCGCCCAGGTGCAGCCGCTTAAATTAATCTGAAAAGAATTAGAATTATTTTTATAAATTAAACCGTGCTTGGTAAAATCTTTGAAATTATCAATTACTTATTAGTTAAGGATTAATTTTAGACAGTGATTCAGAAGAATTTCAACGCTAAAGTCTAGCTGAGGTCTAGATGAATATTTCGGAACAACTCAGCCATCAACGAGTTAAACATATCGTCAATAGTTATCAATTGCATCTTGAGCCAAGCGACTTAATTGATGACTTTGAAGATTACTTAGCAGATCTCCTACGAGTTTATCCAGCACCCCTGATTGAATTAGCGCTGGTGGAGACGTTAGTAGACAGTTGGTTAACTGTCCCTCTCGTTAGAGGATTTCAATTCCTATTGCAAGCGCATCAGAAGCTTAAGACTTGGGAACAGCAGCCCATTGTGAGCACGATTACACCAGAGCAGTTTCAGCAAATTGCTGGCCTAGATCCTAGCCCGATCTTCGGTCCCACTCGGCCCACACGGATGCAACCTACTGTATATCCTTCTTAAAGCGCTCTAAATTCGCAATCTCATCAAACTTATTTCCTCAAACGCGCCTTAGTATTGCGCCTGAGCGATCGCGATGATGCCACAAACCTTAATCCCTTGCGATCGCAGGGTTTGGGCGGCTGACTGTACTGTTGCTCCAGTCGTGTAAATGTCATCGAGTAGCAACACAGGGCGATCGCGAGAGCCTCGCCATACAGATTGATTCAGCGCAAAAGCCGCTGCCAAGTTCTGCTCTCTAGCGACTTGAGACAAACCAAATTGAGCTTCTGTGGCTCGAATTCGCACTAAACCTTGCCGCTGCAATGACAAACCTGTTTGCTCACAAAAGCTCTGGGCTAAGAGTTCGGCTTGGTTATACCCACGTTGTTTTAGTTTGGCGGTGTGAAGTGGAATGGGCACCACAACGGGTAAGGGTGCCGCCGAAGTGGGATGAACGAGATGTTTTGGTCCTTGCTTGAGCCAAGCTTGCCCTAACCATTGCCCTAAAGGCTGCGCGACTTGGGGGTGGTAGTCGTACTTCAAGCCCGCTAGCACCCGTTTGAGCGTGCCGCCATATTTGCCCCAAGCAAACACCGGGAGTTGCCCCTGCCACTGCGCCGCTGGAGCTGGCAAAGCACAGCGTTGGAGCTGGCGATCGCAGTCGAGGCAAAAGGTAGCGGCAGTCGAGCGCTGACACAACGGGCAAGGAGACTCCAGGATTACATTCAGCCAAGCTTTCAACGGATGAGTCCAGTGGCGCATCAACAAACCCAGTGCAGTTATGGAGTAGATCAGTTTGTTCAGTTCTCTCTAGCCAGTTTGCTCTATTCAATTTGTAGAGAAACCTTGCTTCCTTAGACTACACAGCTCGCCTCAAGATCTATCTGTAGACAGAGCGGGATCAAGTGGAAAAGGTTCTTGGAGTCGTTGCTGAATTTAGCTCAATCAGTCTTGATAGAAAGGCTATGTCCTTGAACCCAGAATTGGGTTTTGGGCACCCTGCTCTGTGCTGGGTATGCAGGTCTGTTGACGCTGAGCTATTTGATTGCTCTATTTGCTCTATTTACAGTGAAGGCTGGTTGATGACGGTGAGGTACACGGCTCTACAACATTACGGTATCGCTGCATTTACGGTGGCGATCGCCTTGGTCTTCACCTGCTTACTGCAACCCTTACTGAGTCATACCCCAGCCCTACTATTTTTTATTGCAATTGTTGTCAACACTTGGTACAGCGGTGTAGGCCCAGGGTTTGCGGCTGGTTTTCTATCGGCATTGGCCTTTGAGTTTTTCATCAATCTCCCCTTGTTCCAGTTCAACTTTACTGAAACAGATCTGCTGCGCCTTGGTGCTGGGATTGCCGCAGTGGTGGTGACAAACTTGCTCCACCACAGGCTTTGGGTGGCAAAGCGACAAGCTCATTTGCGAGGTCTGAAGCTCTGGGAAAGCCGAGAACAACTCAGTTTGGCGATCGAAGCCGCCCAAATGGGCAATTGGGATTGGGACATCCGTACCGGTAAAGTTAGCTGGTCACGCCAACAAGAGCGGTTATTTGGCCTGCCCGAGGACTCCTTTCCGGGTACCGTGAGCGCCTTTCTAGCTTGTGTGCACCCAGACGATCGCGATCGCCTAGCCCAATCTTTTAAGGTAGCGCAAGCCTCTAGAGCTGACTATAGCGAAGAGTTTCGGATTATTTGGCCCGATGGCACGCTGCATTGGATCGTCAGTCGGGGGCGGTTTCTGCAAAATGAGATTAGTCAACCGATCCGAATGTTCGGGACTGTTCTAGATATTACGGAACGTAAGCAAGCAGAGGAGGTGCTGCGCCAATCTCACGACGAATTGGAACGGTTGGTGGAGGAACGCACTTTAGCGCTCACCCAAGCCAATGTGATTTTGCACCAGGAGATTGCAGAACGCCAGCAGGCCCAGGAAGCTTTGTATCGGCGAGAGCAAGAATCTAAAGCCCTCTTGGATAACACCCCGGATGTAATTATTCGCTGCGATCGCGCCTTTCGCTATGTCTATGTCAATCCAGCCGTAGAGCGTATCACCGGATTCCCCGCCGCTTTCTTCTTAGGCCACACGAGTCAAGAACATGGTTTGCCAGAGTCGTTCTGTCAAGCTTGGGACAGCAGCATGGAGCAAATGTTTGCCACAGGAAAAGAGCAGACGGTGGAATTCAAAGCTCCTAGCCTGCAAGGATGGCGCACTTATCAATCACGGGTGGTACCCGAGTTGGATGCTGAAGGAAACGTGCAGTATGCCTTGATCGTCAGCCGCGACATTACCGCCCTCAAGCAAGCGGAAGCCGAACGGGTACAGTTGATCCAAGCCCAGGCTGCACGCGCAGAAGCGGAAGCCGCCCAACAACGCGCCGCTTTTTTGGCTCAAGTGAGTGCTCAACTCGCGACTTCCTTGGAGTCTGAAGTGGCCTTGCAAGCGCTCGCTCAGGTTATCGTGCCCAACTTGGCAGACTACTGCCTGATTTATGTCCGAGATGAAAGTTCAGACCTAATTCGTCGCGTGGCTGCGGCTCATGTTGATCCGACGCAGACCGAGCAATTACTAGCCTTCAATCAAAACTATCCTCTGCATCTGCAAGCCCAGGTGCCCGTGGCTGAGGCGATCCGGACCGGAAAAGCGTTTTGTCAGGCGGAGATCGCGGAGACATTTTTTCGGGAATTTCCCACCAGTTCCGGGCATATCACTGCGATCGAAAATTTGGCCACGCGGTCTTTTACGATTCAGCCGCTCCGGGGTAGCGATCGCATTTTGGGCGCTATTTTACTAGCTACAACTGTCTCAGATCGGCGATATGGACCCGACGAAAGAGTGTTGGTGGAAGAAGTCGCGCACCGAGCCGCGATCGCACTGGACAACGTGCGGTTATACCAGAAAGCTCAGCAAGCCAGAGCCGCCAGTGAAGCTGCCCGCCGCACCGCCGAAGCCGCCAATCGCATGAAAGATGAGTTTTTGGCTACCCTGTCCCACGAGCTTCGCACTCCCCTCAATTCGATTTTGGGCTGGTCCCGCTTGCTCACGCAGCGTCAGATGGATGCCACTACCACCACACGCGCCTTAGAAACCATTGAGCGCAACGCTAAGTTGCAAGCCCAACTCATAGAAGACATTTTGGATGTTTCGCGGATTATTCGGGGCCAGTTGCGGCTCAATCTCTGCCCTACCGATTTAGTGACAGTGATTCAAGCGGCGATCGATGCGGCGCGCCCGGCGGCTGAAGCTAAGTCACTCCAAGTCACCTGCGCTTGTACTTCTCCCCGGTATCGAGTCACGGTTGATCCAGACCGGATTCAGCAAGTGGTATGGAATTTGCTCTCCAATGCCGTCAAGTTTACGCCGTCTGGAGGGCGAGTCGAGGTGCAGATGGAGCAGGTCCAGGCTTTGGGCAACTCCAACCTAGATCCCAATGGCTCTCTGGGTGAGGCTCAAGTAGAAATTCGGGTCAGTGATACGGGCTTAGGCGTGGCACCAGAATTTCTGCCCCATGTCTTTGAGCGCTTCCGCCAAGCCGACAGCACCACGACACGATCGCAAGGCGGGTTAGGGCTTGGTTTGGCGATCGTGCGTCACTTGGTTGAGTTGCATGGAGGTACAGTCCAAGCTACAAGTCCGGGGGAAGGCCAAGGCGCTACTTTTAGTGTGCGGCTCCCGCTCGTTACTAGGGCAGAACCCACTCAAGTACACAGTGTTGCGGAGTTGGGTGCCGTGGCTACAGACCCAGGGCCAACCCTAGAGGGGATGCAGATTTTGTTGGTGGATGATGAAGTAGATATTAGAGAGTTATTCACGGTTGTTTTAGAAGCCCAAGGCGCTAAAGTCACTGCCGTGGCTGCGGTCGCAGAAGCCCTGGCTGTACTGCAACATTGCCAACCCGATGTGCTCGTCAGTGATATTGCGATGCCAGAGCGGGACGGCCATGAGTTGATTCAACAGGTGCGGGCCGATGCCAGGATTTGTCATATTCCGGCGATCGCCTTAACGGCCTACGCTGGCGAAGCAGCACAACAACGCTCTCTTACGGCTGGATTTCAGGTGCATTTGTCCAAGCCTGTAGAACCGATGGCCCTGACTCACGCGATCGCAACCTTAGTGAAATCTAGCCCTAAGGTCAGCTTCTGACAGTAACCTATGTCCAAGATTTTGCATCGTCGCCTCACGGTCTACTTCGTCTTTGGCCTCGCTGTTTTGGCGATCAATGTGGGAGTGTCGTACTACCATATCCTGCAACTGATCCGAAACAATGCCTCGGTCACTCATTCCCAAGAAGTGATTATCACCTTGGAGAGAATGCTTTCGACCTTGAAAGATGCCGAAACTGGACAACGAGGCTATCTCTTGACCGGGGCAACCCGCTATTTGCAGCCTTATAACAGTGCGATCGCTCAAATAAATCAGCGAGTGGAGCAGTTGCAATCCTTGACTAGGGACAACGCGAACCAGCAAGGTCGCCTCGCCTTCTTAAAACCCGTAATCAACCAGAAGTTAACCGAACTCGACCAAACGATTCAATTGGGCCAGCAGAACAAGCTGGAAGCGGCTCGGCGCATTGTGTTGTCCAATCGAGGCAAACAACTGATGGATCAAATCCGCCTCACGGTTGCTGATATGCAGCAAGAGGAAGCAGACCTGTTAGCGCTGCGATCGCAGCAGTCCCGCGACAGCATCCGCCAGACCACGCTCGCCCTATCGCTAATTGCCATTCTGACCTTGCTGCTACTGGTGGGGTTTTATGCACTTATCACTCGTGACCTAACACGGCGCAAACGCGCAGAAGCCGCTCTGCAACGCTCGGCTCAACGCTTAGCCATCCTGCATGATATTGATCGCGCCATTCTAGAAGCACACTCATCGCTAGAAATTGCTCAATCGGCGATCGCTCGTCTGTGCTACCTAGTACCTTGCCGACAAGCCTTGCTGTTGCGCTACGACTTTGAAGCGGGCGAAGCGCAGATTTTAGGGAATAGCAGCAACGGAAAAGTTTCTCGGTTGGCAGTTGGCACCCGCCTACCCCTGGCATCCGTTTTACCTAATATCGAGCCATCTTCACCCTTGACTTTATCTAATCCGCCTCATGCCGCTGAGGCGCTAGAAGCAACTTGCCCTACCAATCTTCTGCCTGAGCCTACGGGCGAACATGAAACCTGTTTGATGTTGCGGCTCAAAAGCGAAAGCACCTTGGTAGGAGAGCTGAGGTTGCTGGGTGCTCATGTGGCCACACTAACCCCTGAGCAGCGAGAAATCAGTCAGGAAGTCGCCAATCAACTGGCGATCGCGCTGGAGCAAGCCCAATTGCGAGAACAACTCCAGCAAAATGCCACGGAGCTAGAGAATCGGGTTTTAGAGCGCACCGCCCAACTCCAAGCAGCCAACACCGAGTTAGAGGCGTTTGGGTACTCGGTTTCTCATGACCTACGGGCACCCCTGAGAGCCATGCAAGGGTTTACACAAGCCTTGCTGGAAGATTATCAGGAAGCTCTAGATGAGGTTGGCCAGGACTACGCGCATCGCATCAGCAAAGCCGCTCAGCGCATGGACACGTTGATTGAAGATTTGCTGGCGTACAGTCGCTTGAGCCGCGCTGAGTTGCAGCTGCAACCGATCGATTTAACTGCTTTAGTCAGCGAGATTTTGGTGCAGCTAGACTTAGAAATCCGGCAACGCCACGCCCAAATTACGGTTGTGCCCCCGCTCCTCAGCGTCATGGGTCATCGCGTTACTCTGGTGCAAGTCCTGACCAACTTGCTGATGAATGCGCTGAAGTTCGTGGGGGCGGGAGTGCAACCCCAAATTAAAATTTGGGCAGAGACGCAACCCGATGGCGTGCGGCTGTGGGTGCAAGATAACGGCATCAGCATCGCGCCGCAACATCAAGAACGCATTTTTCGGGTCTTTGAGCGGTTGCATGGCACTGAAGCTTATCCTGGCACTGGCATCGGTTTAGCGATCGTGCGTAAGGGGGTAGAACGCATGGGTGGTCGGGTCGGAGTTGAGTCTTGCCCTACCCAAGGCAGTCAGTTTTGGCTAGAGTTACCACAAGCCCAGAGCTAGACCAAGCTAGAGTTACAAGAGACAGAGACGGAGAGAGCGATATGATTTCAAGCACGTCAGGATCAGTTTTATTGGTGGAAGATGATCCAAATGACGTTTTACTCATTCAACGAGCCTTTACTAAAGCGAACCTCCCGGCTCCGATGCAGGTGCTAGACAATGGCGAAGCCGCTGTACTGTATTTGTCTGGCCAAGACCCTTATCGCGATCGCCATCAGCATCCCTTACCTAGTCTCGTGTTGCTCGACTTAAAACTTCCCTGCCGTTCTGGGCATGAAGTGCTAGCGTGGTTACGACAACAGCCTGAGCTAAAGCGTCTTCCCGTAATCGTGCTGACCTCCTCCCAAGAAATGGGCGATGTGAATCGGGCTTACGATTTGGGCGCAAACTCTTACTTAGTCAAGCCAGTGGCCTTCAACGCTTTATTAGACATTGTGAAAACGCTCGATCTCTATTGGATGAATCTCAATCAAGCTCCCACGCTGGCCCACGATTGAGCCTTGATGCCATCCCAGATGCGGTTTAGGATGCAAGTTAAAGCGATCGCGGCAATTGTATCCAGACCCGACTTGCAGTAACTTTTCTCTGGCGCAGCTTAAAGTGGATGTTCAGTTGGCAATGCTATGGCAAGGATTTTGATTATCGATGACAATCCTGATGATCGCCTCCTAGTAAAGCGGGAGTTGCACCGAGAGTTCCAGGACGTGGAGCTTCAGGAAGTTGCTACTGCGGCGCAATTTACCCAAGCTCTCGCTACAGATACGTTTGACTTAGTCGTCACTGACTACCAGCTAGGTTGGAACAATGGGGTGGCGATCGCCCAAGCTATTAAAGCCCGTTATCCCGACTGTCCGGTGATTATGTTCACCAACAGCGGTAACGAAGAAGTGGCGGTGGCAGCGATGAAGGCTGGGGTAGAAGACTACATCCTCAAGTCTCCTAAACACACCTTTCGTTTAGCGATCGCCGTCCGCTCTGCTCTAGAACATGCGATCGAGCGCCGCAAATCAGCTCAGTTACAACAACAACTCCAATCCTTGCTGGTGCGGCTGAATGTGGGTGTGTTTCGAGCGAGTGCAGATGGACATTTGCTGGAAAGCAATAGCGCTTTTCAAAAAATCCTAAAATTACCGCAGACTACCGCTGCCCTAAGGCTGAATTGGCAAGAACTGTTTTGCCACCATGCCGACTACTTAGAATTTCAACAATGGTTGCAAGCCAGTAGCCGCTACTACGAGCGCGAAGTGCAGCTCTGTAGCCAGGGTAGTCGCATTTGGGCTTTGCTCAGCGCCATCTTGAGCCAATCAGCCGATGGTAAAACCTTTATTGATGGCTTGTTAGAAGACATTACTCCCTACAAACAAGCCGCGATCGTTTTAGAAGAAACGAATCAAACCTTACAAGCGCTGATCCAAGCTTCTCCGCTCGGCATCACCATGCTGGACCCCGAAGGCCGAGTCCAGCTTTGGAACCCTGCCGCTGAAAAGATTTTTGGTTGGTCTGCGTCAGAAGTGCTGGGTCAACCTCTCCCTAGTATTCCTGTCGATAAACAGGCAGAATTTTTACAAAATTTACAGACGACTTTAGCGGGCCAACTGCTCAGCGGATTTGAAACTTATCGCCAGCGCAAAGATGGGACGTCGATCTTTATTGACTTATGGACGGCGGTGCTACGAGACGACAAGGGGCAGCCCAACAGCGTTGTGTCGCTGATGTCAGATGTATCTGAGCGTAAGCGTGCCGAGGTGGAGCGGCTGAAGCTGCTAGAGCGAGAACAAACGGCTCGAGCGGCGGCGGAAGCTGCGGAACAGCGATTTCGCGATTTGGTGAATGGACTCGACGCGATCGTGTGGGAAGCCGAAGCTAAAACTTGGCAGTTTACCTTTGTCAGCCAGCAAGCAGAGACGATGCTGGGCTATCCGATCGATCGCTGGCTGGAAGACGCAACTTTCTGGCCCAGCTTAATTCACCCAGACGATCGCGATCGCGTCCACCAGATCTGCAAAACAGCGGCGACCACCTGCCAAAACCAAGATTTTGAGTACCGGGCGATCGCGGCGGATGGTCGAGTGATTTGGTTACGGGACATTGTCTACGTCGTCACCGATGCGTCCGGTCAAGCTCAGCAACTCCGGGGCGTGATGGTAGAAACCACCGAGCGCAGGCGGGCGGTGAGCGCTTTGCAGTTTTTGGCCGAAGCCAGCACTGTATTAGTGTCTTCGCTCGACTACGAAGCCACGCTTACCAGTATGGCGCAGCTCACCATTCCTACCTTGGCCGACTTCTGTACCATTGATATGGTGGAGGAGGGAGAAACGCTGCGGCGCTTAGCGATCGCTCACAGAGACTCGGCGCAAGCTCAAATGATGCAAGAGCAGTTGCAGCAGTACCCGCCCAATTTGACCAAGCCGCACCCTGCTTTCACTGCTTTACGCACTGGCAAGTCTGTGCTGATCCCGGAAATTTCCCCTGGGTTTTTGGCTGAAATTGCCCAGGATGCCAAGCACTTAGCTGTGTTACAGCGCTTAGCAGGCCGCTCTCTCATGTGCGTCCCTCTCGTAGCTCGCGAACGAGTGTTAGGGGTTATTTCCTTAATTCGAGTGGACTCTACGCGACCCTACCAATCAGCCGACTTAAACTTAGCAGAAGATTTAGCCCGTCGGGCGAGCGCCGCTGTAGACAATGCCCAACTCTACCAGGCAACCCAAACGGCTAATCGCATGAAGGACGAATTTCTCGCCATCGTATCTCACGAGTTGCGATCGCCCCTCAATGCCATTCTGGGCTGGTCCCGCCTATTGCGAAATCGCAATTTTGATCCTGCTACTACCGAGCGCGCCCTAGAAACCATTGAGCGCAATGCCAAGCTGCAAACCCAATTAATTGAAGACTTGCTCGATGTCTCCCGAGTGATGCGGGGCCAGATAAAGCTGCAAATGCGGCAACTCGACTTGGTGCCAGTGGTTGAAGCGGCCTTCGACGCTGCCCGCCCTTTACTCGAAGCCAAATCGATGCAACTGCAACTCATTTTTGACCAACCTAATAGCTTCATCTTGGGCGATAGCGATCGCTTGCAGCAGGTGATTTGGAATTTACTGTCCAATGCGATCAAGTTCACGCCTCCAGCAGGGCACATCACGATGCATCTGCGTCACTGCGAAACCACTGTAGAAATTGAAATCGCTGATACGGGGCAAGGTATTAGTCCGATGTTTCTCCCCCATGTCTTTGACCATTTTCGTCAAGCCGACAGTACGACAACTCGCTCTTTCGGCGGTTTGGGTCTAGGACTCGCGATCGTGCGGCATTTAGTCGAGCTACATGGGGGCCAAGTGAAAGCAGCCAGCCCAGGTATAGGCCAAGGTGCTACGTTTACCGTCCGCTTACCTCGGAGCTTGGGTCCTATCCCAGAGACTGTTCTACCTTCAGTCACGTTGGTAGGACCCGCCATAGCCCTCCCATCTACGTCCAATCTGAATAACTTACGCATTTTGGTGGTGGATGATGATGCCGATACCAGAGAATTTTTGATGACTGCTTTAATGCAGCAAGGGGCTGAGGTAAAAGCCGTTGGTTCTAGCCCAGCGGCCTTAGCCATGCGGCAGCAGTGGCAACCTCAAGTGTTAGTCAGCGACATTGGCATGCCTGGTGAAGATGGCTACGTTTTAATCCGACAGTGGCGCGCGGCAGAAGCAACCCAAGGTCGCAATATCCCAGCGATCGCCTTGACTGCCTATGCCCAAGCAGAAGATCGCCAACAAGCTCTAGCCGCCGGATTTCAGCACCACTTATCCAAGCCTGTAAACTTGGCCGAGTTAATTAATTTGATTGTTAGCTTAGTCAGCTAACTGAATGAGTCAGCTAAGTCGGTTAAATAGCAGCCAGGTCTTTAATCATTGCAAGGAAGATCCGGGGAAAGACAGCCACTAGATTAAGATTGAAAGATTATTTTCAGCCCAGCGCCGCCTGTGCCTAGCCTGTACTGGTTGAATCAAATTCAACATACGAATCCTTTGTGGTTTGGAAATCAAGCCTTCTATCTCGGTCATCTGCTTCAGAGTGGCTACCCTGTGCTATCCGGTTTAGTGGTACCAGCCCAGACCTTTCAAGAATTTATCGAATCTATTCAGTGGCGGGAGCCATTTGCTGATCTTCCGAGTTCTTCATTGCATCTGAACGTTGATCATCCTCAACAATTGCAGGCGATCGCCCAGCACATCCGTCATGAGATTACGACCACTCCCTTACCAGAGCTGTGGCTAGAAAACTTAAGCGAAGCGGCCTCCCAACTGCAAGCCACCACCCTGATTTTGCAACCTTCGTTGGCCCTGAAGCCACCCGCCGACAATCTCTTCGCCCTAGAAGCTGCCGAGATCTTTGAGCCGCAAATTTGCTCTGCTAAACCAGAAGCCTTAGCAGTCGGGTTAAAAAAAGTTTGGGCAGAGTTGTTTCGAGCCAAAAGTTTGCTGTACTGGCAGCGAGCCGAAATTCCTTTAGAGCAAATTTGCTTAGCCGTGTTGATTCACCCAGTCTTGCCCGCGATCGCCGCAGGAGTGGTGAAGGTTGAGGATAATCTTGTTTCGATTCAGTCTACTTGGGGTCTAGAAACTGCGATCGCCTGGGGTGAAGTGACTCCAGACTCTTACGAGGTAGATGCGCTCCAAGGCAATGTGCAAGCTCAAACCTTGGGTAGCAAAACCTGCGCCCATACCTTGCCCCAAGCCCCCGATTTCTTACCGTTCTTAAAGGACATTAGCCAGCCTGCTTTTCAACATCCCGATGGCTGCTTGCAGGTTCACCTACTCACAGAAGCGCAGCAAAACCGATACGCCCTGCCTCCAGCCACGCTGCAACAACTGATTCGGATCGCGCAACAACTCAAAGCTGACTTTAGCGCTACCTTCACCTTCAAGTGGATGTGGATGCAGGCAGATATAGAGTCTCCCCCGGAGCTGTATCTCACCCAAGTTAACTTACCAATTTCAGAACTTCAACAACCAGACCAGATCGCTCCATCATGGCTGCGGAAGACTGTACCCACAGAACCCCAGCTGATTCTCAGAGGATTGGCGGCGGCTAGTGGCCAAGCGATCGCCGAAGCAGTCGTGATTACTGATGCCCACTTACCTGAGCACATCCCACCCGGTCGGATTTTAGTCACCACCACACTCACCCCAGATTGGTTTTCATGCTTGCAGCAAGCCGCTGGTTTGGTGGCTGAGCAAGGTGGCATGACCAGTCACGGCGCTATTTTGGCGCGGGAGCTAGGATTACCAGCGATTGTGGGTGCGGCGCAGGCAACTCGCATTATTCAGGCAGGGGAAACAGTGCTATTGGATGGCACGCAGGGAGAGATTTATCGGATTGCCGATTTCCGAACCACTCATTACCAACGACAACCGCCCCTGACTCAGCCTAAGCCAAAAACCACGCTGCCTGCCGATGCTGACTCGATCAATCGCTCTGGTCAAGATAGCCCTGTTTCGTCTCCTAGTTCGTCTCCTAATTCTCGCTGGAGCGATCGCCCCCTACCCGCGATCGCCACGCAACTATTGGTCAACCTGAGCCAACTTCGTTTCATCGACCAAGTTAAAACTTTGCCCGTAGATGGCATTGGGTTAATTCGCTCAGAACTGATGCTGTTAGAGGTTCTAGAACATCAACATCCCAATCTATGGTTGCAGCAGGGACGGCAGCAAGAATTTATAGATCGAATTGCTAGTCAGGTGAGCCAGTTTGCGAAAGCTTTCGCTCCCCGTCCAGTGTTTTACCGGGCACTCGATTTGCGCTCTCATGAATTCCAAGCGCTAGAAGGCGGCAGATTGCTACCCGTCGAAACCAACCCCATGTTGGGACTGCGGGGCACATTTAGCTATCTTGTCGACTCCGCCTTATTCGAGCTAGAACTCACAGCCCTTGCGGAGGTGCAACAAGCGGGTTACAGCAACGTGCATTTATTACTGCCTTTTGTCCGCACAGTAGAAGAGTTTAGCTTTTGTCGGCAGCGGGTAGAACAAGCTGGGTTGATACAGCAAGCAGAGTTTCAGCTGTGGATCATGGCAGAGGTGCCATCGGTACTATTTTTGCTGCCAGATTATGTGAAGGCTGGGGTCCAAGGCATTTCGATTGGCACCAATGATTTAACCCAACTTTTGCTAGGAGCCGATCGCGACCAACCAGAACTCGCTGCCGTCTTCAATGAACGCCATCCAGCCGTGTTACGAGCGATCGCCCAACTGATTCAGCTGGCTCAAGCCGCCGGGATTCCCTGCTCTATTTGTGGTCAAGCGCCCGCCCAATCTCCAGAATTGATTGATCACTTAGTCCGTTGGGGCATCAACTCGATTTCTGTCGATGCCGAGGCAGTTGAGCGCACTTATCACGCGATCGCCCGTGCGGAACACAAGGTCCTGTTAGCAGCAGCACGGCGACAACTTGACTTAGCTCCTTAAATAGGGTGACTAGGCCTAAGACTATAGTTTGATGACAGTATCCTAGACTACAAGCTAGAGTGTTTTAACCAAAATTTAATCTCAGCTTAAAGTAGTCAATGTCTGAGCTGATTCTGCGATTTTTTATCGGGGGACTCTTCGTCTCCGGTTTTGCTGTTATTAGCGATGTGCTGCGACCTAAAAGCTTCGCTGGGCTATTTGGTGCGGCTCCTTCTGTGGCTTTAGCAACCTTAAGTATCGCCTTTGCCAACAATGGCATGACTTATGTACAGACAGCAGCGCAAGCCATGATTGCCGGGGCGATCGCCTTGTTCTTCTACAGTCTGTTAGTCACATGGTTGCTATTGAGCCAAAGAATTAAAGCTTGGGTGGCGGCTGTGGCAGCTTGGCTATTGTGGCTAACCGTTGCTTATGGATTGTGGACAGTCAGCTTTACTTAGGATGACTGAGGAAAAGTATGGGCATCAAGGTTGATCTTTCTAAGCTGAAACAAATGCGTTGGTCAGACTATGCTATCCGGTTTGTGTTTGGCGGGCTAGTCACTATGCTCACCGGAGTTTTGGCCTATCGCTATGGTCCCAGTATTGGCGGATTGTTTATGGCTTTTCCCGCCGTTTTACCTGCGAGTATCACCCTCATTGAAAAACACGAAAACATAGATGCTGCTGGAGCCGATACCGCAGGTGCAGCTTTAGGCAGCATTGGTCTGGTTACCTTTGCGATCGCCGTTTGGTACTTTGTTGATCGCTGGTCAGCATCGGTAGTTTTGATCGCTGCAACACTCATCTGGTTGGTCGTAGCAATTACTCTCTGGCTGGTGTCTACGGCCATTTCCAAATCGTTAAAACCTAAGACTGATCAGCGCTAAAAATTATTTAAAGTGATTGGCTGTAGGGGGAACGGCCGTTCGCCCCTACGAATATTTGGTAAATAGAATTTAGAGAATTGGTATTACTTAACCAAATATAAAAAACTCCCTACTCGGCAAATGTTGCTAGCTAGGGAGATATTAGTAATTCATCTTATCCAACATTTCCTAGGTCCAGGAATTGTTTTAGCGAACCTCAGTTCCCTGATTCGGGCCACCAATCACTTCCACCGGAGCGCCTGGATCTTCGGGTTCGGCACCGGAGCTAGGATCAGAATCAGAGCGCTGACTAGTCATCCGATACCGCTCATCTAAGGGTGTATCTCCCTCATCTGTGGTGGGTACATGAGTTTGGGTGCCCGGATTATCTTCAGGATCAAAGCGATCGTTTTCTGGTCTGTTATCACGAGGATCAGTTGTCATATTTACACTCTCTTAAATAAAGACCTTATGTCACAAGATTAGTCCTTAGCTTTGCAAAGGTTTTCTATCATTGGGTATGAGTGCCCCTATGACTAATTCGAGAGGAAATCTGAACTAAAAATAATCTGTTTCGGTATAACTGATTACAATTCGGCTTCACGGTCCAGATTAGCGGGGTTTACCCGAAATATAGCCAGTTTGCCGCAGAAAACGGCGTAATTCGGTAAAGTACTGCTGGCGATCGGGTCCTTTGTAAGCTTTTTGGACTTTTTGCCAGCCATCTTGTCCTTGCCCAAGCAAGTATTTATCAGCTAAGTAGGCAGCCAGCGCCCCTTTCCCATACTCCACACCATCATTCTGGCGTTCGATAAAGGTTTGCCACCAGAAATAGGCATCGTTATGAATGAGCTTGGGGTACTGGCGAGTTACATCCACCATTTTGCCTTGCCGATATTGCCAGATCTGGAGTGGGTAGCCAGAGGCAGCGTAGCTACCAAAAGCATAAGCAAAGGCATCATTGCGCCCATTAAATTCTGGTACTCCGTTCTTGTCTAGGTCTTGCAACTGGTAACCACCATTGCCCCACTCAAAGCGATCGGCGCTGTATGTCTGGGTTTTGGGGTTGTAACGGTAGATCAGCGAGTAGGTGCAACAGTGCGCTCCACCTGTAAACAGATCGATCAACACTTCTGGCTCTTGGTTGCCATCTAAGTCACGCACTTGAAAGGCGGCCTGAGCGTTTTCCTTGGCCCAATCTGTCCCTAAAGCCACTAGAGGCCAATTCCCTTCACTATCTGGCAAGGGTTGATCAAGCAGTGTTTTTCCATCACGGGTGATTTTTAGGCGTAGGTCATTAAACTGATTAAATTCCGTGTTGGCTTTTTGGTAAGCAAGTTCTGCTTTCACGTTGCCTGCTTGAGCCGTTTTGCTGGTAGCCGTGGCGGGAACTGGCAGCAAGATAATGCTGAGCAGAGCTAACCAGACTAATCCTGGACTCACACCAGCATTGAGCAAGTTCTTCATCGTTTTAGTTTTGCCGCCTAATTTGAGTAATCTGCTAGAAGCAGGTAAAATTCTTCACCCTATAGGATTCCCAGGATTCACAGCTATAGCAATGGACAGCAACTGCCAGCCTCTGCCAGCCTTAGGAGTTTGGTGCTTAGCCGGGAATATCGGGAATATAGAGAGGGCGATCGCTCCCACAACTTCAATGACCGCAGATTCAATTCAGCATCTAAACCTATGCCGCAATCTGACTTCATTGCCTTGCCAGCCACCTCCTCACCACCCATCATCGGATTACTTCCTGCGGGCGGTCAGGCAACGCGGATTTCACCGCTTCCGCTCAGCAAGGAGTTATATCCGATTGGGTTTCAAGCGGTAGCATCCGGAAGAAGTGTGCGGCCCAAAGTGGTGAGCCAATATTTGCTAGAGCGGTTGCAGCAAGCGGGGATCGCTCAGGCTTATTTCATTCTGCGGTCTGGTAAGTGGGACATTCCCGCTTATTTTGGTGATGGCTCAATGCTACAGATGCACTTGGGCTACTTACTCATGGGGTTGCCCTATGGAGTACCTTATACCCTGGACCAAGCTTACCCGTTTATCCAAAACGCGATTGTGGCGCTGGGGTTTCCAGATATTCTGTTTTGGCCCGAAGATGCGTTTACTCATTTGTTACGACGGCAGGCCCAAACGCAAGCTGATGTAGTTTTGGGCTTGTTTCCTACCGACCAACCCCAGAAGGCAGGCATGGTTAGTTTTGACTCATCCGGGCGAGTGCATCTGATTATTGAGAAACCGAGCCAAACCACTTTGCAATATATGTGGGCGATCGCGGTCTGGAATCCAACTTTCACCCAGTTTCTCCATGACTACCTCAAGGAAATCGAAGCAGCCAAGGCCCAAAATTTAGGACCCCGATCGCCCCAAGAACTCGCGATCGGGGATGTGATTCAAGCGGGAATTACAGCAGGGTTACGAGTCGAAGCAGAGGTGTTTGAGGCAGGGGTATACCTCGACATTGGCACCCCCGAAAATCTGGTTAAAGCGGTGCAGGATTACGCACGCTTAGATCCTGAGATTGGTTTAGCTCCGGAAGTTTGAACTAGCTGGACCCAGGATCAGCTTCAGAGGTCGATTCAAAGGTTCTACGATAGCGCTTCCGCAAAATCAGGCCCAACGTCACCTCCTTCATCAGCCAGTACAAGCCAGTAATAACGATGAATGTGACGAACATTACGAGGGCAGGACGCTTAGCTACTAAATCATCTACGACTTTGTCTGCTACGGAGTCTAGGCGTGTGACTAAATCCCAACTGTTAAAACGCAAGAATCGCCCTAGGTAGATGCCGAGCGCACTCAACGCATGCAGAACCAATTCTGCCCAAAGCACATAGCGATGCCGTTGTCGTTGGTTGAGGTAATGGCCCAAGTTGATCAGCGATAGGACATAAGCTTGAAAGCCCGCCAGAATAAACAAGATATACTGCGGTACTAGGACGAGAGTGACAATCCACTCGGAAAATCCTTCGCGAATGTCGTAAATCAGATGAATGATGTCAGTCAGAACGTACGGAGCATTGGGTAGAAAGGCGACAAATACCACCAAACCCAACCACCAAAGAATGGAGGGCTGCCGACTTCTACGAAATAGCCAAACGCTCAATCCTAACGGGATAAGAGCTAGGAATAAGTTCCAAGCCATCCAATCACTGTTACGGTGTAAAACCTTGCCAGCAAACAGAATCCAGTTGAGCAGTTCTGCTTTCATAAGCATTCAATCAAGAACGAATCAGCAGCGATAACCTGCCCTGAAATGCACCATCAGGGGCGATCGCTTCTTCATACTAGCCGCAGGTTTTCACTCACCGTCAAGATAAAGCCTAAAATGGAAGTAGGTTTGCGTCATCCAACTCAGCTTCAGGGGCAAACGCTTTTAGAACCCGGTCCAAATTAAGTCGCATCGGATAAATTTCAGACATTGGGGAACTAAAAACCTAAAGTTTAACGTCAAGCAAGAAAGCTCCTGATAACGCTACGTAATCGGTGGATGAAGTACTAAGCAAATCCTACCTGTGGTGTCGGGGAGCGGTTGATTTCTAACTCCTAAAAAAATCCCTCAAAAATCGCCCAATTAACGGGTTGGATTCTTGAGGGATTTTCTTTAGAAAGCTTGAAGGGTAACTCTTGAGCAATGAAATACTAAAGCAGGCGGGCCAGCAAATCGAAGCATAGTTTAGGCGATCGCTGGCCTTGCAATCAATATTCAATCCTTAACCTAATGAGCGAACGATTAGCGGAGGTAGTTGGCTTCGGCTTCCAACATGCGAACTAGATTTTCGTCTCCGTTGGCTCTAGCAACTTCTAGGCGGTGTTGCAGGCTTCTCTGGATGTTTTCCCGATGAGCTTGTACGGTTCTGGTTGCGGCTTCCCGATGATTTTTGTTCATGGCGGACTGTTTTTTCTGCTTGATTATGCTTTTAACTGATCTCTAAGTTAACATTCCCGGCTCACAGTCTGTAACGTCCATTACCAAAAATTTAAGATCGCCTTGTGAAATTATGCCCATGTCTCTGCCTCAGCGACCCTCGATTGCTCGCGATCGCTATGCCCAATTGCCCCGACAAGATTTGGTGGTTTGTGCCAGTTTGGTGCAGAATCCCGCTAACCTAGGTGGGCTGTGTCGCACTGCGGAGGCGTTTCGAGTGGGGTCGGTGGTGGTGGCTGATTTAGCCCTGACCCAGAATTTGGCGTTTAGGAATTTGGCTGTTTCAGCTCACCATTGGCAACCCTTAGAAACTTGTTCGATTTCGGCTTTGCCTGCTTGGATTGCAGCTCAACAGCAAGCGGGTTATTCTGCGATCGCGCTGGATTTAAGGGCTGATGCGGTGCCTTTGTCTGGGTTCAGTTTTCCTAGGCGATCGGTTTTGGTGTTGGGGCGTGAGCTGACGGGGATTCCAGCGGAGATTGCAAATCTTTGTGATCTGGCGATCGCGATTCCTCAGTTTGGCATGGTGGAGTCTTTGAATGTGCAGACTGCGGCGGCGATCGCGATGTATGAGTATGGGCGGCAGTATCCTTTATCTGAGTTGAGTTAATGAACCGAACCATCGGGGGCACTCGCCCCCGAACCCCCGCTGAAGGACGGCTGCGTCCCCCAGACCCCGTCCAAACGAACGTCACTGTCAGTGTTTCGGCTCTTCTCTAGCCCCTACTCCTCACTCTTCTCCCCTGTCATCCTTCATCCCTCCTCCTTCATCTTTCCTAACTTATGAATCAACCTCTAGTTACGCTTTTGACTGATTTTGGTTTGAGTGATGTTTATGTGGGGGTGATGAAGGGGGCGATCGCTCAGGTTAATCCTGAGGTGCGGGTGATTGATTTGACGCATCAGGTTCCGCCTCAAGATGTAGTGGCCGCTCGGTTTTGTTTGATGAATGCTTATCCTTACTTTCCACCTGGGACGGTGCATGTGGCGGTGGTTGATCCGGGGGTGGGAAGTGCAAGGCGGGCGATCGCGATTGAACTGGAGGATGGGTTTTTGGTGGGGCCAGATAATGGGTTGTTTAGTGGGGTGTTGAGTCAGCAGCGGGCGATCGCGGCAGTGGAGTTAATAAATGCTCGATTCTGGCGATCGGGGCAACTGAGTACGACGTTTCATGGTCGCGATATTTTTGCGCCTGTGGCGGCTCATTTGGCCTCTGGGGTGGCGTTACGGGAGTTGGGACCAGTGATTGATCTGCAAAGTTTGGTGCAGTTGCCAATTCCTGGTTATCGGTCTGAGGGTGACAGGATGTGGGGTTGTGTACAGTATTGCGATCGCTTTGGGAATCTAATTACGAATATTCCTGAAAGTGCGGTGGTAGAAAAGGTTTGGGCGGTTGTGATTGGTGAGACGGAAATTATGGGGGTGTCTAGCTACAGCGATCGCGATTCTGGAGCGTTGTTAGCATTAGTAGGAAGTCATGGATGGGTTGAAGTTGCGGTGAATGGGGGAAGTGCTGAGGCTAGTTTGAAATTGCATGTCGGGGATGCAGTTGAGGTGCTGCTAAAACCAAATGCTTGGGGGTGCTTGCCCCCAAACCCCCGCTGAGGGACGGTTGCGTCCCCCAGACCCCCTCCAAAAGGGTGCTTTTGGCTATGTTGTTGGGTTTTTGTTAGAGGGAGGAGAGAGATGACGACTGCGAAGTTGGAACCGGAAGTGTATCAAGGGCAGTTTGGGGAGTTTACGATTACGGAGGGCGATCGCCAGGGTGTGATAATTTATCGCGCAGGGCTGGCGGTGGCGGCTGGTTGTTTTGCGCTTGGGGCTGGGTTAGTGTTGCGCTTTGGCGATGAGCCAGGTGTGATGTCGTGGGTGACTGTGCTGTATGCTGGCTTTTCGCTAGCCTTGGGCGTTAGTTTACTCACGATTCATATCTATCTAGCGCCGCTGCATCGAGCTTTGCAAGCGTTCTGGGCGATCGGGGGTCTCAGTGCGATCGCGTTTGCTCTACAAGCAGATGAACCGCTAGCGAGTTTCGTTTACAATCATCCCTTAAGTTTGTTGGGTGTTGGCTTCACTTTTGCAGCTTTGACCGGGATCTTTTTCAAGGAAGCTTTTTGCTTTAATCGAGCTGAAACAAAGATCTTGACTCCGCTACTTCCTATTCTGCTGCTAGGGCATATGGTAGGCATTCTGCCGCCTCAGGGAGAACAGGTACTACTAGCTCTGTGGGCAGCACTGTTTCTCGTGTTTGCTTGCCGCAAAGCGATCCAGGCGATTCCACCTGACATCGGAGATAAGTCTGTGTTTGACTATCTTCATCAGGAGCGGTTGGCGAAAGCTGGAAATTAGGATCACTGGTTAAACTTGTTCTTTGCTCTCTGCATCTGCGTCTCTTCGCTGCCCTGGCATCTCTGGCATGACGGCTGGGCTGTTGAGGAGACGTTCGTTATAAACCACGTTGTCATCAGTGATCTGCAAATCATCTAGATCAGCGTCACTACCATCGTCCATCTGCTTGGTGTTGAGGTTGACCGCTTGATCAGGTGTATCACTGGAATTTTGGTGATTGTCTGCGGAGTTCATCGGGGTGGCCTCTCAAGCAACAACTGATGTGCTCAGCATAATCAGTAGATGGTAATCTACCCCCTATCTGAAGACTTATTCGATTATTGAGTGACACCGTGACGGATGTAGTGGATGTAGTTGTAATTGGGAGTGGCATTGGAGGGCTGAGCTGTGCGGCGCTCCTAGCTCGCTATGGCTTTGAGGTGGCGGTTTGTGAAAGCCATGCGATTCCGGGTGGTGCGGCTCATGGGTTTGAGTATCAAGGGTTCAAGTTTGACTCTGGCCCCTCGCTCTACTCTGGTTTGTCCTACAGTCCTTCTGCTAACCCTCTCCGTCAAGTGTTGGATGCCATTGGTGAGGAGCTGCCCTGTGTTACCTACAATACGTGGGGTTGCTGTCTCCCTGAGGGCGATTTTGATACTACTGTTGGTGCGGATCAGTTCTGTGAGGTTTTAGCTAAACTTCGAGGGGAAACTGCGGTATCCGAATGGCGAGAATTACAGCGAGTCATGGCTCCTCTAGGGAGAGCGGCGATCGCAATTCCTCCAGCCGCCGTCCGCCTTGATTTTGGTGCTGCCTTGACTATGGGGCGTTTTGCTCCCTCCCTTTTGCAGCATATTGGTCATATCCCGAAGTTGACTGGCTCGTTTAGTCGAGTCATGGAGGGTGTGGTCACAGATCCGTTTATCCGCAATTGGCTCGATCTGTTATGTTTTCTCCTCTCTGGGTTACCTGCCAGTGGAACCAGTGCAGCGGAGATGGCGTTTATGTTTGCCGATTGGTATCGACCAGAAGTAACGCTCGACTATCCCATCGAAGGCAGCGGAGTCTTGGTGGATGCTTTGGTAAGAGGATTGCAGAAACAGAGAGGAAAGTTGCTGTTAAATGCTCATGTAGAGCAAGTTTTAGTAGCGGGCGATCGCGCCGTCGGAGTGCGTTTGCGAGGTGGTAAGGAGATCTGCGCTAAACGAGCGGTGATCTCGAATGCTTCTATTTGGGATACGCTCAAGTTACTACCCGCAGGAGCTTTGCCTCAGCGTTTTCAAGCTCAGCGGCAATCTACGCCAGCTTGCGATAGTTTTATGCATCTCCATCTCGGTATTGATGCTACTGAACTTCGCTCGGATTTGGCTTGTCACTACATTGTGGTGAATGATTGGGAGATGGAAGTCACCGCTCCTCAAAATGTAGTTCTTGTTTCCATTCCCTCTCTGCTTGATCCTTCCCTGGCTCCTGCTGGAAAACATACGATTCATGTCTATACTCCTGGGAATGAACCTTATGATTTGTGGCAAGACTTGGATCGACGCAGTGAAGCCTATGCCCAACAAAAGGAGCAACGAGCAGAGGTGATGTGGCAAGCGTTGAAACGTATCATTCCTGATATCCGCTCCCGCTGCCAAGTCTCCTTGGTGGGCACCCCGCTCACTCACGAGCGCTATCTGCGGCGTTATCGAGGTTCCTATGGTCCCGCCATCTCCGCCGGGGACAGCTTATTTCCAGGACCGACTACACCTTTGCCAGGACTATTGTGCTGTGGAGATTCTACTTTTCCTGGCATTGGCTTACCCGCCGTTGCAGCCAGTGGCATGATCGCTGCTAATATGCTCGCTCCCGTCCAACAACAGTTAGCCATGCTGAAGGATATTGGTTGTCTAAAGTAGTGAGCGATCGCCCTAGCAAGAATTAGCGTCTAATGCAGCCAAAAAATAGATTGAAGTTCAAAATTCAGTTAATCCAGCGACGAGAAGTGTGGCTGCCAACTCTGCAAGGTTGGGCTGTTATCTTCTTGAGCTTGCTGATGATGCTTGGTTGGGCGATCGCTAATATCCATCCTTTTCTCGCTGTCACCGCCCCAATTCCCGCCAATATCCTAGTTGTAGAAGGTTGGTTGCCAGATTACGCTGTAGAAGAGGCGATCGCGGAATATCAGCGTGGTTCCTACGAAAAACTCATTACTACAGGCACTCCGTTATCCAGAGGTTACTACCTGGCTGAGTACAAAAACTTTGCAGAGCTGACAGCCGCCACATTTCTAGCTCTAGGGTTCGACCCTAAGCAATTGGTTGCTGTCCCAACTCCCAAAGCTGAGAAGGACCGCACCTACACCTCAGCCATTACCTTACGGAAGTGGTTGTCCGCATCGGGTTTACGGATTACAGGTGTGAATCTTTTCACTTTGGGCACTCATACTCGTCGTAGTTGGCTGGTTTTTCGGCAAGCACTGGCCCCAACGGTGCATGTGGGTGCGATCGCCGTTGAGCCACGAGCTTATGACGTAGAACATTGGTGGCGATCGAGCGAAGGAGTGCGGACGGTGATCTCTGAGGTCATCGCCTATTTGTATGCTCGGTTTGTGAGCTGGAAAACTTAGAACGTAGACCCAGCTTGAAATTGAGGGGATTGGCGCTAGGCAGAGTCAGCATTAAGCCAAAATTGGGGCATACTGAGATCCGCCGACTTGAGGGTGAATGATTGTTTTCAGAACGCGCACTGTGGTTAGCTTGGTCCCGCATTCCAGGTATTGGCCCTATTTTGCTTAAACGGCTCCAACAGCACTTCCAAACTTTAGAAGCTGCTTGGGAAGCAAGCCCAAAAGAGCTGGGGGCTGTGGACGGCATTGGACCCCAAACCCTCGAAGTGATGGTGGCAGCGCGAGCCAAAATTCATCCAGAGCAGTTGCTAGAAACTCATGAGCGGGAAAACCCCTGTTTCTGGACCCCAGCCGATCCGGGCTATCCTCAGTTGCTGCTAGAAATCCCAGATCCTCCGCCTGCTCTGTATTACAAAGGTCAAGTCCAGCCTCAGGAGCAACAAGCAACCACCCCTGCGATCGCGATCGTGGGTACCCGTGACCCTTCGGACTATGGGCGGCGTTGGGCCCGCAAACTCAGTTCCTCTTTAGCTCACCAAAACTTTACAGTGGTTTCGGGCTTGGCTTACGGCATCGACACCGAAGCCCATCAAAGTTGTCTGGATGTGAGCGGCTACACGATCGCAGTCCTAGGGACTGGGGTAGATATGGTCTATCCCTGGAAGAACCAGAAGCTTTACGACCAAATTGTCGAGCAGGGTTTGCTAGTGAGCGAATATCCCGCTGGGACGCAACCCGATCGCAGCCATTTTCCCCGACGCAATCGCATCATTGCAGGGTTGAGTCGCGCAGTTTTGGTAATGGAAGCACCCGGCAAATCTGGCGCTTTAATTACGGCTCATCTGGCGAATGATTATGGTCGCGATGTCTATGTTCTGCCTGGTTCGCTAGACAATCCCCGCTCGATGGGTTGCTTGAAACTGCTAAGCGTGGGAGCCCAAGCAATTTTAAGCGAAATCCATCTGCTAGAGATGCTCGGTACAATGCCACGTCTACAGGTGGTAGCGTCAGCAGCCCCAAGCGCCAAGGCTGCTCCTAGCCATTCGAGCCATGCCTTAATTCCAAATTTAGCGCCAGAGTTGCAAACCGTTTTGCAGGCGTTAACGGCTGAGCCTACAGCTTTTGATCTGATTGTCCAGCAGGTAGGGCTAGCAGCGGCAGCAGTTTCCAGCGCACTACTTCAGTTGGAATTACTGGGTTTGGTGTCGCAAGCACCTGGGATGCGTTACCAGCTTTCCTAGAGTGAACCCAAGCTCAACTTGCTAGGAATTGCTCTAAATCGGGCACTTCTACCCAAGTTCCTATGGTGTGGGATTGATGGGTTAAGTCCATCAGCAATTGTGAGTAAACACCTTCGCGCAAGGAAGGGGCGATCGCGGCTCGTTGATCAATCCCTTGCACCCAGCGATCGACCACCCCCATAAACGGCGCAATCCGACCATCCAGGTAAGTTTTGGGAAACTCTAGGCGCTTGGGAATTTCTACCAAGCTCAGGGGTTGTCCACCTTGGCTGGCCCAGAGTTGGAATCCATGCACGTAATCTTTTTGGTTGCTGCTGCCTAAAACCAAAGTGCCGCGATCGCCATACACTTCTATCCAGTGACCACGACCTTGATAGGTGACGGAGCTGAGGCATACCTGGCAAGGGGTACCGTTGCCTAGCTCTAGCATCAGCATGCAGGTGTCGTCGGCATCGACCGTTTTCTGCTCTCCGGTACTGGGGTCAAGACGTGCCGGGATAGAAGTACTCAGCCGAGCCGATAAGCGTTGGATGGGGCCGAATAGCCAAGCAATGTAGTCAAAGGCATGGGAACCGATCGCGCCTAAAGCACCGCCTCCTTTTTCTCGCTGAGCATACCAATTCCAGGGACGGGTGGCATCGGCTCGACTGGAAACCAGCCAGTCAATTTTGATCAAGCGAGGTTCACCGACATAACCTTCGGCTAGCAGCTCAGCCAAGCGTTGCCAAGCGGGGACACAGCGAAATTCAAAATCGAGGGCTGCGATCGCTTGCTTGCTGGCTGCTAGATGATATAGGTCTTTGGCTTCTGTGGCGGAGAGGGTTGTCGGCTTTTCTAGCAAGATGTGTTTGCCTGCTTGCAATACGGTTTGGGCCATGTCGTAGTGCAGAAACGGGGGTGTAGAAATACTGACGGCCTGCACTTCTGGCAAAGCGGCAATTTCTTCGACGCTGCTGCAAGCATGGGGGATTTGGTGGGCTTCGGCGATCGCTCTGGCTTGGGCTAGATCTCGGTGATACACGGCCAAGACTTGGGTGCGATCGTGGGCTTGAAACCCTGGAATGTGAACTTTCTGCCCAAAACCTGTGCCAATAATTGCAACACTAATTTGCGATCGCGAGCGGGGTTTTGCGGAGGTGGGGTTCACGTTGGTGGAAACCATAGACAAGTAGGTGCTGAAGGTAGTGGCTAAAGGCGGAGGTGTTTTTTGTAGGAATGTAGGGTGTGTTCGGCGCGCACTAACAGCTAATACTCATGATTCAATGTGCGTTTAGTGCCGCACGCACCGATTACCAACCGACCATCTTATCAGAACCAAACCCTTGGGGCGCTTGCCCCCAAACCCCCGCTGAAGGACGGCTGCGTCCTCCAGACCTCCTCCAGACGAGTTTAATTGTATGAGGCTCGAAGTGATTGCTGGAAGTTGGGGCTGGAAGTGAATTGATTTTTGATTCAATCGACTTGCATGACAAATATTTCTGTGCCTGCGGCGATCGCGGTTTGGCCAACAGGTAGCATCGCTAAGGCATTAGTTTGGACCAGGTTGATCAGATTGCCAGAGCTATGGCTGCCTCCTGCCAGACGAAATTCGTAGTCACCATCTAGCAGTTGCAGATGTCCCCAGAGATAGCTCTCTCGCTTGCCATCGGAGCGCAAATCTTGCTGGGTGCGGGCTTTAATAAACGTCGGTTCCCAGCCTTGAGCTAATCCTGATAGTTTGCGGAGCGCGGGTTGGACGAAGCGCCAGAAAGTGACCAAAGCCGAAACGGGATTCCCAGGTAGCCCAAAGTACAAAACCGAACGCGCTTGGGGTGCAGCAAAAGTTGCCACTGTCAAAGGTTTGCCTGGTTTGATGGCTACGGCTCGAATGTGGATTTCGGCTCCCAGTGTTGCCAAGATCTCATCCACGTAGTCATAGTCACCGACAGAAACACCGCCGGAGGAAAGCACGACATCGGCAGTAGTAATTGCTTGGGCGATCGCTGACTTTAAGGCTTCCGGTTCATCTGGAATTACTCCCAGCAGCAACGGTTCTGCTCCTAGCTGCTGCACCAACGCGGCTAAAGCGTACTGGTTCGAGTCCACAATTTGCCCAGGTTGCAAAGGTTGGTCTGGGGCAACCAATTCGCTACCAGTCGAGAGGATGGCAACCCGGGGACGGCGGTAAACGCTGACTTGAGCACACTGGGCTGCTGCTAACACCGCAATTTCGGGCGCATTCAGCTGAATACCTGGATGCAGGAGGGTGGTGCCCGCTTGGTAAAAGGCTGCTCGCTGCCGCACAAAAGCTTGAAATTCTGGAGCTTCCAAAATCGTGACGCGATCGCCTTGACGCTGGGTGCGCTCTTGCATCACAACGGTATCGGCTCCCGCTGGCATCATGGCTCCAGTCAGAATCCGGGCGGCTTGCCCAGACTGAATCGTTTGCTGCGGTTGATACCCTGCGGGAATTTCCTCCACAATTTCTAGCGTTGCAAGTTGCTCAGCCTTGCAGGACTGCACATCGGCAAAGCGCACTGCATAGCCATCCATCGCTGAATTGTCCCAGTGAGGAAAATCAAGCGCACTCGTAACCGCTGCTGCCAAAATCCGCTGAGACGCAGACAGTAAGTCTAAAACTTCTGTATCTTGGGCGGGCGATAAGGGGTTAACTAAGCTGAGAATTAGCGCTTCTGCTTGCTTGACGGGCAGCATGGTCCGGATTTTCTCTTGGAACTTGTTTGTTAGTTTACCGCTCGTTAGCAATCAGCAGAATGATACGTTTTAAGTAGCTGCGCTCAGCTGAACATCACCCCTATAGGACGGTGAGGTTTCAGCAGTTCGTACTCATGATTTAGACAGAATCCGCCCAACTTCACGCTTTATCTCGGAACGCTCACAATATATGCGCAGTGACCTTGTAGCAGCTCGCCTTCCTAAAGCGCCAATTTGGCGACGTGCCGTGGCTTTCACGTTGGACTTTTTCTGTGCTTGGTTCGCTGGCTCTTTGGTGCTAGGCAGTGGTGGCATGGTGCAATTACTGCGATCGCTGCTTTTCTTAATCGCCTGGTTGGCTCTCCGGGTTTTCCTTCCCTATCGCAACCAGGGTCAAAGCCTGGGGCGATGGGTTTTCGATATTAAGGTGATTGATCCCAAAGCGCTGCGCTCGGCTGATTTATTAGCCTTGCTGAAACGAGAAGCTTATTTGGGGGCTAGTGCTCTGTTTGTCGCCCTGGGGTTGAGTAGCTGGCGCTTGATTCGAGAAGGGTGGATTGTGTTGCTAGTCCTGCCCTTGGCCTTGGACTTGGGGCTGGCGGTCGCCGACTCCCTCAACCAACAATCTCTGCACGATCGCTTGGCAAAGACTAGCGTGATCCAAACCAGCCGAGGCTACTCTTTAGACTTAAAGGTGAAGCGATTACTTGCCGAAGTGAGTCGTCGTGTGAAAAAATAAGAGATTGTGTCTAATTCGCATTTTTGAACGGCTGGAACTATGGCTAAGGGCGTCCGTATTATCATTACGCTGGAGTGCACTGAGTGCCGTACCAACGCTGCAAAGCGTTCGGCAGGAGTCTCTCGGTACACCACCACCAAGAACCGTCGCAACACCACTGCTCGGTTGGAACTCAACAAGTTCTGCACCCACTGCAACAAGCACACGTCTCATAAAGAAATTAAATAGCTTGCTGTCTGAAAATCCTCGAAAGGTTATTTTTCTGGATTCAAGGCTCTATTAGTTTCTGGTCCGCTGTTTTTCTGAAGATTTTTGACTCACAAACAATTGCTATGACTTACTTCCGCCGTCGCGTTTCCCCCATCAAGCCCGAAGAACCCATTGATTACAAAGATGTGGATTTGCTCCGTAAGTTCATCACTGAGCGTGGCAAGATTCTGCCTCGGCGGATCACGGGTTTGACTGCTAAGCAACAGCGCGATCTAACTGTGGCGATCAAACGCGCTCGCCTCATCGCTCTGTTGCCTTTCGTGAACCAAGAAGGTTAAATTTACCTCTCCCCTCGGAGGGGTTTTTCGACAAAATCGGGTCTAAAGTTTCTGCCAGGTGATGCCAACCCGCCTTACTATAGACGTGGCTGCAATTTCACATGGACAGGATAAAGACACTCCGACTCAATCGGCTAAGACTCGATAGTTAGCTGAATAGAGCGCGCTGATCAGTAAACCGCAAAAGCCATACTGGGGTTAGCAAAAGCTGGTGGAGAAGGGAACTCTCGTTGAATTTCGACTGCATAGCGATCGTCGGCTGGCAGTTCTAGAACGTCCAGAGGGTAAAAAGCACTGGATCGTGTTGGATGAACGTGGCCAGTCTTACACCCTTCATCCTCGGCAAGTCACCTACACCGTTACAGGCCAAAGTTACAAGCCGTCGGAAATCCCTCAATTTCTAAAGGAAGTAGAGGCATATCTCGACCCCTCTAGTCTAGAGGTGGCTTGGGAACTGTTGGTGGAAGACAGTGAGACGGTTGATCCCGCTGGCATGGCTTTGCTACTGTTCTCAGACCAGAGTCCGCCTCTGTGCTATACCGCTCATTATTTACTCTCAGAAGACAAGCTTTACTTTAAGCAGAAGGGAGACCACTACGAGCCTCGCTCAGCGACTCAGGTTGCGGAGTTGAAGCACCAGCTAACAGTGGCGGGTCAAAAGCAGCGGGAATGGCAAGAATTTTTGACTCGAATCCAGCAAGCCTTAACGGATCAAGCCGTAGAATGGCAGAACAGCGATCGCGGTCGCCTCGAAGCCTTAGAGCGGTTTGCTACCTTAGGAGAAGAAGCTTCTCACCGGATGCCAGCCTTAGAAACTTTGGCTGCTCTCGGAAGACCTGAAACTCCTCAAGCTGGTTTCCAACTCTTGGTGGATTTAGGGTTGTGGAGCGTCCACGAGAATCTGTTTGTACGCCGCAGTCAAATCCCCACTCAATTTTCTACCAAAGTGCTGGAAGTCGCAAAACGTTGCTTAGAGTCTCCACCCCCCGATCTCGATGTCGAGGGGCGGCTTGATCTGACGGGTCTAAAAGTCTACACCATTGACGATGAGAGTACGCGAGAGATTGACGATGGCGTCAGCTTGGAGTACCTAGAAGATGGCCGTCAAAAGCTCTGGATTCACATTGCTGATCCAACACGCTGGATTGTGCCTGGAGACGATCTAGATCTAGAAGCACGCCGACGTAGCACCACCATTTATCTGCCAACTGGCATCATCCCGATGTTTCCGCCCGAACTGGCGACAGGCCCCATGAGCTTGATTCAGGGGAAAATCTGTTACGCCCTGAGTTTTGGAGTGATTCTGGATGAATCCGGGGCGATCGCAGACTACCAAATTCAAACTAGCCTGATTAAGCCCACTTATCGCCTCACCTACGAAGATGTCGACGAGATGTTGGAGTTGGGAGTTCTAGGTGAATCTGAACTCCAGGCGATCGCAAGCTGGGCCAAGCGGCGACAGACCTGGCGGCACTCTCAAGGTGCCATCAGCATCAACATGCCAGAATCTTCCATCAAGGTCCACGATGACGAGATTACGATTGAAGTCTTAGAAGTTTCTCAGTCGCGGCAACTCGTGGCTGAAATGATGATTTTGGCTGGAGAAGTGGCGGCCCGCTACGGTCAAGCGCATAACTTAGCAATTCCCTTCCGCAACCAAACTCAGCCAGAGCTACCGCCCGAAGAAGAGTTATTGCAACTGCCTGCTGGCCCTGTACGCTCCTGCGCGATTCGTCGCTGTATGCCTCGCAGTGAAATGAGCATTACCCCAGCGCGACATGCCAGCCTCGGCCTAGACACTTATACTCAAGTCACTTCACCCATTCGGCGCTACACAGATTTGCTGGCGCATTTTCAGATTAAGGCTCATCTACGAGGCACCCCGCTACCATTCTCGGCAGAAGAGATGAAAGAGCTATTGATGAGCGTGGGTGCTGTAGCTCAAGAAGCAACTTCGGTAGAGCGCCAAACCAACCGCTATTGGGGCTTGGAATACCTGCGGCGTCATACTCATGAGGTTTGGCAAGCGTTGGTGTTGCGCTGGCTGCGGGAGCACGAAAACTTAGCGCTGATTTTGCTAGAAGACTTAGGGCTGGAATTGGCGATTCGGCTGACCAAAGCAGCATCTCCAGGCGATCGCATGGAAGTTAAGGTCACTTACGCTGATCCGCGCCAAGACACAATCCAGTTTCAACAACTGCTCGATCGCGAAGCACAGCCTGCTGCTTCTTAGCCTTTCCTGAGCTGAGCACTTGCTAGGTTGACCAAAGCCCAATGAAAAACCCTCCTTTCAATTTAGAAGAGGAGGGCGTGATGGAGTTGGAAACGTATCTCAAGAAAAACAGAAGACTCGGTTGGCTAAACAAAGCTTAATCCGAATCTTTAATGATGGGTAGCTGTGGCTTCATTGCCTTCAGGTGCTAAGCGATCGCCCGTAGCTACAAAAAACTCTACACAAAGAGAGCCTAGCTGAATCAAGTCGCCATCTTGCAACAGGTGGCGCTCTAGGTGGGCTAAGCGACGACGATTTACCCAAGTGCCGTTACTACTGCCGACATCCGCAATATAAAAATCGCGGCTGGGATAGTAGCCAATCACGGCATGACAACGGGAGACTGAGCGATGAGCAACTGTAATGGCACAGGTAGCATTGCGCCCAATCAACCAATTAGCAGCCTTTTCAGTCACCTGAAGTTCTTGGGGGGAACCAAGATTTGTCGCCAAAATGGTGGTTTCCGCAGTCGCGATCGCCTGAATGTATAGCGGAGTAATACTACAACGTTGGGGAGCTTGCAGAATAGGTTCAATAATCGTTGCCATCTGCTCCGCACTCGTGGGTTGAGTCGTAAACATCAAACGAGAGAGAGCAGGGTTTTGTTTCAAAGCATTCAGGGTCACATAACCAGAACTGCTATTTGGCTTCAGGTTCGACATGATACCTATTAGAAAAACGACTGTTGGTTTGCGCTAGACACAATCAGCTGAATCGCTAGATCTCCGAGCCACAGTCACTCAACTGTCAGCGTCCTACCGTTATCTGTTTAGAGGCGCTGCATTCAGAAAGAATCAACGGCTATATTCTAAACACCAACTTCTCAACTATTTCTAGATCACCCTATTCTGAGTAGCTGGACCGCTACCCAACCATTGCTTTCTGTAGCTTATTTAAGTATTTGTACGGGAATAAAGCTTTAGCAAAGTCTCGATTTAGTAAATCCTACAGATGGAATGATTGACAATCGTACAAGTGAGAAAGTTTGCTTGAACTTTACGAAGCTGTGGCTATTCATCCCTTTTATAAATTTTCGCTAAAGCTTTGTCTGATTTCACTCCTTTACGCTTACGCACCTACACAGGCAGAATCGCTATAAGCTGTGAAGAAACCTGTAGAACCTTTAGAGAGAGCCGTATGACTCGTAAGCGCCTAGTGATTGAGATGGGAATGGGAGTAGACCAGCACGGACAAGAACCAACTGTGGCAGCCGCTAGAGCTGTACGCAATGCGATCGCTCACAATGCCTTACCTGGAGTGTGGGAAGTGGCAGGACTGAGCGACCCAAACGAGATGATTGTTGAGGTACAAGTGGCGGTTCCCTATCCAGAGCAAGTGCGGGAAGCGGAAGTGCTGGCAATGCTACCCTTTGGCCGCAAAAGCCTAAAAGTTGAGTCCGGCGGTATGGTGGTGCAAGGTCGCGCCATTCCTCAATTCAATGACAAAAATGACGATATGTTTGTCGCGATCGCTGCCGTGACTGTTTTGATTGAAACCCAGTAAAAGCAGGTCTAAATAGATACATCACTATATAACTATCATTTCTCACTCCGTCTACTGAAGTTTGCTCAACGGCTGCTAGCAAGTTCAGCAGAATGACAAAGAACGATCGCTAGGCTCCAACTCTAGGCGATCGCTCTCTTCACTAATATTCCACAGTTGAATTGATGCTCTGTGATAGAATCCGCCCATACCTAAAGCAGATGCTATTTCAAGAGATAAATGATGGGTGAACATGAGCCGCTTGCAGACCGAAGTTTTTTAAGCTGGGCCAGTCACCGCAGCATCTTAAGCATTGCCAGTAGCGGTAGCATTCTCAGCATTGGCAGTGCAGGCAGCATTTTAAGTATTGGCAGCACTGGCAGTATTTTGAGTGTCGGGAGTGCGGGCAGTATTCTGAGCTGTTTCAGCGCCGGAAGCATTCTCTCGGTTCTCAGCGTCACCAGCATTTTGGGTGTATTGCAATTTAACTTTGGTGCTTTCTGGAAGTAGTTTGAAGGGCCCTATATAGAGGCGATCGCTCGATTCTGGTCTTTCTACCCAATCAACAACCAGAACTCCGCTACGGCCATGATGCTTTAACTGTTTTGGATAGCATCGATTTGCCATTAACCGCTGAGGAAATATTTAGCTTGTTAAAGATGTCATTTACTAGCCGATACTGAAAATGAAGTCGCGGAGCGATCTTTAAAGTACGTCCTTGAACAGAGTTGGTACCCACAGACCATCACGGGAACGACCATACGATGAGATCCATGAAGAGAGATCGTCATAGGTTTTAATGGTGAGATCCTCAACCTTCTCAGAGTACTCGCACGCAACGGCACCTAGCCTTCGAGCAGTAGTGGCCAACATAGCACAGCTAACACGGGATCCATATGTCTGCTCGAACATAAACTGACCAAGAAGTGCTCGTACGTTAATAGCATCAAGTGCTGAATTCGGTTGCAGCCGCTTGCACTCAATCATCATGAGAATTGTCCCATCTGGCGTTGGCCAAGCAGCATATATATCCTTCCCCTTATCCCGAGTCCGCGACGTGAGAAAAACGTCGAACCCCTTTGATGCAAGTAGTTCCGCAACGACCTCCTCGAAAAGGATAGGATCAAGCTGCGTCAGAAGTTTTTCTCGAACAACTGGATCATCCGATACTTCGCGAATGAAACGCTCCGCACGTTCTTGAACTTTAATTGTGTACTTTCTTGTCGAATTGCGAACCTCGTCAAGCAACGGTTTTGCAAAGTTTCCCTCAAGAATTTTTCTTGTTTCTTGTGGATTGTTGACACCAACACCAAAACCTAGTGGACTGTTGCCAATAAAGAACAACGGTTCGCCATTAATAAATTCCTGATTGACCCAAAAGGGGGTTTTATGGACACGTGATGATCGGAACCTGTCTGGTAACTTTGCCCAGTATTTGAGTGGAACGTGTAGACCAACTTCTCCACTGACGATGTTCTCGTAGACCCCAAACATTTTTTCAGGTGGAGGCGCAATCGGTATCGCGTTTCGTACGGCATTCTCTACATAGATTTCACGTGATAATTTCGTCGCCTTAAAGGTGTCTTCACACAGCAGTACGTATCCGAACATGAGATTTCTCTGCCTGACTATATAGGACTTGCAATTCAGACGTATTTTTTCCGCTCAATACAACTTTATTAGGCATTTAGGTGACAAGTTTTTCTGCATAGTAACTCTGCGCGAATGTTTCAGCTTTTCAATCTTGAGTCAGCTTAAAATCCCGCAAGGGACAATTAGGCTACTTCAAGGGATATTTTTAAGGCAGCGATCGCAGAAATTACTAGACTAAGTACGAGACGCAGTTCGAGTTAAGCCTTATTCTTACCGAACCGAGCAATCATACTTACGGCAGATACAGATTGAAAAATTTTCTAATGTCCAAAAGCTAGACTTAACAGTAGTAGTGTACGCTTTCGGGATGGGGGTCGTGGCGTGGATAGAACCACGATGAACGGGCAGGATATGCAAGGACAACCGATTGAGACAAGCAATCCAAAAGACTGGACATGGCGGTTTTGGCCCGCCGTACCACTCTACCCATTTGGCAAACGGCGCACACTCCGCCAAGAAGTGGTAAAAGACACCATTTGGACCTTCGACCAAATTCAAGGCGTTTTTTACGTGATCGTGCCCATCCGCATGACTGTCGTAAGGCTAGAAGCCGGAGGACTGCTGGTTTATGCGCCAGTTGCCCCCACTCCAGAATGTATCCGCCTAGTTGAGGAACTGGTGGCAGCACATGGTGAGGTGAAATACATCATCCTGCCCACGAGTTCTGGTCTAGAGCACAAAGTTTTTGTCGGGCCTTTTGCCAGGCGCTTTCCCCATGCCCAAGTGTTCGTCGCGCCTCACCAGTGGAGCTTCCCGATCAATTTGCCGCTGAGCTGGCTGGGATTCCCGATGAAGCGTACCCACGTCATTCCAGAAGACAGTAGCCAAGCGCCTTTTGCCAAAGAGATAGATTATGCAGTCCTAGATATTGACCTGGGTGCTGGGTCGTTTGGCGAAATTGCCTGCTTCCACAAGCGATCGCGCACCCTGCTCGTGACCGATTCGGTGATGTCAGTGCCCGAAGAACCACCCGCGATCGTACAGCTAGACCCCTATGCCTTGCTCTTTCATGCTAAAGATAGCGGCTCCGAAGTAGTGGAGGACAATGCAGAGAATCGACGTAAAGGATGGAAGCGGATTGCCCTCTTCGCGTTCTATTTCCGTCCTAGCGCTTTAGAACCCGTGAAGCTAGGAGACGCATGGCGAGAAGCCCGCAACGCTCCCGATCGCTCAAAAAAGGCATATTTTGGGTTGTTTCCTTTTCAGTGGCAAGAAGATTGGCAGCGATCTTTTGAAGCATTGCGAGGAGGAGGCCGTCTGTTTGTGGCTCCGGTGCTACAAACTTTGATTCTCAACCGCGCCCCTGAGATTACTCTTAAGTGGGCCGACCAAGTTGCAAAATGGGACTTTCATCAGGTTATTCCCTGCCACCTAGATGCCCCAGTCGCAGCAGGGCCGCGTCAGTTCCGCCAAGCCTTCTCCTTTTTAGAGAAATATCCTGCTATCGGTGAAAACTTTTCGGAAGGGCGGCCTTTACCCAAAGAAGATTTTGGCCTTCTGCGAGAAATCGATGAGTTGCTGAATCGGGGGAGCATCACACCACCACCCAAGGAAAAAGTATAAGGTTTGGAGCGTACCGCTCAGTAGAAAGACTTCCATGAGACAGCCCCAGACAGTCAAAGCTTTAGAAGAGTTGGGTCGAGTTCGACTCTCTAAAAGTTTTTTTATGCGAGAGTTTCTTTACTCGGAAATTTCTCAAATTGAGGGCATTCCCAATATCCCTAATGACCCAGAACTGGCGATCGCCGCTGGCAAGAATCTGTGCGAGAAAGTGCTGGAGCCACTCCAGGAGCAGCTAGGCAGAATTGGTATCCGCTCTGCTTACCGTTCCGCTGATGTCAATGCTAAAGGAGCCGAGAACAAGAACCAATATAGCTGCGCGAGTAATGAAAAAAACTATGCAGGTCATATTTGGGATGTCAGAGACAGCAAGGGGTATATGGGTGCGACCACCTGTATTGTCGTGACTTCCTTTATCCCTTACTACGAACGCACAGGAGATTGGACTGCTTTAGCTTGGTGGATACATGACCACATCCCAGCTTATGCCTCCATGACTTTTTTCCCAAAATATGCAGCTTTCAACATTAGCTGGCATGAGAATCCTAACTATTCCAAATACATCTACAGTTATGTGAAAAATCCTCACACTGACAAAACAGGCTATTTGACCAATCAGGAGATGGATAATTTTTCAGGTTCTCATCTGCAAGCATATGAGGAGTTTATTCAAGATCTGCGGAGCTAGGGCAACTGAGGTTTCTGTCCTTTGGGTATCTCTAGAGCCACATTACTGCGTGAGTAAATTGTGATGCGCGAATTGTGTTGCATGAACTGCATCTAAGATTCGGTTGTGCAATTTTGAGAGGCCACAGACAATTGGCGTGAATGGTTTCTCAAAGGCAGCAGCATTAGTCATGAGGCAGCTAACGATCTTCCGGAATTGGCGACCGAAGCGGCGATCGCAATCGCAACCCGTCGTACAGATCAAGATTCGAGACGGACAGTTTCACATCTTAGGCAACGGAGTTTGGCACTCTTACTGGCGAGAGCCTTACCATCTGCTGCTTACTATTCCTTGGACTGGCTTTTTAGCCCTGACGGTTCTCTGCTATGTGGTTACTAATGCCGTCTTTGCACTGCTGTATCTAGCTCAACCCGCTAGCATCGCCAACGCCAAACCTGGGTCTTTTCTAGATGCCTTCTTCTTTAGTGTGCAAACTCTCGCCTCTATTGGCTACGGAGCCCTGTATCCCCAGACAGTATATGCCAACATATTAGTCACCATTGAGGCGATGGTCAGTTTAGTTGGGATTGCCCTCCTGACAGGGTTAGCGTTTGCTCGTTTTTCACGACCTACAGCGCGGGTTTCCTTTAGTCATGTTGCCGTGATTGGTCCCTACGAAGGAGTACCCACCTTCATATTTCGGACTGCTAATCAACGACGCAACCAAATTTTGGAAGCCCAAATCCGACTGTACTTAATGCGGGATGAAACGAGCGCTGAGGGACACTCTATGCGGCGTTTTTACGAATTGAAGCTTCTGAGGAGTCGTACTCCCAGTTTTACCCTCAGTTGGACGGTGCTCCATCCCATTGATGAATACAGTCCTTTTTATGGAGCTACACCCGAGTCTCTAGCTCAAATGCGAGCCTCAGTGGTGGTTTCCCTCAGCGGCATTGATGAAACGGTATCTCAAGTCATCCATGCGCGTCACACCTACAGCGCTCAAGAGATTTTATGGAATTACTGCTTTGTTGATATCTTTCATGAGACAGCCGATGGGCATCGCTACATCGACTACAACCACTTTCATGATGTACTGCCTTTACCGTAATGGCCTTTACCGTAACGGCTTGACCACAACTCGGCCATTTTCGACCACGGTGCAACGCTGAGACAAATTTTTGCAGCGATCGCCTGTCGCTTCTTCGGCACACTGTTCTGCCTGTTGGATTTGTTGCTGTTGCTGATCTAAGGTAGATACGCAACTAGAGGTGGAGACGGACATATTCAGCCTGTTTAGCTCTACTTCTATTATCGTTCATCTGGGACAACTCAGTTTGCGGATTACCCGATCGCTAAGCCGTATCTACGCTTATAAAATTTGATATCGCGCTTTGGAATTCTAGTGTTGTTTAAGCACTAAAGACAAAGCGATCGCCCTTTGTTTTGTATGGAGCGATCGCCTCGTTTTATTTGCTTCTAATTGCAGTAGGCAAAACCTACCTCAACTTATCGAGTCTAATTAACGGTTGGTGGGGCAGTTAGCCAAGTTATTGGTTGTGCCTGTACCACCAGAAATCCAACCGAGGCGCTCTCGACCAGACACGCTGGTGTAGAAGACTCGAATCCACTTGCCATTGGTTTGGCTGGGTTTCGTGAGGAAGATTCTGGCTCCCTTGGCAGGTCCGTCAGAGCTGCCTTGATAAGTTTGAGGCGTAGTGCCGGGGTTGTCATATGCTCTTAAACCGAAGCGTAGAGACTCATATCCTGCACCATCCACATCTGGATCGCGCAGTCTGCGGCATTCTCCGCGCTGGACATTGCCAGGATTGTCACCTGGATTGCCGCCTGTGCAGTTGGTGACGAGGTTAGTAGTTTGAATCCAGCCGACACTGGGGGTTCTGATTTGAGCGATGCCGTTACCCAGTATTCCTGTGAGGGTGACGCTGCTTCTAGCGGCTACAGTCCCTACTCTGCGAGTGAGTTGAGTATCTTCATAGATATTGACCGCTGCGGTGGTGCCACGGCAGGTACCAATGTAATCAGTTCTTTCGCTGAGAGTGATAGTTGCGGCTGGAGCAGCAGGAGCGGGGCTAGGAGCGGGACTCTGAGCTTGGGCTAGAAGTTGAGCAGTCTGCTGGTCTGAGCTTTGGTCTGCGATCGCGCTGGCAGCCGCTCCCAGTCCTGTCCCGGTGTTGACGGTAGCGGCAAACAGTAGGGCACAGCTGATTCTTTTTAGGTTTTTGTAATTCATTTTTTATGCTAGACAAAATACTCCTCATGGGAAAGTCTACCAAGAAAAATTTTTCTAGGGCTTAGCTTGAAACACAAGTCATCAAACCTTAACTATTAGTAGACATTGAGAATGCCCTAGCCTCAATAAACACAAGGCATTAAATTCCCAATTTCAGCCAACCGAATAAATCTTCTATAGTGAGGTGCAAGTCAGCAATCCAATTTGGTGTAAGCAATAAGTCTTGCGGATCTTGCAATAGTTCTGGTTGCTGCCCAGGGGGATAAACCAGCACAGAGCGCTCTGCTGGATCAATCAGCCAACCTAGTTGAGTCCCATGATTGAGGCAATGCAGAATGTTGCCCGTCACTCTAGTTTGGCTTTGGTCAGGGGAAAGAATTTCAATGGTCCAGTCGGGATGGGTGTCAAAGGTGTTGGCAATCTCCCCACTAGCATCCAGGGGAATCCTCCCCCAAGTAAAGACGGCGACATCAGGAACAATGGAGCGTCCACCAAAAGTACAACGTAGTTCTGGAAAAGCAAGTGCAGTTTTCTGAGGCTTAGTTACAGCGTTGATTGCATTTACCAATTCGCCCTGAATGGTACTGTGTTTTCCTTGAGGCATTGGCTTTTGAATGACTTGACCGTTGATATACTCACTGGCTGGTTCGGTTTCAGGCTGTTGCAAAAACTCTTCTAACGTAAGTGCTCTAGTAGGTATCTGAACCATCGCGATCGCCCCTTGCTCCAGCAGTAATGGCTGTTTTTATTGTCCCTTGTCTCCTTAAGATTGGATAAAAAACAAAGCGATCGCCCTCTGCTGCTTCGAGTTTCAGGAGAGCGATCGCTTGCCAATTAATACAATTTGCTACACCAAAACTTCTTCGTTACCGCCGTCATCGGTTGCCACGATCTCGGTTGTGACATTTCCTTTGTCTAGACGGATCACTCTGTTCTTGAGTTCTGACGCTAACTTGTAAATTCCATTTAAGTTATCAATCGGATAGCTCACTTCCTTTTTATCTTCGCTAAACAGACTGACGTACTTTTGTTTAGAGTTGAAGCGAAGTCGGCAAATAGTCTTCCAGGTGTTCCCATCCAGCAAGATGCCAGCATAACTTTTAGTATCTTTTAGCTGAACCCGCTTAGGCTCGATCACCTCGCTCAGAATCGCTTTGACGATCAAGAACCCTTCCAATTCTTCTTCAGTCGTAACAATGCCGTCACTGGGAGCACCGTTAGATGCGCTGGATGTAGTAGATGCAGCATCTTCTGCCTTCAGCGCTGTTTGTAATGTCCCTGTTATACGCTCTTTAATAAACTCACTCAGAGATGACTTAACGATATCAGCAAACATGTCAACGACTGACTGTTTGAGCCTATCTTTATAAATTTGTGCAGCAAAAAATTTAATGAACTCTGGTGAAGGATTCACGAGTTGCTCCGCCATAATTCGCTTGATTTCTCTCGTATACATCAAGCTGATAGCTGTATTTTTGAGCTCATCTGGATTAAAGGAAGAGTTAGAAAACTTCTTTAGTTCATTTAATGGGGCCTCTTGGATGTTCAGCATATTGAACTCCAGAAATGGCTTGGCATCCATAATGTTCTGCCTTTCTAAGTCAGAGTAGAAGCGATAGATAATTCCATTGGTTAAAATACTGAACTTCGCTTCTGTCGCATTAAAGTACTTGAAGAGCTGAGAAATATGCTGTGGCTTCTCTAAACTTTCACCACATGATTTGCACTCGATTAAAATGATTGGTTTTCCATCCTGGAGAATAGCGTAATCAACCTTATCTCCTTTCACCTCTGGTACATCTGCACCAAACTCTGGATATACTTCACCTGGATTGAAGACGTTATAACCTAGAGCTTGCATAAAAGGCATGATCAAAGCGCTTTTTGTGGCCTGCTCGTTACCCAAAATCTGGTCTCTTAATTTGGGAATTTGGTCACTAATTGCTCTCAGCTGATCGATAAAGTCCATTAAAGTTTCTCCACTTGATAGGTAATCGTACTGAACAGTTAAAACTAGCAGGCTTGCATTATTGCTAAGATGCCCTATCGAATCTCAACAGCTACGAAGAAACCACAAATAAATGTAGGAATGTCATCAAGAGGTAATAAAGTTTTGGATGAAACTGTAGTAACTACTAGAAAAAGACCAATAGGTTCTTAAGCAAACTCAACAGATTTGCAAGCGATCGCTTCTTTAAGGAGAGCAAACAGAAGGGCGATCGCCCCTCTTCCTATATCCAAAGAGCGATCATAAATTGAGCTGGGAACTCAGAAGTTAATTATGCTTCTAAGTAAGTGGATGGGTCGCGATCGCTACTAGATGATGGGCGATTGAATGAGCATTCCTGCTGAGAAGGCCAATATTACTCCATCGGATAGTAACGTCTGAGGCGAGAAAAAAGATAACCTTCAGGCAGACATAGCAAAAAAGAATTCATGAGGTGGATGGTGATGACTGGTTTCTCTCGCTGGACTGCAAAAAGTACAGCACTACTGGCTTTGGGATTAACAACGGTTGTAGCTGCGCCTGTAGTGGCACCCATTGTCATGACAGCCCCGGCGAGTGCGGCTGAACTCTCCGATGTACGCGATCATTGGGCACGTCCCTTTATTGAAAAACTCGCAGATGAAAACATCATTACTGGATTCCCTGATGGCACCTACAAGCCAAACCAGGCAGTAACCCGCGCCCAATTTGCTGCGATCGTCCGGAAAGCGTTTAACAAAGATCGAATTCGTAGCTCTCGTGGCTTTGCCGATGTCTCCAGTAACTATTGGGCAGCCAGCGCGATCGATGCGGCTTATGAAACAGGTTTTCTCTCCGGTTATCCCAACAACCAGTTCCGTCCTGACGAGCAGATTCCACGGGTACAGGTCTTAGTTTCCCTATCCAGTGGTCTCACCCTGAAAGCAGACCAAGCTACGGCTAGTACTCTCGGTGTGTATGCAGATGCGCGGCAAATTCCCACCTATGCCACCGAAGGAGTTGCAGCAGCCACCGAAGACAACATTGTGGTCAACTATCCTAATGTCAGTTACCTCAATCCGAATGATGTAGCAACCAGAGCCGAAGTTGCCGCCTTTGTTTATCAGGCTTTAGTTAAATCAGGCCGACTCCAACCATTGGCGACTCAGATCGATGTGAATCGCTATATCGTCAAGAGCAACACCTCTGGTACCAATGCTAACACTGGCGGCCAACCTCCTAGCACTGGCACCCAAACTACCCAAAACCCAGAGTTACGCATCGCTCAAGGTACTAAAGTCAACGTCAAGTATGAAGCCTCAGACAAAGTGGTGGTGGCTCCAGGCGAAAGCATCAATATGACAGTAACCACCGCTAGTGATATTAAAAACTCTCAGGGTAAGGTGCTCGTTCCAGCGAACAGTCGTCTGGAAGGTCAGCTAATTCCTCGTTATAGCGGCTCTACATTCCTAGGTACGCAGTTTGTGGCGCAGCGTTTGTTGGTCGGTACCCAAACCTACAACAATCTCAATGTCACCTCTCCTTTAGTGACCGCTAAAGCACCTGAGGAGGCGAAGCGCCAAAGCTTAGAGGATACCGCAATTACCGCAGCTGCTCGGACGATCGCCGATACCGTTTTAGGAAGATCGGTGAAACCAGCAGATATCCTCACGACGATTTTGACGGGGAGAACTCCTGGCACCACCCCAACAACTAACACTCAAAATCAGTTGGTGATTATTGATCCCGAAACAGATCTACCACTCACGTTTGGCTCTGATTTTTATCTAAGCGCGATCGCGAGTTAGGTCTAACTCCTTGCCCCTTCCCTAATAGGGAAGGGGAGATCAAAGTCTTCGGCCCCTCGCCTAGGAGGCGAGGGGTTGGGGAGAGGTTCTTACATCTCCTTTAGATACTGTTGATAACCTATTTGATCCAACTTGGCTTGTTTCTCCATCACCATATCCTTGAGAGATTGACGATATTGTTGGACTTGCTCTAGCAGCGTGGAATTTGAGGTGGCGAGGATTTGGACTGCTAACAATCCGGCGTTTTTGGCATTACCGATCGCGACGGTGGCGACAGGAATTCCGGCGGGCATTTGCACAATCGAGTAGAGAGAGTCTACGCCTTGGAGATTGCGAGTAGCCACAGGCACCCCAATCACAGGTAAGGGAGTGAGAGAGGCAACCATACCGGGTAAGTGCGCGGCTCCTCCCGCTCCAGCGATGATCACTTTGATGCCGCGTGTATGGGCTTGCTGGGCATATTCCACCATGCGTTCTGGGGTGCGGTGAGCAGAGACAATGCCGACTTCGCAGGGCACACCGAATTCTTCACAAGTGGCGATCGCGGCTTGCATGGTGGGCAAATCGGAATCACTGCCCATGATGATGCCAACTAAAGGTTGAGTCATTGAGATTTTGGATTTGAGATTTAGGATTTTGGATTAAGTTAGAACTTGCGGTTTCAGTATTGCAACTCTCAATCCAGCACATGGATATTATCAAGGCGCGGGTGCCTGGTCACCTAGGAATTCAGCATATTCACATCGAAGACGGCATTATTCAATGGGTCGAACCAATGGGGCAGTCCGTAGCAGGCATCATCCCCATTCACGAACCCTTGCTAGATGCGGGCGCAAACTGGATTTCTCTCGGTGGGGTTGACCTGCAAATTAACGGAGCCTTAGGGTTAGCCTTTCCAGACCTCGCCCCAGAGCATTTCGACAAACTCGCTGAAATTTGCCAGTTTCTTTGGCAGCAGGGCGTAGATGCTTTTCTCCCCACCATCGTCACCACATCTGTAGAGAACATTCAGCGATCGCTTGCCACCATTGCGCAATTCATCGAACAAATCCAACCTACCCAAACAAAGGCTGCTCAAATTCTCGGCGTGCATCTAGAAGGCCCATTCCTCAACCCTGAAAAACGCGGTGCTCACCCAGCTGAATACCTACTGCCCCTCACCGTCGAGCAAATCAAGCGAGTATTAGGTGACTGCGCTCACATCGTCAAAGTCATCACCCTCGCCCCCGAACTCGACCCCACCGGAGCCGCGATCGCCTACCTGCGCTCCCTCGGCATCACTATCAGCCTCGGCCACTCCCAAGCCACCGTTGCCCAAGCGCAACAAGCCTTCGCCCAAGGAGCCACAATGGTCACCCACGCCTTCAACGCCATGCCCAGCCTGCACCACCGCGAACCCGGACTGCTAGGAGCCGCGATCGCCAACCCACAAGTACAATGCGGCTTCATCGCCGATGGCCAACACGTCTCCCCAATCATGCTCGACCTCCTGCTGAGAGCCAGCCGCTACGACCAAGGCTTATTCCTGGTCAGTGATGCCTTGGCTCCACTGGGTCTACCGGATGGCATTTACCCTTGGGACACCCGCGAAATTGAGGTAAAACACGGCACCGCAAGACTTCCAGATGGCACCCTATCTGGAACAACCTTGCCCTTGTTAGTTGGCGTACAAAATTTGGTGAAATGGGGCCTTTGCAGTGTAGAACAAGCGATCGCCCTAGCCACCACCTCACCCAGACGCGCGATCGGATTGTGGAACCAGTCAGCAGACGATCATTGTCTCTACCAAGGTCAGCCCGCTAGCAACTTACTGCGCTGGTCATTCGATTCTGAATCTCAAAATTTAGTGTGGCAGCGAGTAGAGACCTAACCCCCAGCCCCTTCCCTCGCAGGGAAGGGGAGATGAAGAGAGAAAACACAATTTCGAAACCCTAACAGGCCAACTTGTCTGGAGGGGGACTGGGGGACGCAGCCGTCCCTCAGCGGGAGTTTGAGGGCAGGTGCCCTCAAGGCTCGGATTCACCAAGTGTCACCAAGAGCATCAGAGACCCGCGATCGCCCCACCAAAACTATCGCGCTAAGAACAAATCATCATAGGATTGAGAACTGTAGTCTGTTGAAACCCAGTAAATAGAAGCAAATTTATGAACGTGGTGGATGATAAAACCGTAGTCCGTGAGTACTTCAACGCAACCGGATTTGACCGCTGGCGACGCATTTACGGCGATGGAGAAGTTAACAAAGTCCAACTCGACATTCGCATTGGGCATCAACAGACCATTGATCACGTCTTGGGCTGGCTTAAAGCCGACGACAACCTTTCCCAAATAACCATTTGCGACGCAGGCTGTGGTGTGGGTAGCCTCAGTATCCCTCTAGCTGAAGCAGGCGCTAAAGTCTTCAGCAGCGACATCTCCGAAAAAATGGTCGAAGAAGCTAAAGAGCGCGCTGCCACCGAACTCGGCCAAGGCACCAACCCCACATTTAGTGTTCAAGACCTCGAAAGCCTCACGGGTAGCTATCACACCGTCATTTGCCTCGACGTGTTGATCCACTATCCACAAGACAAAGCCGCTGATATGATCGCGCATCTCAGCTCCCTGGCAGAATCGCGGTTGATTCTCAGCTTTGCCCCCAAGACCCTCGCCTACAGCCTACTCAAGAAAATTGGCGACTTTTTTCCTGGCCCCAGTAAAGCCACTCGCGCCTACCTGCACCGAGAAGCAGACGTAGTGAAAATCCTGGAAGCCAATGGCTGGAAAATTGAGCGCAATGCCATGACCAAAACCCGCTTCTACTTCTCCCGCCTCCTCGAAGCCGTGAAAAAATAAGCTTCAAAATTCGATAAAGTCACAGGCAAGGGCGATCGCGACAGGCTAGAATCTCGGCTAGCTCGATCGCCCAATCACAACTATGAAGCTGGTTAAAAAAATTGCTGCTGGTATTTTGCTGCCCTTTGGTTTAGCAATCGTTATTCTGGCAACCGCCGACCTCCTCAACAAAAATGCCACTGCCGATAGTAAGGAAGGCTCAGCTGCTATCCTAGTTCTCTTTGGCCTCCCTAGCTTGGGTTTAGGCAGTTGGTTTGTCTGGGATCTAACTCAAAAGAGTCGAGCCGAAAAGCGCGATCGCTTGCAAGATGCTTTCTATCAGCTCGTAGAAGCCAATGGTGGCAAAATTACAGTTCTGCGATTTGCCAAAGAAGCAGATTTATCGGGTGCTGAAGCCAAGCAATATTTGGAAGAAAAAGCTAAAGAATTTAACGCCAGTTATGATGTCAACGAACAGGGAGACATTACCTATCGCTTCACGTTTTAGCCGATCACCTATAGTTTTGATACATGGGATGAGGGCAGCGCATTGACATGAAACTGCTCAGGAAACTAGCTTCAGGGTTTCTGCTCACTTGGGGATTTTTGTTTCTGATCGTCCCTGTCTCGGTGCTGCCTGACCAAAACGCTTCTCAGGAAGACAGAGATCAGGCGATCGGTTGTTTGGTAGGTGGCATTCCCGTCACTGCCTGGGGCGTTTGGTTGGCTTGGGGTCTTTATCGCCAACGGGAAAAAGAACAGCGCGATCGCTTGCAAGCCATCTTTTATCATCTGCTCAAGCAAGGCAATGGCGCTGTCACCGTTCTAGAGTTAGCAATGGAAGCCAAACTCTCTGGAGCGGATGCGAAACAGTATTTAGATGCCAAAGCGAGAGAATTTGGCGCTACGTTTGATGTCACCGATCGCGGCAGTATTGCTTATGAGTTTGACCTGAAAGCCGTGAATTTGTTCGAGCCTGCCTCAGCTCCACTTAACTCCGAGAACTAGCGATCGCTTCAGTGAGCTAGGCTCGCTAGCATGAAGCGTAGATGTGTTTGAGAGGGTTGGCATGGTTCGCATTTTTTTGGCGATCGCGGCGATTTTGGCAGGTTTAGCAGTGGCGGCTGGGGCATTTGCTTCTCACGCTTTGCGAGACAAACTGAGCGATCGGGCTTTAGAGATTTTTGAAACGGCTTCGCGTTATCAGATGTATCACGCCTTAGCTTTGTTGTTGGTGGCGGTGTTGCTGACTCAGGTGGCGATACCCTCCGCTTTGTTAAATACAGCAGGCTATGCGTTTCTGGCAGGGATTGTGCTGTTTTCGGGCAGTTTGTATGCGTTGAGTCTTTCTGGGGTGAAGTGGCTGGGCGCGATTACTCCCCTTGGTGGTGTGGCGTTTTTGATTGGTTGGGGTTGTGTGGCAGCGGCAGCTTGGACTTCTAAGTTTTAGTTTATTGAAAACCAAGACTTGAGGGCACCTGCCCTCAAACTCCCGCTGAGGGACGACTGCGTCCCCCAGACCCCCTCCAGACGAGTTGGATGGTTGGAGGTTCGAGATTGTCTTATCTCCCCTCTCCCACGGGGAGAGGGGCCGGGTGAGAGGTTTCTCAAGCCATCGTTACTGACATCAAATCCTCGGCCATCTCGAAGTTGGCGGTGACGTTTTGGACATCGTCGGAGTCTTCCAGGGCATCCATGAGTTTCAGGAGCGATCGCGCTTGGTCGGGGTCGGTGACTTCCATTGTGTTATTGGGTATCCAGCGCAGTTCGGCTTGTTGAACGTGGTAGCCCTTTTCTTTAAGGACTTGACTGAGGTTTTCCAAGTTGGCGACTTCAGTGAATACTTCTGCACCTTCTGCTTCATCCACCTGGGTCAGCTCGTAGAATTCGGCTCCACCTTCTAGGGAGGCTTCTAGCAAGGCATCTTCATCAATTTGGCTACTGGTGGCGTTGCGATTACGTTTCCGTCCTTCCTCAGCGGGGGCAGCAGTAATGGTGACTACCCCTTTTTGGTCAAACATCCAACTGACACAGCCGGTTTCACCTAGGTTGCCGCCGTTTTTACTGAAGGCTTCGCGCATATCAGCAGCGGTGCGGTTGCGGTTATCGGTTAGGGCTTCGATCAGCACTGCCACACCTCCAGGGCCATAACCTTCGTAGCGAATGGCTTCTAAGGCGGCGTTGTCGGGGCCGAGTTTGCCTGCTCCTTTGGCGATCGCCCGGTCAATGTTGTCGTTGGGAATTCCGGCGGCTTTGGCCTTCTCGATCGCAGTACGGAGCTGGAAGTTGCCGTTGGGGTCAGGCACGCCACTCCGGGCTGCTACAATAATCTCTCGCGAGATTTTAGTGAAGACTTTGCCCTTCACCGCATCGACTCTGGCTTTTTGGCGCTTGATATTGGCCCACTTACTATGTCCTGCCATAAAGGTGAGGTCAGACTGAAACCGTTAAAACTGCAATTGAATTGACTAGCATCGATGTTAGCAGAGGCTTTGCATCCACTACATTAGTTAGGTTGAGCGATCGCAACATCAAAAAGCTATGAGTAGAGCGTGGAGGCAGTGTTTACAAGGATGCTGGCAATTGGCATGGACGAGAAATGCCGTCGTGATTGTGCTCCTACTGCTGAGTGTATTGGGGTGTTTTGACTGGAAACCCACATCTGCGCTCGCCGCTCCTACCTCTCCTCAGGTGACACATCTGACGCTGTGGCAAGGCGTGAATCCACCGCCAAATCGTGATGTGTTGCAGAAATTAGTCGATCGATTTAATCAAACTCACACAGATATCCAGGTTGACTCAATTTATGTCGGGCAACCGGATGAGCAGATGCCCAAAATCCTTGCGGCTGTGGTAGGGAATTCAGCGCCTGACATGCTCTGGTTTGCACCGATGATTACGGGGCAGTTGGTGGAGTTGGATGCAATTCGGCCTCTAGAGCAGTGGTTGGATCAGTCTCCTCTGCGCGAGCAAATTGCGCCTACTTTATTTGAAACAATGGAGCTGGAAAACCATCTCTGGTCGATTCCCTTTGGCACCAACAATGTCGGTATTTTCTATCGACCGAGTTTATTTCAAGCCGCTGGTATTACCCAACTGCCTCAAACATGGGAAGAGTTGCGGCAGGTAGCGCAGACTTTAACCCGTGATACCGATGGCGATCGCCGGATTGACCAACATGGGATGCTGCTCCCTCTGGGCAAAGGCGAGTGGACGGTGTTTAACTGGTTGCCGTTTATGTGGAGTGGCGGTGGAGAACTTACGGATGCGGGTGAAGCCAATCCTGCTGCGGTGAATCTGGCAAACTCAGGCGCGATCGCGGCTCTGCAACTCTGGAGAGACTTGCTAGATGATGGTTCTGCGGTTCTATCCCTACCCGAACGCGGTTATGAACTTGATGGTTTTCTCGCAGGCAAAGTCGCGATGCAACTCTCTGGCCCTTGGACACTAGGACAACTGCAAGCCACTGGAGTTGATTTTGGCGTAATTCCCATTCCCACAGAGGCTAGACGGGCTACGGCGAGTGGTGGGGAGAATCTGTTTTTCTTCAAAAGCACCCCAGAGCGAGAACAAGCTGCGTTGACGTTTGCGGAATATGTGTTGAGCGAGGAATTTCAAACGCAATGGGCTTTAGGAACAGGCTATTTACCCACCAATCTCAAGGCTCGTCAGAATCCTACCTATCAGCAGTTTATCTCGCAACAGCCTGCGGTCAGCGTATTCTTAGAGCAAGCTCCCTACGGGCGATCGCGACCAATTTTTTTCGGGTACAATCGCGTCTCTGAACAGTTGGGGCGGGCGATCGAAGCTGTTTTGTTAGGAAAAAGCACTCCAACCGCAGCCTTGACGGAAGCACAACGTCGTCTCAGCTTAATTTTTCACTAATCTCATCAGCTATCCAAAACTGCCAACATGCTCCCACGGAGTCTTAAGTCGCTCAAACTGGTTGACAACCTGATCGTGATCGCACGATCGCAACCCAGACTGGACTAATCCAAAACGTAGACCTCATTTCCTGAGCTAACCATTCTATTCTTGAAAGCTTTGTCTTTTGTAAATTGTTGGAATGGCGATCGCCATCAACATCACCAGGTTGGCAGTCCAAAACAGGGCAATGCTACCGAAGCCAACCCAGGCCAAACGAGATAAGGATAGCTGGGTGAATCCATCTAATAATTGCCACAACCGAAAAGCGGTGTAACAAAAGCCAATAGGCACCAAAACACTCGGAACTAAACACTGGCTAAACACGCGCTCAGAGATTAGCTGCACCGCAACGACCAGTAAATAACTCCCCCAGAACATCAGGGAGGCGGGTTGTCCCCAGGACTGAACACATAAGGCGATCGGCAATAAAATCCCAACCACTAAGGCTAACTTGACCCACCACCTCAGAAATGACACTTGCTGTTCACTAAATCCAATTTCTGCTGAGAAGGGAAGACGTTGAGCTTTAACACCAAAGCCATAGGCGATCGCTAAGCTAGTTATAGCCAGGACAGAAAGTGTAATAACTAGTCCGTTATTAACTGCCACAACCTCTTCTACTCCTCCAAATGCACAGCGGTTGCTTGGTACAAACATGTGTTTCCATCATGGACTGCGGGATACAACGCAGAGGAAAGCACCAACATCTATTATTACCAAACGACCGCCAGCTACTCGTCGGCAGATAGGTCTTCCGCCTACTCGTCGAAACAGAGTAAGCCTTCTTCTTCTTTAGCTCGCAAGAAGTCTCTCGCCCATTCGTAGTCACTATCGGGGGGTATATTGAACATATAGCATTTGAAGGCAGGTTTCTCGTACTGGATACCCCGTTGTTTCAATTCAATAATGATATCAACACAGTCATCCTCTGGTGCTTCATCATTAAAAATGACACGAAGAGTTTGATTGCCACTTCGTCTCACTAACTCCTTAATCAGCGGACGCTCGCCCGGTAATTCCTCACATCGAACAATGTCTTCTACATTCAGATGTCTAGCACAGACAGGAATATTTTGTAACTCATAGAGCTGATCTCCCAGAGCATACGCCCATAATCCTTCTCCTACTGCCGCACTTTCGTCATCCTCCGGAAGAATGTATACAATTTTGACAAGCTTAGGCTCCTGATTACCAGTCATTGCTCACTCCAAATGAATACTTGAAGATTGTTCGCTACTCAAAACAGACTTATGCATTGCTATCCAACTATTAATTAGATTGACCTACTTCGGGTTAATTTCTTTATAGAGCGGATATGCCGAAAACAATCGGGCTACTTCCCAATCAGATGAATATGCCGATGCTTTTTCTACACAAGGCTCTTATTGAGCTGATTACACGGAATTGTTCAGTGTTGCTTGGAGTTAATTTTCTACCTGTTAGGCCAAAAATAGGATTGGACAGAATGTTAATTAAAGACGCGATCGCCAGCGTCATGTTGTGATTCAGCTTAACTTTCGCCACAAATTTGGAACGGTAATACCCCTATATAAAGACGTAAACACCGATCCTGCTGGATTCGCTGGGTTGCTTACAATGACTGTAACTAGCTGAGTGTATATATTTACTGATTAGAGGGGGATCGTGCAGTATGCAACCAACCAATCCCAATCAATTTACCGAAAAAGCGTGGGAAGCGATCGCTCAGACACCTGAGGTCGTCAAGCAAGCCCAGCAGCAGCAAATCGAGACGGAGCACTTGTTCAAGTCACTGGTAGAACAAGAAGGACTCGCCAGTAGCGTCTTCAGTAAGCTGGGCATCAGCGTGCAGAAGTTGCGCGATCGCACCGAAGAATTTATTAAGCGCCAACCCAAAGTTTCCAATAGCGGCTCTGTGTATTGGGGTCGTAGTGCCGATACCTTGCTCGATCGCTCGGAAGGCTATCGCAAAGAGTTTGGAGACGACTTTATTTCGATCGAACACCTGCTACTAGCCTACACCCAAGACGATCGCTTTGGTAAAGCATTATTTCAGGAATTTAAACTAGACACAGCCAAGCTACGCAGCACGATTGAGCAGATTCGAGGAAGCCAGAAAGTGACCGACCAAAACCCAGAAGGGAAATACGACTCGTTAACTAAATATGGCCGTGACCTGACGGAATTTGCGCGTCAAGGCAAACTCGACCCTGTGATTGGTCGGGACGACGAAATTCGCCGGACGATTCAGATTTTGTCTCGCCGCACCAAAAACAACCCCGTCCTGATTGGGGAACCAGGGGTGGGTAAAACCGCGATCGCAGAAGGTTTAGCCCAACGGATTGTGAAAGGTGACGTACCTGAATCGTTACGCGATCGCAAGCTGATTGCTCTGGATATGGGTGCTCTGATTGCGGGTGCCAAGTACCGGGGTGAGTTTGAAGAACGTCTCAAAGCCGTTTTGAAGGAAGTCACTGACTCCAACGGCACCATCATCCTGTTTATTGACGAGATTCATACCGTTGTGGGTGCAGGTGCCACGCAAGGCGCGATGGATGCGGGTAACTTGCTGAAGCCGATGTTGGCTCGGGGTGAACTGCGTTGTATTGGTGCTACCACCCTGGATGAGTACCGCAAGTACATCGAAAAGGATGCAGCGCTAGAGCGGCGTTTCCAACAGGTTTATATTGATCAGCCCACCGTGGAAGATACCATCTCCATTTTGCGGGGCTTAAAAGACCGCTACGAAACCCACCACAACGTCAAAATCTCTGATAGTTCTCTCGTAGCTGCGGCAACACTTTCGACTCGTTACATCAGCGATCGCTTCTTGCCCGACAAGGCGATTGACCTGGTAGACGAAGCCGCTGCCAAGCTGAAGATGGAAAGCACCTCTAAGCCAGAAGAACTAGACGAAATCGATCGCAAGATTCTGCAATTGGAGATGGAGCGGTTATCGCTGCAAAAAGAGAGTGATATGGCTTCTCGCGATCGCCTAGATCGCCTGGAAAGAGAACTGGGCGACCTCAAGGAGAACCAAAGCCGCCTCAACGCACAATGGCAAGGAGAAAAGGAGATCCTCGATCGCCGCAAAGCCCTGAAAGAAGAGATCGATCAGGTAAATGTGGAAGTCCAGCAAGCCGAGCGTGAGTACGACCTCAACCGAGCGGCGGAGCTGAAGTACGGCAAGCTGACCGAACTGCAACGACAACTGGATGAGATCGAGGCGAAACTGGCAGATACTCAAACCAGTGGGCGATCGCTGTTGCGTGAGGAAGTGACTGAAGCGGATATTGCGGAAATCATTTCTAAGTGGACAGGTATCCCCCTGAATAAGCTGGTTGAGTCCGAGATGCAGAAGCTCCTCCAATTAGAAGAAGAACTGCACAAGCGGGTGGTAGGTCAGCAGGAAGCGGTGACAGCCGTAGCGGATGCGATTCAGCGCTCTCGTGCAGGCTTAGCAGACCCCAACCGTCCCACGGCCAGCTTTATCTTCCTCGGCCCCACAGGTGTTGGCAAGACCGAACTCGGCAAAGCACTAGCTTCTTACCTGTTTGACACCGAAGACGCCATGGTGCGAATCGATATGTCGGAGTATATGGAGAAGCACTCTGTGTCTCGCCTGATCGGTGCGCCTCCGGGATATGTGGGCTATGAAGAAGGCGGTCAACTCACGGAAGCGATTCGCCGTCGCCCTTATTCGGTGATTCTGTTTGATGAGATCGAGAAAGCGCACCCGGATGTGTTCAACGTGATGTTGCAGATCCTAGATGATGGGCGTGTCACTGACTCTCAAGGTCGCAAGGTAGACTTCAAAAACACCATCATCATCATGACCAGCAATATTGGCTCTCAGTTCATCCTCGACGTGGCGGGAGATAATTCTCAGTACGAAGAGATGCGGAGCCGAGTTTTGGATGCGATGCGAAGCAACTTCCGTCCAGAGTTCCTCAACCGAATCGATGAGATCATCATCTTCCATCCACTAGACCGCAGCGAACTCCGCGAGATCGTCAAGCTCCAAGTTCACCGCTTAGAACAACGGTTGAGCGATCGCAAGATGGTTCTCAAGCTATCCGACTCTGCCCTCGACTTCCTAGCAGAGGTGGGGTACGACCCAGTCTACGGCGCACGTCCCCTCAAGCGTGCCATCCAACGCGAACTGGAAACCCAAATTGCCAAGGCCATCCTCCGCAGCGAGTTCACAACTGGCGACACCATCTTCGTCGATGTTGAAAACGAACGCCTAGCCTTCAAACGCTTACCCGCCGAGTTACTAGCCGCTCAGTCTTCTAGCTAAGGTTCTAGTTGGGCGCTAGGTAAGGCGATCGCTATCTAACTCACACAGTCCCCTCCCGCAGTCATTTCTCAAAGCTGGGGAGGGGACTTTTTCATGGCTCACAATTTGAAATCGGTGGAGCTAGAGGGGCGATCGCTAATTTACTTTCTGCCTAAGGTTGCCCATCACCCGCCGCAGATAGCCTCTGCATCATGCCGATTCACTTTCGGCGGCGGTGTGCATGGGTATTGTTAGGGCGCACCCTTGGCCTATTGGCAAGTATTCGTCTGCTGTGCCCCGTAGTTCGCTTGGCTCTCGGTGTACCCGTCTCCAGCACTCGATGAAAGTTGATTAGTGAGACCTTTGCACGAGAAACTCTGTATGCTTAGGTACTGCTTCGCAGATCTTGCCGCTTGCTTGTTCCAATCAATGTTCAAACTATCCACTGCTACGGTAGCATCGGCAACGTCATAACCATCTCCATAATCTGATGAGAGTTGCTGAATAAGCCTACTCCGCGAGAAGCCCTGGATACTAAGGTACTGCTTTGCAGATCTAACGGCATTTTTCTGAGGCCCAGTCAGACTTGCCGCCCATACAGGCGTGAAAGCAAATAAAACAGCAATCAAAACAGCAATCATTGCTGATTTCAAAAACTTCATACTACTTCTCCATGAGTGAAAAATGTGAGCCTAACTATTAATAGACTGAAAGTTTCTGTCTAAAATCCCAAATGGGGTGGATAGGCAGAATGATTCGGCATAACGCCCCAAATTTAATACTTATACAGATTGTTTCCGTATAATACGCCGCTCAAGCTAAATAGCGAGAATCATTCCGCATATTTTCAGATTTCTTACGCAGGTGAGCAGACGTACTGTTAAATACGCCATATGCTATTCCTCTAAACTCACTATGCGACAGTGCTCAAAAAAATAGCTTGGTACGTATGGAATTGTCATTCAGCTCAATCATTATCGTTGTGAAGAAACTTATGTTCAGGCTTAGGGATGGCGCATAAATATTTCACGATCGCAACTTCTGAGCCAGCAATTACCGTAATGCGATCGCAATCCAACCTCACTCAACACATACTTTAGGCGATCGCTATCTAACCTCACCCATCATCTGCTCTGGGCGATCGCAATTCAACTCATCCATCATCTATCTTTTGGCGATCACTCTACATTTATGCTCTTAAATACTTCTGAATAAACCAACCCTTCATTGCAGTTCCAGCAGAAACGAGCAGAAACAACGCAGGCATAAGACGAGTACCAGAGAAGGTGAATAAAACGCCTGCAAAACCAATTATCCACGATAAAAAACTAATGGCAAACCATCTAAGGTTCAAGTGCTTGGGGTTGAGACTGGCTCTATAGTGATTTCGGATTAAAAAGAATTGAGCTAACCCCAATGGTAGCCCACCTAAAAATGCCAACAACGGTAGGCTAAATATTAGAATAAGTGCTCCTTGGCCGCGCGTGTCAACACCAAGCAGGAGCAGGAATAGATCGTGCAATAGCATTATGAAGCAGCCAACTGCACTAGTTATAAAGAACCATCGATACGCAAATCGTCGCCCTTGGAACTTCCAGAATAAGATTGCTCCTTGTAGAGCTCCCAGTAAAAGCCAATAAGCCAGATAAACTGCAAGCGATCGCCAAATATCAAAATAGGCTGGATACCAGTCCAATTGATAAAATCGGAGTACACTTGCTACTAGGCCCAAGCATGCAGGGCTGGCTAAGCCCCAAAAAACTAAAAATCTATTCATTATTAATTTACATTCTGAATTTCAGGCTGGGAATTTGCACTTAGCATGGTCGCACAATAATCGGAATTAAATGAATAGGCAGAGTTTTTTTATATAAATTTAGGCTCAGTACACAAATCAAAAAACGATTCACGATCGCAACCTCTATGCCAAATTTTTTATAATGCGATCGCTGCTATTCAATCTCACTCAACACACACTCTAGGCGATCGCTCTTTAAAGTTCTCATCTCTTTCGTTGAGTATTCTTTAGTCTAGGGATAAGGGTCTTTAAAGACCTACTAAATCAACTGAGTCCTTGAACTTTCAGGAGACCAGATCAGAATGGAGAGTCCTGCGAGTCTGCTGAAAACAGAAGTGACGATCGCTTCTGAATCCAGTCGCGATCGCACACTTTTGGACTCAACGTGCTAGCTCAATAAAGCTGATTTTTCAGTGCAGTTACCTTCTAGATAAAGGGTTAATTTTTTAGCATCTTCCTAGAGATGTAGCTAATCGCTTCACATAATGGCCTATTTAAGTGTTGAGCGCTACGCTCGCCCAGACCTAAACACGATCAAGGTCATATAGACAAGGCTGTGTCTTGGGTCTGATTTTTCTGTTGTTCGCTTGTCATAGCGTGGAAGCAATGGCTCAAGCAGTGTGACATCCTGTGGATTAACCACTTGCGGTAGTGTGGATATCTTTTCTAGGATGCTGTTGCCTTTGCTAATGTAGCGAAAGGAGGGAGACATGAGTGCTGAAGAACTGATGCAGAGATATGCAGCGGGAGAAAGAGACTTTAGTGCGATCGCGCTCAGTGAGGCAATACTAGAAGGTGCAGACCTGAGCGGTGTGTTGCTATCTGGAGCATCTTTGGATGGAGCGAATTTACGCCGAGTTAACCTCAGCCATGCCGATCTCAGTGGCGCAGACCTCAACGGCGCAGATTTGACCCAAGCAGACCTGAGCGGTGCAGATTTGAGAGATGCCATTCTTGACGGAGCTACCTTAGAAGGAGCCATTCTAGATGGCGCGAATTTAAGTCAGGCTGATCTAAAAGTTGCCAACATTGTCCAAGCCGACCTCAGCCATGCGCGGCTCAGTCAGGCCAATTTAAGTGGTGCGAATTTAGAGGGAGCCGACTTGAGTGGTGCAGACTTAGCGATCGCCGATCTTCACCAGGCCAACTTGCATCAGGCTGCTTTAGAAGAAGCCAACCTCAGTGGTGCAAATCTGGCAGACACGAATCTAGAAGGCACGATTTTGGAAGGGGGCGACAGCAATTTAGCCACTTAAGCGGATGCTCCAGTTGAGGTGGCTTGTTGTCAGAGGGCGATCGCTCGTACGCTAAGGAACGTCCTGCAAGAGCATATTTTCATGCCTGTTCAAATTCGTGAACTTTATCCCGCGATCGCCCCCTATCGCACCGGAACTCTACAAGTTTCTGATCTCCATACCCTTTATTTTGAGGAATCTGGCAACCCAGAAGGCAAGCCCGTGGTGTTTCTGCATGGCGGGCCAGGGGGTGGCAGTATTGCCCGTTATCGGCAATATTTTGATGCCACCCAGTGGCGAATTGTTGTCTTTGATCAACGCGGATGTGGTCGCAGCACACCTCATGCAGACCTGAGAGAGAATACCACCTGGGATCTGGTGGAGGATATCGAAAAACTGCGATCGCATTTAGGCATCGAGCAATGGGTTGTCTTCGGCGGCAGTTGGGGCAGTACGCTCTCCTTAGCTTATAGTCAAACCTATCCAGAACGCTGTCTGGGTCTAATTTTGCGCGGTATCTTTATGCTGCGCCAAAAAGAGTTGCAATGGTTTTACCAAGAGGGAGCCAGTTATATCTTTCCGGATGCTTGGGAAGCTTATCTGCAACCCATTCCCCCCGAAGAACGCCATGACCTAATTGCAGCTTATCATCGGCGCTTAACTAGCCCAGATCTACAGGTGCGTTTAGAGGCAGCTCGTGCCTGGTCGGTGTGGGAGGCAAGCACGAGTAAGCTATATCCCGATCCGGATTTGCAAGCGAGATTTGCGGAGTCTGACTTTGCGGATGCCTTTGCCCGGATTGAATGCCATTACTTTGTGAATCGTGGATTTTTTGAGCCGGAAGACCAACTCCTACAAAATGTTGATCGGATTCGTCATATCCCGGCGGTGATTGTGCAAGGTCGTTATGATGTGGTTTGCCCGATGATCTCAGCTTGGGAATTGCATCAAGCTTGGCCAGAAGCGGAGTTTATTGTCGTGTCGGACGCGGGACACTCGATGATGGAACCCGGAATTCGTACGGCATTATTAGCAGCCACTGACAAATTTGCTGCCCAACCTTAATAAAGGGTGTCAATTCAAGCAGCAAAAAAGTGAATGCTAGCTCCAAGCGAACTCAACAGCGATCGCTCAAATTTCTTCATCCGGAAAACTTTGTCTTTTTTTGGTAAAAAATCCGGATTCTTCAATTCTCTCTTGTAAAGATTTTGTGAAGCTTTGGAGAAGTGGAAGAGATTTTTTAGGTTGTCCGTCATTTAGATCGCTGCTGTCATGTAGTCATCCGGGAGAGCACTATGTATCGGACAAAATCGTACGCAGCCTACACAGCCCTCTGTGTAGCTCTAATCTCATCCTTCGCACCGTTGGCTCTGCCAATGTCAGCGATCGCCAATTCAGTTAGACCTCCGGTCAAAGATGGGCCAGGAGGTCGCACTTCCGGCGGTTCTCGCCCTGGAGATTGCTTGGGACGCAACTCTATTACGGCTTTGATTCCAGCTGCCCAGACTAAAAGTCTCACCGCCGATCGATATCCCACGCTCTTCTTCCACGTTCCGCCGACGACTGCTAAAACGGCTGAATTTGTTTTGCAGAACGAGAATAAGCAACAGGTGTACAGAACTAAATTACGATTGGCTGCACAACCAGGCATTGCTAGCTTTAAGCTGCCAGCGGTTGTCACATCTGGGCTAACCGCAGGTAAAAACTATCGTTGGTTTTTCTCAGTAGTTTGTAATGAAGCGGCACCTGATAAATCGGGCAATCCCTTTGTGATGGGATGGATTAAACATGTGAATCCTAGTCCTGCTCTGGTGCAGCAGTTGCGGCAAGCTAGTCCACGCGATCGCGTTGCTCTGTATAAACAATCGGGGTTTTGGTACGAAGCGTTGAGCACCTTGGCTCAGTTGCGTCGCTCCTATCCTCGGGATGCGGCTTTAGCTGCTGACTGGGCTAATTTATTGGGATCTGCGGGTCTCAATCGCGTGGCTCGCGAACCCTTAGTGCAGTTCTCTGCCCTCGAACCCATTGACATCGCTCAGAAGTAGCAGCAAGTCTAGAGGCTAGGTTCCTCGCTTCTAACAACCCGTAGAGGCATAGCATTCAGCTATCAAAGTACAACATTAGTCCTAAATTTTGATCTGAATGCTATGCCCAGTGCAATGTTCATGCCACCAACTAGCCACGCTCTACCTTGAAGGGTTTAGCATTTGGAGCAAACTCTTATGTTTTTAGCATCTCCATTTATGCTCCAATGCTAAACCCCTACGGACCTCTGGACCTTCTCCCTAGGAAAAACGAGTGCGATCGTGGGGGGCATCAAAATCAATAATGGGGCCTTTCGGAACGATGCCTGTAGGATTCACTTTGGGATGGCTTTTATAGTAGTGCAACTTGATGTGGTCTAGGTAGCAAGTGGGTTTGACTTCTGGATGCTGATAAATATCTTTGAGGTAGTTCCACAGATTGGGATAGTCTACGATTCGACGCAGGTTGCATTTGAAATGGCTATAGTAAACAGCATCAAACCGCAGCAGCGTGGTGAACATACAAATATCCGCTTCGGTCAGGCGATCGCCGCAGAGATATCGTTGCTGGCTCAATACTTGCTCCCAATGATCGAGTGCGTCAAACAATTCGGTGACGGCTTCCTCGTAGGCTGACTGTTGAGTGGCAAACCCCGCTCGATACACCCCGTTGTTAATCGGTTGGTAAATGGCATCAATGGTTTGGTCAATTTGCGATCGCAGATCTTCTGGATAGAAGCTGGTCTCCTTTTGAGCGATCGCGCCAAACTCTGTATCCAACATGCGAATGATTTCGCGAGACTCGTTATTGACGATAGCGTTGGTCTGCTTATCCCACAACACAGGCACTGTAACTCGTCCGGTGTAATCGGGTTCTACCTTGAGATAAATCTCGCGCAAATATTTTGTCTGATTCACCGTGTCAGGGATAGAGCCTGGATAATCTGAAAAAAACCAACCTTCTTCTCCCATCACAGGATCAACAGCGGAGAGGGTGATCACAGACTCCAAGCCTTTCAGTTGGCGCATGATAGCGGTGCGGTGCGCCCAAGGACAAGCCCAACAAATATAGAGATGATAGCGATCGGGTTCAGCCTTAAATCCACTCGAACCATCGGCAGTAATTTGATGGCGGAAGGTAGTAGAGGGTCTTAAGAAACGGCCTTGAGTGTCTTCTTGTTCCCGCTCTGTCATCCATTGGCCTTTCACCAACATACCCAGACCCATGCTGACCTCCTGTTGCGTCAATTGCAGTGACTCTGGTTCAAGTCACCTCTGCTTCTCCCTCGATTATGAACCACAGCAAAATTTTTGTTGGGTCTTATCTTGAATTGATGTCGTTAGGAGTGAGAGGCAGTTCTACAGTGAAGCAGGTTTGCCTTGCCGCACTCTCTACCTCAATGCTGCCTCCCAAATATTCGGTAAGTTTTTGCACTAAAGCCAGCCCTAAGCCTGTTCCACCTTGTTTCCAGGGATCTGTGCTGGGCACTCGGTAGAACTTCTCAAAAATGTGAGGTAACTCCGCCGCAGGAATTTCGACCCCAAAGTTAGTCACCTTGAGCTGTATCCGCCCCGACGCTGGATGAGCAGAAACGACAATTTCTTCACCGGGTGGGGTGTACTTACAGGCATTGTTCAACAGTTCTGCCAGAATCCGGGTGAGGCTCGAGGAGTGAGAAAGAATGGGAGGTAGACGAGTGGGTAATTCTAGCCGTAAGCGTTGCTCTCGCCCTCTAGCTCGGTCATAAAAGGGTTGGGCGACTCCCTGAATCCACTCTTGAAGCTGCACAATTTCTAAAGTTAAGGGTTGACTGCCCACCTCCAAGCGCTGCAAATCCAGCAGGTCATTAATTAAGCTAATCTCTCGATTGCACTCATCCTGCAAGACCTGCAAGTAACGAGCAGTTTTACTAGAGGCTGAGTTCAGACAGTTTTCACGATTCAGGCTCAGTTCCAACATCTGAATTGCCATTTTGATGTTGCAAACGGGAGTTCTCAACTCATGAGAAACAGTGCTGAGAAAGTCATCTTTAAGCCGATTGAGCTTTTCTAGCTCTCGCACTTGCGCCTGAGCTTCTTGATAGAGACGGGCTTGGCGGATGGCGATCGCGCATTGATTCGTCACTTGCTGCACCAAGCGAATCTCTAACTCGCTAAAGGCTTCCTCTCTATCTCGGAACAGCCACAGATCCCCGATCGCGCCTTGGTCATCAAAAATGGGGCAGGCCAACATCGATACCCGATCCCGGCAAGGATTCGGGACGATTTCGCAAAATTGAAAATGCTGTCCTTGCAGGAGTTGGCTGTATAGTTCGGGAAAATCTGCCATTTTTAACACTCGTCCCCAAGATGCAGGGAGCGAGGTGGTGTACTCATAGCAGATCGTGGAGGTTGTATAGTTAGCGTCGTAGAGGGCGGTATCGCAGCAGGCGACTTGCAACACTAGCGCTAGTTCTTGCACTGCAGTTTGCAAGATCTGACCTTCGTCCAAGCTATCGCGCACCTTATCTGTAATCCGCTTCAGCATGGCCTCAAAGTTGAGCGCTTGCTGCAATTGGGCGGTACGCTCCATCACTTGAGACTCTAGAGCCGAGTTGAGCCGTTGCACTTGCTGATAGAGTTCCGATTGCTGGATGGCGATCGCCACCTGAGTTGCTAACTCCTCTAGGAAATTTACTTCTTGAGGCAACCACTGCCGAGGCGCAATACAGTGATGAGCAACTAACAAGCCCCACAACTGCTCTCCCTGCATGATGGGCACGACCAAGCTGGCTTTTACTTGCAAAGCCGCCAACATCTGCACATAGCAAGGGTCAACCTCGGCAGCATCTAGATCGGCAATGGCTCTGATTCGAGGATAGGGGGCAGGGCCACTAGGCGGAGTAAAACAGCGATCGTGAATCACCCGACCGAGGATAGGTTGGCAACCCTCTGTTACGAATTCCACACTCACGCATCCACTACCATCCGGGTTAAACCGAAAAATAATGGCTCGGTCAGTCTGGAGAAATTGCCGCACTTCTGCCACGGTTGTATCGAGAATTTCTGCTAGATCCAGTGACTGATGAATGCGTTGAGCAATGAAGCGCATGAGCCGTTCTCGCTCTGTTTGCTTCTGCAAAGCCCGCTCAGCTCGTTTCCGCTCAGTGATGTCCCGTGAGTTGGTAACAATTCCCAAAACTGAGGGATCAGCGAGCAAATTTATCCCTGTGGATTGGATAAAGCGCCAAGTTTCATCTTTGTGCTGAAAACGAAACTCAATCGAAAGCGAAGGTAATATGCCTGCAACTAAATCTTGAAAGGCTTGCGCTACATGTTCCACATCTTCGGGATGAATCAGTTCTAGAGCATTCCTGCCGACTAGTTCCTGAGGCGAGTGCCCCATAATTCGCTCCACCGCTGGGCTCTGGTAGCGCACCGTGCCATCAGCTTCCAGAATGGCAATGATGTCAGAACTGTTTTGAATCAGCGATCGCCACTTAGCCTCACTCTGAGCTAACGCCGCTTCTGCTTGTTGGCGCTGAGTAATGTCCCGGAAGCTCCAAACTCGACCGACAATCTGGTTGCCTAAGCGCTGTGGTTTAGAGTAGCGCTCAACCACTCTGCCATCCTGAAATTCAATCAGGTCGTTCACTTCCGCTTCGGGTTGCGTTTGCAAGGCTTGGATCTTTTTTAAGAAGACATTTGGGTCTTTCATTTGAGCGGCCAAGAATTGCAAGCGCTCCTCACCCCGCGAAGCAGCCATCAATTCATCTGAAATTCCCCACATTTCCACCAGTTTGCGGTTGGCACACAGCACTTGACAATCTGCGCCAATGGCCATGATCCCGTCGGCAGTAGACTCCAAGGTGGCACGGAGCAACGCCAAGGATTGCTCTAAGGCTGCCCCTGCTTGCTTATAAGCTGTAACATCATGAACCACCACACACAAAAATGACCAGTAGTGGTTGCTAACGACATGGGCGCTCACTTCCACTTCAATCAACGAGCCATCCTTGCGACGATATTGACGCTCCCCGATGAAATACCGCTTCTGAGTCAGAATGTGTTGAATATTTCGCTCAATGTCCGCCCGATCGTGAGCCACCACATCGTAGAGTGTCAAGGTTGATAGCTCCTCAGCGCTATAACCCAATAAGCTTTGGCAGGCAGCGTTGGTTTCTAGCAACCGTTTGGTTTCTACATCGACTAAGAAAATTCCTTCTGCTGCTTGCTCAACTACGGCTCGATAGCGGGCTTCACTCATTTGCAGCGCAATTTCTGCTTGGCGGCGCTCAGTAATATCGAGCATGACGCCCCGTAGTTGCACAGGCTGAGCATCAGGTACGACTGTGATCATGTCTCGAAACCAGATGACTCGGCCATCCTGAGCGATCATGCGGTATTCCAGCGTGTGGTTGCGTCGAGCTTGGGTTTCTCGTTGGCAAGTCGTCATTACCCAGGCGCGATCGTCTGGATGGATGTGATGGAGCCAAAATTGCGAATCGCTCAGCCAGTCGGCCAGCGGATAGCCCAAAATTCGCTCAGCTTTAGGGCTGACAAAGGAGAACTGAAGGCTCTCGGCCTCGCCTTCCCAGACAATCCCTTCGACTGAGTCTACGAGGTGTTGGTATTGCTGCTGCTGCGATCGCTGCAATGCCAATTCTGTCTGTCGCCGCTCTGTAATATCCAGGCCAGTACCAACGACGTATTCGACTTTGCCTTCTTTACCTACAATAGCTGTGTTAGACCAAGCAATCAAGCGAGCGGAGCCTGCTTTTGTGATCCAATAGTTTTCATACTCGTTGGGAAATAATCCTGACCGTAATTGGCTAAATGCAGCTTTGACACCTGCAATCTCCTCTGGCAAAAGCAGAACATCCCAGAAAGGAATGCCTTTGACCTCTGCAAACGTGTATCCAGTCATTTGCTCACAGGCACGATTGAAGCGAACGATGCGTCCCTGACGATCTAAAACCACAATTAAGTTAACGACGGTATCAAGCACAGCCGCCACAAAGTTGCGTTCTTGCTGGAGTCCTGCCTCTACTTGCTTCCACTCAGTAATGTCTTCACACAGTAGCCGCACTGCCGTTACGGGTGAATTGCTAGAGCGGCTATCGTTGAGGTTAGTGGTTGGTTCAAGGTTTGGTTGCCCAAAAGCATCTGGTTGCACAAAAGCTTTCACCCATATCACCCTTCCATCCTTACAAACCTGGCGCAATTCCCAGTATTGACACTGAGTCATTTCTGTCTTCGTCCCTGCTTGCGGAGGTATGACATTTTGTAAGTACTCATTTAACTTTATTCGGAGGAAATCTCGGTCATCCGGATGGAACAAAGTAAAAACTGAGTTGCCGATTAGCTCCTGCACGCTGTAACCTAGACATGCTGCTCCCAGCAGGTTCACCGTTGCAATTGTGCCTGTGGCATCTAAATCAAGCTGAATCGAGCTGCTTTGTTGGTAGAACGAACGATATGGCTGCACTTCCCCGCGAGTCAGGTGTGAACTGGTTGAAAATACCTGATACTTATCACCTAAGTTCGGCGGTGGCAACTCATCTGAAGCGGCGGATTTAGCCAAAAACTGGTACCAACGCGGTTGTTGATTAGAAGTCATTAGGTCAACTAACAGATGAGGTGCAGACTGAATGAGGATGCAAGATTAGGGCGACAGAGCTCACACCAGCCACTCAGTCGGCTAATCAGGTTCACAAGTTGTGGTTGTCAGTCATATCAGTATGCCGAAATCCCGGAATAGCAAGTCCAAGACCTGAGTTTTTATAAAACAGTTTAACGATATTTTCACGGATACCCTATTGTATCTATTCAACTGCCGACCTTGGTTTGCAGTTAATTAAGTTTTGATCGAGGAAAGCAAAGCTGTTGTAAGCTCGCTTGCTCTGGTGGAGTCAGATCCCGCCATTGACCTGGCTCTAACCCTACTAATTGGAGATGGGCGATCGCGACTCGTACCAAGCGTAAAGTTGGGAATCCGACAGCAGCGGTCATGCGCCGCACTTGGCGATTTTTCCCCTCGGTTAAAGTGATCTCCAACCAAGCGGTTGGCACATTTTTACGAAACCGAATGGGTGGCTCGCGAGGCGGCAAGGTAGGTTCTGTAGGTAGCAATTGCACCTGAGCCGAACGGGTACGATAGCCTTGAATCACGACACCCTGGCGCAACTGGGCCAGAGCCGCTGCATCGGGAACTCGCTCTACCTGTACCCAGTAAGTCCGGGGGTGCTGAAACTGGGGATCGCTTAAGCGGTGCTGGAGTTGACCGTGGTTGGTGAGTAACAACAAGCCCTCGCTGTCTCGATCCAATCGGCCTACCGGATAAATCTCTGGCACTGGAATGTAATCTTTTAGCGTTGACCGAGGCGCTACAGAGCTATTGTCTGTAAATTGCGTTAATACGTCGTACGGCTTGTAGAACAGAAGGTAGCGATAAGGCACGAAAATTAAGCCCAAAACCCAGACCAACTATTGTGCCTGATCATGTGCCCGATTATGTGCCCAATCATTTGCCTGCTCAGGCTCGCACTTGTTGCCGTTCTGCTTGCAAAGCTACTTCTACTTTCTGGTATTCTGCCTCCAACTGCGCCAACCATTCATTCTGAATCGCGATCGCCACCTCTGGATTCAGAGATTCTATAGTTTGGCAGATCTGACAGAGCGTGATGGCACCTAAAGTAGTGCTGGTGATTCTGAGGGTGTGGAGGGCATGCTTCAAGGCTGTGGTGTCTTGGATGGTCCAAGCGGCGGCGATCGCTTGTAAGAGTTTAGGAGTGTCTTCCAAGTAGGTGTCGATCACCTCTTGCAACAAGGCTTCTGCTTCTTCTCCGCCTAATTCGCGGAGTTCCTCTAGGGCTTTTGGATCGATCACGACCGTAGATTCTACGGTTGAATGATGTGTTTTTAAGCCTGCTTGAGGTGGACAACGGAGTAACGCCTGAATTAGTTCTTCGGTCCGAATCGGTTTAGTGATATAGTCGTCCATTCCTGCCCGGAGACAGGCTTCGCGATCGCCCTGCATGGCATTAGCGGTCATGGCGACTAGTCGCGGTCGCTGGCCCGGCGACCATAATCGACAGATATGCCGAGTCGCCGTCAAACCATCCATTTCAGGCATTTGCACATCCATCAGCACGACATCATAGGTTTGACGATGCAGCGCGTCTAGCACTTCCAAGCCATTGCCAGCGACATCGGCGCGGTAACCCATTTTTTCGAGCAGACGTAAGGCTACTTTCTGATTCACTACATTGTCCTCAGCCAGTAGGAGGCGGAGGGGATGGCGATCGCTTAAGCCTCGATCAAAAGTAGGAGTCGGCTGAGTACCGCTAAGCGGAATCGGTTGGGCTCCCATCACTTGCAAAAGCGCATTGTAAAGCTGCGTTTGTTTTACTGGTTTTGTTAAAAAGGCAGCAAACTTGGCGGCGATCGTCTGAGCATTACCTTCTGGACGGCCCAAAGACGTAAGCATCACCAACGGTAGGTGTTGGCATCCGGGTAGCTTGCGGATTTCTCCTGCCAACGTGACACCATCCATCTCTGGCATCTGCATATCTAAAATGACCAGATCAAATACTTCTTGCCGTAGGCGATCGAGCGTGGCTGCTCCAGAATCAACTGTCTCAGGCAACATCTCCCAAGACTGCGCTTGCAAGGACAAAATCTGGCGATTGGTCGCGTTGTCATCCACAATCAGCAATCGCTTGCCAGCCAACTGATCTGGAGCGGATGCCACTTGGCTGGGAACTAGCTCTGGTACGGCTTGGGCTAAAAAGGTGAAATAGAATGTTGAACCTTGATTTAACTGAGTTTCCACCCACATGCGCCCCCCCATCATCTGGGTGAGTCGTTGACTGATCACGAGACCTAGCCCAGTACCCCCATACTGTCGCGTAGTAGAAGAGTCTGCTTGGCTGAAGGATTTAAACAAGCGATCGAGGCGATCGGGTGGAATACCAATGCCTGTATCTTTGACCGCAAAGCAGATCTCATATTTTTTGCTGCTGTCTTTTGGTGTCTGTCGCCGATCAATCCGCTGCAATCGTGGATGGGTGGCTACCCCCGCCTTAACTGAAACCACGACTTCTCCAGCGTGAGTAAACTTGACTGCGTTACTCAGCAAATTAACCAAGATCTGCCGAATACGGGTGATGTCGCCGACCAAGTACTGAGGCACTTCTGGATCAATCCAGTACGCTAGCTCTAAATTTTTCTCCGAAGCTCTGGCAGCAAGCAGATCCAGGCACTCTTCAATGCAGGTGCGTAGTTGGAATGGTTGCTCCTCTAGCTCTAACTTGCCTGACTCAATCTTAGAGAAGTCCAGAATGTCGTTAATAATGGTCAGGAGGGCGTCGCCACTGCTACGGATCGTTTCCACAAAGTCCCGCTGTTGCTCGGTCAATGGTGTATCCAGCAACAACCCTGTCATCCCAATCACGGCATTCATTGGTGTCCGAATTTCGTGGCTCATCGTTGCCAAAAACTCACTTCTTGCTTTTAGCAAGGAGTTGACCCTGAGGCGATCGTGTAGAACGACAGCTCCTGTGGTTACCGTAGCCAGGACCAAAGGAGCCGCTACTGGCACCCAGTAACCTGCTTCAAACAGGAGCAAGCTGACCATACCCCAGCTCAAACAAGCACCGATCCAGATGCCAATTTGCTGACTGGTATTCCCACGACTCAGGATCCAACTGAGGCCAGGTCCAGCAATTAGTAACAACCAACTCCAATCTTGAGTTGGACGGTGTAGCCAATTTTGCTGCAAAAGATTACTGATCACAGCAGCGTGGAGATGGACACCACTAGCAGAGGGATTGCGATTGAAGGGAGTCGGCAGGGGATCAAAGCCGATCGCAGTCATGCCGACTAAGACAATTTTGCCTTGGAAAGCCGTGTCAGGCACTTGTCCCTCTAAGACGGCTGCATACGAGTAGTGCTTGAGGCCACGCACTGAACCAGGCCAATTGACCCAAAGTGGTTGGTCTAAAGGTGGGAGGCGGACAGGTTCCTGAACTAAGGAATATACTTGCACCGTCGCTAGACCCAGAGCTAGCACTCCTCTGACTTGGGGTTTAATACTGCGAGTGACACCGTCGGCATCTTCTTGTTTGAGTACATGGCCGACATCAAGTGCAGCAGTCTTTAAAGGGGGACTAATGTGCAAGAGAGCGCCAAGATAGTCCCAACCTTGGGCTAACAGAACTTGGCCTTGATCCTGCATTGCAGCTGCTAATTGGGCATCTTGTGGGCTGGGTTCTGACAAAACTACGTCAAAGGCGATCGCGCTGGGTTCGGCTTTGGTTAATCGCTGCAATAACTGCGTGTGGTACTGGCGAGGCCAAGGAAAGAGACCAAATTTTTTGATACTAGGTTCATCGATCGCGACGATGACGACACGCTCATCCCAGGCTTGGTCCCCCCGCAAGCGAAATAACAACCGATAGGATAATTGCTCTAAAGGCTGCCAAGCTCCTACTTCTAGTAGACCAACCACAATGAGAGCAGTGATGCCACCAGGTAACAGTCGCAACCCCCATTCACGGAACTGCCAATTCATAAATTTGCTGTTTCCCCAAGGGAGTTCTGACTACGGCCCGAATCCGGCGCTCTCGCGGCAGTGCAACTCTGACATCAAACTGACCTTCGCGATCGAGGCTCAGGGGTTGATCATTCACTAATACCAGATTAACAACATCCACCTGACCAGCAATTTGAGCTTGGTTGTTGCCAACGGCCTCTAGAACTTGGAGTTGCAACCGCGTGTCTTCCCGTAAGGGAGTCGGGGGTAACGGGGCTTCTCCAGGAATGACTAAACTTTGAAACCCAGCTTGGATCGGCACGCTGGCTCCTTGGGCGATCGCAGCCACTTTACCTTCCAAGGTGGCAACCCCAGTTTTACCGTCTGGCTGCACACTCACCCCGAACTCCGTGCCACGGACTGCGCTTAAACCAGCGGGGGAAAGGATTTCTAGACGGGACGCTGGATTGGTAAACTTTCTCACTTGGAGGCGGGCTTGTCCTCCACTCACTTGCAGCTTGGTGACTTGTCCGCCAGTCGCTAGCCGCTCTAGCTGTAGTACGCGGATGTTTGTATTTTCTGCAACTTTAATGAAACCAATGCCAGTATCTACGGCTAAAACTGCACTAGACTTCGCGCCAGTTTGAATACCCTCTCCTACCGCTTGAATGCGACTGCCATTGCGAGCGGGTTGAGATTTTTGGCCTTGGTAGAGGCTGACTGTCCCTTGAATCTGCCGCACCTCCAACCAACGATTCACCCGCACCTTTAAGGATTGGGCGATCGCCAAGTCAGCAATGGTCAGCAGGCTAATTCCTAATACGAATAGGAGAAGTAATTGCACCCAAGTCCGTTTCAAAGCCAGTTCCTCAGTGTTCAGCTTATTGACGTGATTGACGACGTAGACACAAGCAATGGTCCCACAGGCTGTCTAGGTTAGTAATACGCTCAGGCTGGTGTAGCTCAATTTCGCGAGTGCAGAAGTGAGGACTAACCATCTTTTAATCATGCCCAGTCGTTACCGTACGGCTACATTTAAGCTGTTATATTCTTTACCTAATCTGTAAAGAAATACATACATCAAGCGTTTGGATGGAATATTTTGGTTGGGCGATCGCTACCGATGCTTAATCAATCCTGACCCGGAAGCGCACAAAGCCAAAGTTCTGGCCAGGGGTATTAGAGATTTCTCCTAAGTTGACAATGACAGAGCCGTTGGTATTGCCCTGCGCATTAGCCGGGCAAGCATTGCCATTGGGTAAAGGCGCTAAAGGGGTAAAGAAATTTCCCTCATCGGTGTCAGCATTATTCGTCAGCGATTTCTCGGCGCTGGCTCGGTTCAGCTGTAACCCACTACCTGTACCAAAGCGATCGCGGGCAAAGGTGGTTCTGGCAGGAATGGGATCGCAGAGGCTGGCAGCGGTTGCAGGAGCTGTGCCATCAGACAGGAAGTAAAGCGTATATTCAACTGAATCTCCACTACGTAAAGACAGCGAAGTTGGTAGATTGACCTCGCCAACCGGAGACAGTTGAGCCCAGCCAGGAGCCGTATCGGTGGTATCAGTAGGATCATCCACAAAGCGATCGAACGTTTGAGTTCTGCCTCCTTGTTCCACGGCTGTAATTCGTTTGAGTAAGCGCAGTTGGGGCTCTCCTACAGGAAGTGGTTCTGGCTGAACGGGAGTCGGTTGTCTTTCCTCAGGGATGCCATCACCATTGGGGTCAGGGTTGGTGCCATTGGTGGATTCATCTTGAATGTCTGTACCTCCTGGGCTAGTACCAATACCCGTGACTGTATTGTTGAAGGGGCCAGGCTGTCCATTCGCTGCTACCTGAACACTAAAAGTTACGGTGGCTGTTTGTCCTACCGCTAAATTAGTAGTGCCTGCTAAGAGATTGGGGTCGCTGTTGCCGTTAAAAGCAGAGTTAACCGCTAGAGTGGGGCTGGTGGGAGCCGCAGTAATGGTGAAGGTAGTGGGAGGCCCAAACGTGCTGGTGAGGTTTTCGACAAGTCGCAGATTATTGATGGGGACATTGCCCAGGTTGCTGACTGTGACGGTGTAAGGCACAGTGAACACGCCATTGCCGCTGTTAACCACTGCACCTGCTTGTTTCGCAACACCGAGTTTGGGAGTTTCGCCAAAGCTAACCACAGTTGGTTGTCTTTCCTCAGGGATGCCATCACCATTGGGGTCAGGGTTGGCACCATTGGTCGATTCATCTTGAGCTGGTGTCCCTCCTGGCCCAGTGCCGGTGCCTAGAACTGTGTTGTTGAAAGGACCTAGCTGACCATTCGCTGTGACTTGAACGCTAAAGGTAACGGTGGCAGTTTGTCCCACCGCTAAAGCAGTGGTGCCCGCTAAGAGATTGGAGTCACTGTTGCCGTTAAAAGCAGGGTTGACTGCCAAGGTAGAACTCGTCGGTGCAGCAGCAATGGTGAAGGTAGTGGGAGGTCCAAATGTTGTCGTTAAGTTTTCTGCTAATTGCAGATTATTGACGGACACATTGCCGAGGTTGCTGACCGTTACGGTGTAAGGCACAGTGAAAACTCCATTACCATTGTCAACCGCTGCCCCTGCTTGTTTAGCCACGCCAATTTTTGGTGTTGCAGTCAGGGTGACTGAGGTGGGGTCATTTTCCCCTGGCTCATTCGGGATACCATTGCCATTCTGGTCAGGGTTGGTGCCTGCATCAGACGTATCTTGCACAGTGGTGTTGCCTGCATTCCCAGTGGCGATCGCGCTGTTATTGAAAGGACCCAATCCTTGGGGACCCGCTCCGGGTGTAATGGTGACATTGAATGTAATTGTGGCAGTGTCGCCTGGTTGCCCGGTTGCGGCTAGCGTATTGCCAGGAGCGAGGATGTTGCGATCGCTACTGCCATTAAAGTTGGGGTTGACGCTTAACGTTGGGCTTTGCGCTCCAGAAACGACAAAGCCAGCTGCGTTGGCAAAAGTTGTAGCTAGGTCGTCTGTAACTTGCAAATTGCTAATGGCATCGGCCCCATAGTTACGGACGGTGAGGCTATAGGGCACGGTAAAGGTGCCGTCACTGTTACTAACCGCTGTGCCTGCTGCTTTGGCGATGCCGATATTTGGGAGGCACTGTCGCAGCCCGATCGCGGTATGACCGAAATCATCCCCATTCACGGTATTGGCGCGATCAACGATCGCTAGAGTGACGTTGGTATCGGTAGGCAGCGTCGTAAAGGAGAATTGCACAGGTAGCCATTCGCCGCCTAGACCATTGGGAGCGCTGCGCGGCACAGAGATTTGAGGACCGAGGTCAAAAGCGGTGTTGCCTCGTTTAATTTGTAATTGAATTTCTGGGTTGACTGCTCTGGGATCAGCGGTAGCGCTTAGGAGATTGTCAAAGTAGGCAATAAAGTTATAGGTCGTGTTGGGAGTAACCGTTACTGTTTGCTGCCAAATGGTGGGATTGGAGAATGTGTTGGCATCAGTCCTAGACCCAAGCGACCTGCCCTGTAAATCTTCGTTGGGATTGGAATAAAGAAACGTATTGGATGCAGGTGCTCCGTTAGCTGGATCACCTGGAAAAACTGGGATTTCCTGTCTACTGACTACAACGCCATTGGCATAGGTAACTGGCCCAGTTTGAATGGAGATGCCGCCTAGTGGCCCCTCCGGTCCTAAAGGACCATTCACTCCTCGGTCATCGGGATAAACCGCATCGCCTCGATAGGGCAAATCACTGCTGAAGCCTGCGGCGGGGTTAATATTTGGCTCAGCTCCTCCCCCTAAGATGCTGTAGTTACCGTTAAACACTAGGTTGTCAGCCCCCAGAGTTGTGCCGACTGGACACTTGGCCCCGAGTGGCGTGACTTGAGCTGAAGCGCTTCCTGCAAAAGGTTCGAGGCTAGCCACAACGAAGGGAACGATGAGGGCTACGCGAGTTAGGCGACGCAGTGCGGGTACGGCAGACATAGCTAAATTAATTCACTCCTCTGACTGGTTGCTGGCAGTGCTATGGGTTGGTGTTTGGCATGGGCGCAACGGGAGCCAAGGCTGTCGGGTTCACTTGGGATTCCTGCTGCTGACGGGGAGTAGTTTTTTGCAGACCAAAGCCATCAAACAGTTCATTTAGTTTTAGGTTTAAGCCCAAGTACAGGCCACCACGAGAGCGATCGCCGTTGAAGTCGCGATCGTCTACATCACCGAAACTATATCCGGCGGCCAGTCGTAGATTTGGGGTGAGATAGTAGCCCGCTTCCACCACCCAACCCAGTTCGCTGTAGTCGGTGGCAGGCTGAGTGAGCCAACGGACTTCTCCAACTACATCCATGCGATAGCCCAAGCGGTAAGTGGTGCGTAATTGCGCCAAAGAAATGGTGTTGGTGTTGGATAAGTCTTGGGCGCGGTAGGAGGTGCTGTTTCGTAGCGCGTACTTACCGTAGAACTCCCAGCGCCAATCGGGAGCGTAAATGGCTTCTGCGGCAAATAAGTGATCAGTGGCGTCATCATCGCGTCGCCCAAACAGAAAGGTTTCTGGGGAAGTAGCAGGGTTAAGGCGGTACTCATAGCGCAGCAGAGCATTAAAGCGATCGCTCCGAGGATCGCGGTAGGCCAGACCCAGCTTCAGATTGGCTGTATCTCCTAAAACTGCTAGGAGTTGATTGGAAGCGCTGGCTTGCTGGTAACGCGCCAAGGCTGTAAGAGCAGGAGAAACTTTCCCGGCGGCAGCGGCGGAAATCACTGTATTGCTTCCGGCTGACGAGGTGCGATGCTCAAAGCGGGCGCTGGCTTTGAGATTGGGGTTGTCGGTGTATTCCAGTCCCACGCCATAACTATCGCCAGAGAGCAACCCTAATGCCGCAGCACCCTGACCTGTAGCAAAGGGTTGGGCAAAGCGTTCTCCGGCGGCAGTACGTCCAAACAAATTGCTAAAGATATGCTCATAGCTCAAGTTCAGGCGCAAGCCAGGAGCGATCGCCCAGCGATGATTTAAGCCAACTGCCCCTTGTCCAGTAAAGCCATTGAACCCACTCAGGACGGAGTAGCGTCCAGTGATGCTGGTGTTTTCTGAGAAGTAATGCTCCAGAATCGTATCAAGGCTGGTAATGGAGGTATCTCCTAGCAAGCCACCGGAAGAGAATTGATGCGCTAAGCGAACTGTCACACCCGGATAAGCCGCCCAATCTAAGCCGAAGGTGGTGCGATCGGGATAAAGGGGGTCAATGTCGCCTAGATTCAGTTCATTTTGGGCTTTGAAAGTTAAGCTTTCCGTTAAGGGCAGACCGAAGCGAGAGACCAGTTGGCTAGCGTCACCCTCAAAGAGTTCGGGGGTAGCGCGGTCTTCACGATCGCGGTTCAACCACTCCAGACTTAAATCTGCTGAGCCGAGCTTTTGCTGAATACCTGCACTGAAAGTGGTTAAGGTATTGTTGACGGCGCTCCCTGGAATTGGCTCAGGCGCAGGGTTAAACAAATCTGGAATGGTCGTGCGTACCAGCGGCGCAATCCCGTAGTTAGTCTCGCGATCGAACAAGAAGCTGAGTTTTGTGGTCTCACTCAAGGCTGTGGCTAATGCCGCACCGTAGCGAGTTTGTCCAGGAGTAAAGCTAACGGTGGCATTGTTATTGAAGCCTTCATCCACCGAGCGATAGTAAGCTTGACCTGCGATCGCGGAGGTGATCTTGCCGGAAAGTTCTAGGCGATAGGCCGATCCTGTGAGGTTGCCGCGAAATAGCGAGTCATAATTAGAGCGCGCCACCTCACCCACCAGTTGCCCATCAGTGCCGAGGGGAAAGAAGAAATCCAGGCCGTACAGTTCAAAGTCTTGTGCCCCTTGGTCTTCGCGTAGATAGCTAAACCCTGTCCAACTTTCGCGATCGAACTCTCGTGAGAAGTTGTACTGGAGCCGTCCGGCGTAGAGATTGGTATCGCCGTCACCAGCGGTTTCGTGCTGGTAAGTGACGACAATGCGACGGACTAAGCTCTGGCCTAGCGGGTTGAGTTCTACCGCCAGAATCGGACGACGGAATATCAAAGAGCCGCGATCGTAGTCAATTTCGTAGTCAGGGCCGCGATTTAGAGATTTGCGCTCTAGGACGGTGCCCGGACGATTAATTTCTTCGGTTTCGAGAAAAACGTTTTCGCTACCAGGGATGACTAAGCGACGAGACAAGAAGTAGTAACCACTGGTCCCATCTGGCACCAAAGTATCTCGCTGAAACCCTTGAATGTTGTTGCCATACAACAGCGTAGCTTGCAAATTGCCCAGGTTGTAGTTGCCCTTAAAGCCATGCAACTGCCGGTTCGTCGCGGTGAACAACTGCGAAGTTCGAGCAAACTCTAGGGTGTTGTAATCGCCCCACATGCCGTAGTCTGGCTCTGCCCCTGCCACGGGAGACGTGCGCTCAAAGCGGAGATACACACTATCGGTAGAAGGCGTGAGATAAGTCGAGGTAGAACTGTCGCCGTAAACTGGGTAGTTCTGCTCACAAAACTGGATATCTCGGAACAGTCGATTAGTGCCATCGCAAGTTTCGTTCAGCGATCGCTGGCTATTATAGGCTCCGGTAAACAACCACTCCCCGACTGCACCAATGCCAAACACCGCCACATTCACATCAACGCGGGTGTCGTCATCGAGCAGTTCTGGGTCTAAAAAGTCGCGGAAACTGTCGTAGAAGTCGGTGCCCCCTGGCCCAATTCGCAGATTGACCGAACCCGTGACCAAGGAGGGACGTAGGTTCGTAATGAACTCAACTTGGGTATAGGCTTCAACTTCTTCTGGTTGCCAAGTAGAAGTGACAAGTCCTCCAGTCGGTTGCAGTAAAGCTTCGGTTTCTGGCGATCGCTCCGACTCGTCTTCTAGGTCTACAGCTGCTCGGACTCTAACTTTTTGAGCTTCTAAGCTGGACTGTAGTTGGGCCGTAAACTGCCCTTGTTGCACCACAACCTGAAAACCAGGGCGATCGCGGTCTTGATCGGCTCCGACAAACTGACCCGCGCTAGCCGTGAGCGTGGCGATCGCGTTGATCGAAATTAATTCACCTTGCTCATTTAAGAGGCGACCTTGCAGCGTCACGGTAGAACGACCATCAGCAATCACACGAGGATCATCAACCGAAGCGATTTCTAGGCGAATCGCGCTGGTTTTGTCAGAGCTAACTGCTGGCAGAGTGGGGACTGTAGCGTCAGGGGAGCTGCTGGCTGGACTCGTTGGGCCGTTACTAGCTGGGTTTTCTGATGCCTCAGGACTTTGGGATTCTGGGGAATTTTCAGTCGTCTGCGCGGTGAGTGGCGGTAACTCTACGCTAGGTACAGGAGCAATCAAACCTGAGGGCTTAGCGTCACCGATGTTTGAGCTAGGTTCGCTTTGAAACTCTGCTAATTCAGAAGAATTCGCGATCGCAAAACCAGTTTTGTCCGGATCAAACTGGATCGAGTCTGTAGAGATAAATGAAACTGCAGCAGGCTGCCCTGGAGGCTCTGGTAGCTGTAAGGATTGAGATTGTATTGAGGGCTGAAGCACCTCAGTGCCGTGCACAGGAGCCGTAATGCCCAGCGCTCCTACAGCAGTGGTCAATAAACTTAGACGAATGATCGCCTTGCTCGAAAGAGCTGTCCCTCTCATATATTTGGTCCGCCAATAGTAGAGCGAATCGCTAAAAATGCTGCTCCTAAAACCCAGAGCCGAGCATGAAATGAAGGAACACCCGATGGCAATCAGCAAAAACAGTTAAGCAGTCTAGCTAAGACAGCGCTCCTGTTCCAGTACATCCACTGAGAGATGCAGCAAGGGCAATAGACTATCAGTCTCTGTGTACTGCTGTCAAACCTTGTAAGGGTTTGCTCCGCAACTGGGCTGCGAAAGATTTAGGCAAAACTTGGCTACCGAGTGGATTGTTCGCCAAAGGCTGGAGTGACTGCAAAATTCATGCGAGCTAGGCCACCGGGTGACAAGCGAACTAGCCGAGATTGGCTATTGGCCTCAATTCGGTAAAGATTGGGCGCGAGCGTATAGCCCGGTAAGCTGCTCAAGTCAATGGCTCCGGTGCGGTTGCCAGCGATCACATTAGCCACTGAAAACAAGCCATTTGGGTCGGTGACAATACGATTGCCATCATCCATAAAGACGACCGCATTGGGAACTCCCGGTTCTCCTGGTTGCTGTTCGCCGTCAAAGTTTTTATCCACAAAGACTCGTCCCAGAATCGTGCCACAATCGGACAGGATACCAGGGCGAATCCTGACCAGGAAACTGGCAGTGTTGCTCCGGATCTCACGGGTACCCGTGTTGCCGATCGCGGAAGCTAGGTTGCGACCACTGCCTCGAATCGCGTCAGGAGTTAAAACCACTGAGTAGGTGAGGTTAAGAGTTTGCTGGGGCGCGAGACCATTGGGAACGGCGATCGCGATGGTGCGATTGTTAGTGGTTGGTTCTGGCAGAGCGACTGGGGTTGAAGTTGTGCCACTGCCCACTGTGCCTTGCAGAGACTTACCCACGAATTGCATACCTAGTGGCAACACGTCCTGTACAACTAAATTGTTAACAGCGGCTGTACCTGTATTGCGAACTAGCAAACGGTAGGTGACAGTATCTCCGGGTTCGGCGGCAGAGCGATCGCCTGTTTTCACCACTTCTAGATCTGCGACATCCGTTACAGCGGTAAACGTCGTGGGATTGGAAGGCACCGTTCTAGGCGTGTCGCTATTGGGCGCTCTGAAGATGACAGAACCTGTGTTAGAAATTTGTAGCGTTTCCTGAGTTACGCCTGGTAGAACCTGAAGTAGCGCTACTCCGGGTAGAAGCATGGTCAAAAGCCAATGCCTGTGTTGCCACAGCGGTATCAACCCTTTCATTCGATTTGTTCTAACTCGTAGATGTTGAAGTGATTTCCCTAGCAGAGCCCTTGATGGCGGGAAGGCGATCGCTACAAATCTCCTCAACCTACCGCAAGATTACAGTAGGTGCAAGCTAGCGCTTCTCTGAGGTCACACTTACCTCCGATCGCTCGCCAAATTAAGGGTTCTGAAGTTATTACTTCTCTAATCAGAACTAATGACTATCTTTAAGCTTCGACAAAATTCCTCAATGGCTCGCAAACCTTGAGCGGGAGTGCCATCGGCTAAACGCTTGACGAAGGCGCTGCCGACAATTACTGCATCTGCGCCCCAATCCATGACTTGCCGCGCATGTTCTGGCTGGGAAATCCCAAACCCCACGCCAATCGGTTTGTCGGTAATGGTGCGCAAATCCATCAAGATGTCTTGGGCGCGAGACTCCAGTTCGGTGCGAATTCCGGTCACACCTGTGACGCTCACCAGATAAATAAAGCCTTGAGCTTGTCGCGCGATCGCCTCAATTCGCTCTCTAGGGCTAGTGGGAGCCACCAACAACACCACCTCAACTCCTAGATTGGCCGCTGTTTGAATCAGTGTCTCCGATTCTTCTAACGGTAAATCTGGCACCACCAAGCCTTTGACCCCAGCATCCGCAATCTGCTTGAGGAAGTTCTCGATACCTTGGTTCAGGATCGGGTTGTAATAAGTGAACAAAACGATTGGCGATCGCAGTTCTGGGCTGACTTGCCGCACCATTTCCAAGACTGCCTCTAACCGAGTGCCCCGCTGTAAGGCGCGAGTCGCAGCCGCTTGGATGACAGGCCCATCCGCCAGAGGATCAGAATAGGGCACGCCCAACTCAATTAAGTCGGCACCGCTACGGTCCAAGACCCGGAGCGCTTCCGCCGTTGTGGCTAAATCAGGGTCTCCGGCTGTGATGAAGGGGATCAGAGCACATTGACCGCGATCGCGGAGGGATTCAAAACACTGAGAAACCGAAATCATCCGAATAAATTTGCTTACAGGTTAACCAACTATCAAAGCTAGCTGATTTTAGGTAAGTTACCTAATTTGATCAGCCAGTAAGTTTCCCAGCGCCTGTGAGGGTTTAGATCTGCGTTTGGGCTGAATCCTGAGCTGAGGATTGCTGTTCTTGCTCAATCTCTGCCTGGATTTGCGCCAATTCTTCTGGCGTCAGTTCTTCCAAGCGCTTCTGCAAGACTGCTTCTCGATAGTCCTTGACCTGCTGGTTGAACGTCATCTTGTGCGTCAGTGCTCTTAACAGATAAGTCAGCAACCAACCCACCAGTCCAGCCACCAGAACTGCTTGGCTCCAAATGCCTGCCTCTACACTATCTAGCCCAATGAACTGTAGTAGCAAGTACACCAAGCCACCCGCCACAAAAATGGCTAGACCAATCCCAAGAACGTCAATGCGCCGCATCTATGCCTGCCAATAAAAACCCATTTATGCTTCAATCTGCCGTTTCTGGGGCCGAAAGTTGAGGAACGGCGCTAAAACCAAAAGGCCAGGAAAGAAAAAGAAAACTAGAAAGTACATAAAAGCTCGCTCAAAAGAGCTTGCGACATGCCAGCGTTTTTGTAGGTAAAAGAACAAAGCTAACGGGGCAACAACCAAGTAAGCGCCGCCTAAAGCTGCGTACAAAGACAAAGTCAGGATGGAGTCCGAAGAAAGTGCACTCAACATAGAGGTTGGAAGCTACTAAACAATAGGGGTCTCGCTAGTCGTCTCAGCTAGTTACCTGACTGAGCGGTGTCAGCTCAATGAAAGCTGCTTGCAATCTTTTTCATTATCCTACGTGGATTTGACGTTTGCTGTCGATCTCATGGCTGATCTGACTTCTGCCTATTGGACTGGTTCGGCGATCGCCTCAGTGTTAGTCCGAGTTAGTCCGACGAGTTATTGGCGGTGCGATCGCTCTAACCACCCGTAATTGGAGAAACTTCTGCAATTTTGCTCGTAAATCTTGCATAAATTCCCCATTTGATGTCCAATAAACAAGGTGCCCTGCAAAAACAATTGCAGGTCTGCTGAGGTGGAACATGCTATCCACGACACTTAGCAGTGCTTTACTGACTTTCAGTGAGCTCAAGGCGCATCAAACGGGGGTGTGGCGGAATGGCAGACGCTACGGACTTAAAAAATTGAGCCTTATCAGAGAAATTTGATAAGTGGATGCTCTCAAACTCAGGGAAACCTAAATCTAGCCGTGATAACGGTAGACATGGCAATCCTGAGCCAAGCCGATTAAATTGCAATGAGTGGCAACTTAACCTTGTTCTCATCTGTCAAATCTGATCGGAAGGTGCAGAGGCCCGACGGGAGCTACCCTAACGTTAAGTCGAGGGTAAAGGGAGGGTCCAATTCTCAAAGCCCATCTCTGTAGAAACTTAGTTTTTATAGAGGGTAGTAGTGAAAACTACAGGAGAATGAAAATCCGTTGACCGCAAGGTCGTGAGGGTTCAAGTCCCTCCACCCCCATCAAAACAAACCCCATCAAAAAAAGTTGTCATTCGTGGCCAAGTAGTTACGACTGCTAGAGCGAACCCAGCAGTTTCACCGAACTACGAATTTAAGTGTTCCACTTTTTTGCAGGTGGATTGTAAGGTTGCGATCGCCCTGGAAGAATGGGCTGAACTGCCCGTAATTCTGGCGGCTTACAGGCATTCGTTGGTATCCTTTAAGCCCTAGAAGCTACACCTAAAGTTAGTCAGGCTGAACGTACTGCACTTAGTCCGAAGGGGTGAACTACTTTCAGCAGGCTCTCCTTTATCATGGCTAATGAATTAAATAACTTTACCTCTACTGATAACTGGCTGTTCTAAAAAACACATCATTCAGAGTGAAGCGGGTAGACTGGATTGATAGGGGCTTCACTGCTGACAACTCAAGAGCCACTTTTTTAGGCTCAAACTTACAGGTTGCACTACTTTGGCGGAAATAATGGGCAAACAAAAGACTTTAGAGTAAGCTGATATCTTCTTATACAAGGTGCCAATAGTGCACTCTTAGCAACTATTCCTTCACCTCGAATCGTATTTGAGTTCTGTAATAATGACTGGGGACGTTTTGACAAGCGATCGCCACAATGACTCTTCTGGCAAGCTTCATAAATCCAAGCGCAGCACGCAACAAGCTCAGGAAGTTTTGTTCAACTTTTTGTTGGAAATCGTCAATGCGCGCCCCCCGGAAGATGTTCTTTTAGAATTTCAGCGTCTCTTCATTCATCACGCCGATTCTAGTAGTTCTGCGGTTGTTCCTGCTTTATACGAAATTGTTTTTGCCAATAACGAAGAAGAGTTTAGAAATACTCTAAAGCGCTCTTGCTACATTCTGGTTAACAACTGGGGTACGAAGCGGCAGCACAAAGCAATTCAAGATTTAATTCAAGTTTTTTCTGATCCATCCATTACTCGACACACAGTTTCTCCAACTTTAAAGCGGTTGAGAACCTGGACTTTAAACTTTGTTAATAGCCAAGATTTTGAAGAGCTTAAGTTATTTGTCTCTCGGTATGATGATCAGGACGGTCACTGGACACAAAGATATACTGCGTTTCTTCTAGTGCCTCAATTTGTTGACCTAAAAAATCCTATTGAGCAACGAGAAGCAGCCAGAGCGCTTTCTAGGCAGTTAAAGGACCGCTTCAAGTTTGACTTGGCGATGTATATTGCTAGATCGCAGTCATCTACTTTAGGCAGTAAAGCTCCCAAAAATCCCACCGCTTTAGGGGATGAAGTAATCCGCTTGACGAAAGCGATTGTTGCCAGACGAGGGCCTTTTAATTATGCCAATGTGGCTAACATCTTTCTCAAGCAAACTCAACAATCAACTTATAAAGAATTTAAGGCTAGCTTACAAGAGTATTTAGCCTTTGCAGTTGAGAATCAAGACTTTGTGGATACGCTACGAAAAAGGCTATCTGAGAAGTTTGATTCTCTTTATGAAAACTACCACGATGAAGTTTTAAGCAGCGCGCTCTTACTCAGAACCTGTAATCGAGTCATTGAGTATTTAACAATTGAACAAAAAGGAGAACCCTCTCCCCTATTTGCCTTATTACTATCTCAGGGAAATCCTCTCACATTAGTTATTGTTTTACTAAAGTTGATTTTGATTTGTAGTCATGCTCGAACTCACCTAGAAGCTTGTATTGCTGAGTTGGTGCGTTACTACGAAGGTTTCTCGGAAGAAGAGTGTCAGTGGGTGATCACTTTCATGGAAGTATTTAATATCACTTTTGCTATTTATGCCGAGAATGTTGAGTATAACCTGATTAAAATGAACCATAAAAAGCAAGATACCTATGAAATATCTCACACCGATTTAGACACTTACAAAATTTTCTCCCAGCTCAAGAGTGACAACTCTTTAGAACTAGCTGCTGAGCTTGAGTTCCTGCCCGAAGCATCGGAAATCGAAAGCAATAAACTCGATTTGCTAGACGGAAAGTAGAGCGTAGCCTTGAATTGAGCTTAGTCAGACTATTGATTGTTTTTATTTCCGAGGAGTGCTCAACCAAGCAAGCCCAGCGCCAATAGACTCGGCCAGAATGCTGATGAGGCGATACAAGGCAACTACGCTCAAGAGCAAACCTGGAGAAAATTGCCGCCCTAATAAAGCGATCGCCGTGGCTTCAAAAACCCCAATTCCTCCAGGGGCTCCGGGCACGACCAACCCTAATAGCCAAGCTAGAGCAAAGGCGCTGAAGAGGGGAGGAATTTGGCTGGCATTCAAAGGACTAATGGCGAGAAAAGTCAGAAGGAAACCAGCGCCTCGGATGCCCACAAAGCCCATCTCTCCCAGTAAAGGTCGGATGGGGTAGCGAGCGATGCGAAGGCTGGAGGAGTTACCTGAAGCATCAGTCGCCTTACCCTTCAAGCGGCTGAGCAATTGAATGCCGAGATTGAGAATTCTAGGATGAACACTAGCCAGCACTACGAATAAGCTGACAATCTGCCAGCCCCAACTAGCGCTGCGATTCCCGACCAGAGCAATCAATAAGGCTGCCGCTGCCATCAATAGAGGTTCTAGTAAAACGCTTAAAGTGGCTGCACCCAGCGAAATACCTACAGCGGTAGCGGCTTGAGTGCGTCCATAAAAGTGCCAGATGTTGCCTGGAAGGTATTTGGCAATGTTGGTTCTGAGGTAGACCGCTACTGCCCAGAAGCCACTGACGGGTTGGTTGAGCTCCTGCAAAATCCAACCCCAAACCCAACCCGACCAAACATGGGCAATCAACGTCACACCCAGCGCGATCGCCAAATAAAGCCAACCTGTTGCTTCTAGGCGAATAGCAACCACGTCCTCCCAATGATCTTTTAGCGCTTTTGCTAAAAAAATCAGGGTGCCACCCAGGACAACCCATCGTAGATAAGGCTTGAGGCGGGCACCAATTTGCTTCATGATGTATGACTTTGGTGGAGAGGGGCGATCGCCAGATATTGCTAAATGCAATCAGCCATATCTTAATCGTTGCTCCCCTGCCTAGTCACCTTCATCTCTTGCATTTCTTCCCTCATCTTCTCTGGGATTTCCGATAAATCATAAATTGATCAGTTCTTCAGCGATCGAGGGATGTAGACCCATCGTTTGATTGAGTTGGGGTTTCGTGACACCCAGCCGCATGGCGATCGCTAGGCATTGAATGATTTCGGTTGCATGTTCACCAATTAGATGCGCTCCCACCACCCGTTGCGATTGAGCTTCAACCACTAATTTCAGTAGCCCTGGTTCATGGCGGGGAGTCAACTTTTGCGAGAGAGGCCGAATCTCACTTCGGTAGCACTGCACCGCTTCACCGAATTGCACACGTGCCTCGGCCTCGCTGAGACCTACCGTTGCCGCTTCAGGCTGAAAACCTACTGAAACCGGAATTAAGTTGTAATCGACTGCGTGGGGTTGGGGGCCAAATTCCGTATCTGCCATGGCTCGTCCAGAGGCGATCGCGACAGGTGTGAGACTAGTGCGAGAGGTACAATCTCCGATCGCGAAAATGTTGGGTTGGGTCGTGCGGCTATATTCATCTACCGCGATCGTGCCTTGAGGTGTAAGCTGAACTCCAGCTTTTTCTAGCCGCAAACCTTGAGTTTTGGGGTGGCGCTGAGTAGCTGCAACCACAACATCAACGGTTAGAGTCTCATCGCGATCGGAGAGCGTTAGCTCCAAACCTGCCGAACCGCGCTCTACTTTTAATAACTGGCTGTGACAGCGAAAGCTGACTCCGCGCCGAGCCAGACCTGCCTGCACAGCACTGGCTAGCTCATGGTCACAGTCAGCCAAGATAGAGTCGGATGGAATTACTTGAAACACTTGGGAACCTAAGCTGTTTAAGCTGCTAGCCGATTTCACGCCAATATAATTGTCTCCAATGATCGCAAGTCGTTGAGGCAACTCAGGCAAATTAAACAGCTCACGGGAAGTTATCAAATGTTCTGCGCCTGGGATGGGCAGTTGATCCCACTCAGCTCCCGCGGAGATCAAAATTTTGGCAGCTGTCACTGATTGCTCTCCCACCTGCAAGGTATGAGCATCTACAAAGACCGCTTGACCTAGAATGACAGCTATTTTGCCAGAGTCGAGATGCCGCTGATGGACTTGGTGCAGCTTTTCAATTTGCTGGTTTTTGGCTTGCACAAACTTGGCCCAACTAAATGAACCGGGTGCGGTGTTCCAGCCATATCCCGCTGCATCCGAGCAAACGTCGGCAAAACTAGCGGCGTAGTTCAGTAGTCTTTCTGGAACACAGCCATGATTGACGCAAGTGCCTCCGACTGTTCCTAATTCTGCGATCGCCACTCGCGCTCCGTAAGTCGTTGCCCGCTCAGCCGCTGCCAAGCCACCAGAACCCGCCCCAATGACGAGTAGATCGTAGTCAAAGGCCATGATCCAGAATTGCTCCGATCCGTTTGCACAATGCTTATTACTGTGACCAGCTCGTGACTGGGACCAGTCACAACAGCATAAAAACCTTCTGGGGCCGAGTCTTCATCCCAGCGAGTCAGGTCTCGAATGTGTTAATCAATACGTTGATTTGCGATCGCTTCCTAATCGCTCTCTCTAGGGTTAGAGAAAAATAGCTGAGATCGGATGTGGAGAATGTGACCTCGGCTAGAGGATGCGATCGAACCCTCTGCGTAAGCTGAACAGGTATCAGTGAAAAAGTTTCTAGCTCAACTCCTACTGCCCCTGTGATGATCCTACAGCAACAGCCCGTAGGAATTTTGAGCTGTCATTTCTCTGTAAGAGGGCCACTTTTAATTAAGCATGAGCCCTTATGCACTGAGCTAATAAGGAGTCTTCTGTGAAGAATTTAATCGCTTTTCTCGAAAAAGTACGAATACGTCAAATTTTAACTGTCTTTATAGCAGGCGTGCTACTGGTAATCAGTACTGCTTGTAACAGTGGAGATGTGAATGGCGCTCGTCCTCAAAATCCTCCTGTGCAAATGGGTGGTAACAACAACCCGCACAAGAGTGGTGGAGACGGCTATACCAACTACAAAGCCTCTACTGATGCTAAAGCAGTTCGCGGTGATCGGGCGGATCTACAACTCGTTGCTCCTCAATTGATCGCTGCTAGCAATATCGGTGATATTCAGAGCAATTCGGACGATGTGCTTTACCCTAGCGCTAATGCTGGCAGTACTAACAATCCCGCGATCGGAACTAGAGCACAAAAAGAACTGCAAGCGCAAGTCAAACAGTTTCCTAAAGAGCGCCAACCTGTGATCGATCGCAGTGATCCGGGCGAAAAAATTATGGAAAGAATTGGCGAACAGTTCAAAGACGCTTCTGCTTTCGTGAAAGAAACGGGTGATTCTGCTCTAGAGAAGCCAGAATTGGCCCCTGACCCTGCCAAGCGACGCTATTAATTCTTCTTTTAGGACTTCAACTTCAACGCGATAGCAGTGCAGAACTAATTGCAGGAAGCATAATTTTTCCTTAAAAAAAGACAATGCTTTCGTATCAATAAAGTTGCCCAAGTTGTGCTGAAACGTGACTTTAAGTGCACCTAAAAAATCGTTGAGTTGCTAGTTGGAGTCCTTGAAATTTAGTGTCAATTCACTCAAGAAAATACAACGGAGTACTTCATATGAAAAGATTGGTTTCTGCACTTAAAAAGATTCGCCTGAGCCAAATTTTAGCTGTGTTTCTGGCAGGGGTTCTAATGATTTCTACTGCCGCTTGCTCAGGTGGTGCCCAAGCTAGAGAGAGCAGCGGTACTCAAGGCCGAGACAGCAACAGCCCTGCTCAAGGCATCCCTGGACATCGCCAGCAAAACTACCAAGGTGGCATGAACGGCTACAGTGATACGGATGCTCGCTACAACAAGGGTGTGCAATCCAGAACTTCTACTCAAGCCAAAGGTTTGGTAGATAATGCTGAGCGCAATGTGATTGACCAAACGGATGATATTGGCACCAATAGCAAGCGGATTCTTGACAAAAAAGGCGAGAACTTAGAACAGCTAGGTGACAACCTCAAGCGAGACAGCAAATCTTTTGACAAGAAAGCTGACCGGGTCACCAGCAATGTGAAAGACCAAGCAGATAATATCCGTGATGATGCCAAGAGTGCTAGCAAAGGCCTGAGCAAAGTCGCAGATCAGGATCTAGTTGGTAACGCGAAGCAAGCAGTAAACAAGACTTCTAGCTACGTTCAAGACAAAGCTAGCGAAGCAGCTCGTAATACTCAGCGGGCGATCGATAAGGCTAGCTAGTGCTGATAGTAGTCACAATAGGGTTTAATTTCCTCTAGCTACTTTTCATTCTTCAATTCAGCGATAAGGTCGGTCAGGTGAGGTATGGATTGTGCCACCTGATGCGGCCTTCTTTTGTTGGAGATACCAAGCTTGCAGCGCGACTCGGTGAACTTCTCGCCAGGGCAGGTTCTGCTGTTGAGCAATCTGGGCACAGTCTTCGTATTCAGGTTGGACATTGGCGATCGCCCCTTCCTTCCCTGGTCCTGCCCACGCAACTTTGACTCGAACTGATCCATAATCCGTTTCAATTTGCTGAATTTCGCGAGCCAAAATCCGGCGTTGCTGGGTGGAGCGGCGAATGCCCAAGGTGCTGGTTTCTCGAAACATTATTGCTTCACAATCAGCCACTTGCTCTGGGTGGCAAATTGCGGTTAGTAGCACTCCGGGCCGTGATTTCTTCATCGCGATCGCCTGAGTAAACACATCCAAGGCACCTGCTGCCAATAAAGCATTAAAGACATAACCGATCGCCTGGGGATTCAGGTCATCAATCTGAGTTTCTAGCACTTCCACAGTTTCTAGCGGAGGCCCTGACCTCTCCCCCAGCCCCTCTCCCGTGGGAGAGGGGTGCCGTAAGCGGGGTGAGGTTTGGGTTGCATGGAGTTTGGGTTCCTGCTGTGGATGGTTGGGGCGATCGCCAGAATGCCAGTGCTGCTGTGCTTCTGTAGAACTTGCTTCTCCTTCTCCTAGCCACAGACGCACCATATTAGGAATGGATAAATCACGAGAACCAGCGCCTAAGCCCACTTTTTGAAGTGTCATCGTCGGCGGTGGTCCAAACTTTGTAGCCAGAGTCACGGCGATCGCGGCTCCCGTGGGAGTGACCAGTTCGCGATCGATGCCATTACTGTAAATGGGCACTTGGCGCATTTCCCACAACTTCAGTACGGCTGGAGTGGGCACAGGCAAGCGACCATGAGCCGCGCGAATAATGCCCCCACCCGTCGGCATGGGTGAGCAGTAAAGGTGGTCAATGTTGAGCCAATCTAGGCCCAGACAAGTGCCAACAATGTCCACAATGGCATCAGTCGCGCCCACTTCGTGAAAATGCACTTGCTCGGGAGCAATTCCATGTACCGCCCCCTCCGCTGCGGCCAAGCACTGAAACACGGCTAAACTCCAAGCTTCGGCCCTCGTAGGCAACTGAGCGGCTTTAATTAGGTGTTCGATCTCTGGTAAATGGCGAGCATGCCTGTGGTGGTTTTTTGTTTGAGGTTCGTCACCGTCAGGCTGGCTGGGTTGCGAGTTGGGGTGAGGATGAGGATGCTCAGAGTGACCATGATGAGTGTGAACTTGGTCAGCGTGAGCATAGCCAGAATCAGCGTGATGATGCGTGGCAGCTTGAGCAGGTTCTGTAGCAGAATGGGAATGGACGAACGTAGTGTACGGTTGGTCAACTGGTTCAGAAACAAACTCTGAACTGGAGTTGGGCTTCAAATCGACATGAACTTTGGTTGCTTGCTGTCCATTTCGTTGCACTGACTCTGCCCGCAACCGATATTCATCTGAAATTCCTAAACGGTTAAGTTGCTCGATCAAGTACTCCAAGGGCACGCCTGCGTGGATCAGCGCTCCTAAGCACATATCCCCCGCAATTCCGGTCGGGCATTCCAGGTAAGCCAGCTTACTCATACACCAATCCAAGTTTCATCGGTTAAGTCCAGCCAAATTAGCAAAATTATTAAAACTCAGTCTTGATTCAGCATCAAGCTGTGTTGAGTGTGGGGTTTGAGGGAGAAAAATTTTTATGGCCACAATCTACAACGTCCATCCGGATACACCTCAAGTGAGGCGAATAGAAGAAATTAGGGAGGCGTTACAACGAGGGGCAGTAGTGCTGTACCCTACCGACACAGTCTATGCAATTGGCTGTGATTTGAACGCAAAATCGGCAGTGGAACGAGTAAGACGCATCAAGCAGTTATCCAACGATAAGCCTTTGACCTTTTTGTGTTCTTCTCTCTCCAATATTGCTGACTATGCGTATGTGAGTGATCCGGCTTACCGCATCATGCGGCATTTGATTCCTGGGCCTTACACCTTCTTGCTTCCGGCGACCAAGTTGGTGCCCCGACTAGTCATGAATCCTAAGCGCAAGACTACAGGAATTCGAGTGCCCGACCATCCGGTTTGTTCTGCGATGCTCAAGGCGTTGGGCAACCCGATTATTTCTACCTCTGCTCACTTGGTTGATGAGGAAACGGACGGTCAGCCTAAAACCAAGACTAACCCAGGGATTTCGCGGTTTGAGCTATTTGATCAACTCGACAAGTTGGTCGATGTCATTGTCGATGATGGGTCGGAACCAGGGTACCAGGTTTCCAGCATTTTGGATTTGACATCAGAGGAACCAATCCTAGTGCGTAAAGGTCTGGGATGGGAAGCGGTAACTGCTTGGGCAGCGGAAGTTAGTTAGAGTTTTCCTTCAGCTTCGGCGAACCAGTTAACGAATTGTCCACCGGATGCAGTAGATGACACTCTCCAGCATCCAAGGCGATCGCCACAGCTCAAAATCCCTCTATTGCTGATGGAATAAGGGCTCGCACGCATGGACTAAACGACCGCTGCTATATCAGGGTGCAAGACAGCAAGCAGTTACTTGAAAGAGTGACACATTCATCTATCTACGGCTCACTGTGACTTCTTAAAGTCAAGGTGTAGACAACGTTGAGACGCGATTGGGACACAAGCTACCTAGAAGCTATCCCCAGTTGCTCTTAGAGTTGGGCTACATTTCGCTGCTGTGCATCACCAGGGTCAAATCCATGAACGCCGAATCTACAAATTCCTTCAGCCCCTTCAGCCAACCTGCCTCCAGAACTTATTACGCTTCAGAGAAATTTACTAACTCTCATCTCCATGCCGACTCTAACGGCTTACAGGCCGAGTCTGATGCTTTGGGTGAGATGGATACTCAAAGCTTGTCTCACTTGCTGCTGAAAGAACTGCGGCCTGAAATCAAGACGGCTAGTACTACAGCCCAAGCGGTAGTGGATCGGATTGTGCGCGAGGCAGAACGCATTTGCCAAAAGAGCGATCGCATCCAAACATCCGGTCGAGTGCAGTCTTGGCAAGTGGCACTGGCTCAACATCGTCTGCGTAAGTGCCTTTCTTACTATCGTTTAGGCTCTCGGCAGGGTCGGGTGGAGTTACATGGAACGCTGAGCGCGATGGTATATCGCCATGTGGCGGCAGCTAGAACTCAGCTAGGCTTTCAAGCCCGCTACAACTTGATTGAAGATTTTCTCCAACAGTTTTATATCGAATCGCTCAAAGCGTTTCGGCGGGAAAACGAGTTGCCAGCAGACTACACTCCCCGCACCCAGCTAGAACTAGCTGAATATATGGCGTTTAGTGAGCAGTATGCCAAGCGGCGGATCACGCTTCCCGGACGGCGGAATCAGCAATTGATTGTGTTGCGGGCTCAAGGCTTTGCGAAGCGGCAACCCCCTGAAACGGCTCTGGACATTGAGATGGCGGTGGAGTCAGCCAAGGGTGAAGAAGCAGAAGCCTACAGCCGTTCGGCAGCGATGCAGCAGGTGCGCGAGCAAATGGTGGCAGATACCGTAGACCCCTCAGAAGCGGTATTGCGCGATCGCGTGATTGCTGAGCTGGTGGAGTATTTGGATGCTCAAGGTCAATCGGATTGTGTGGATTACCTAGTACTGAAACTGCAAGATATGTCAGTGCCCGAAATTGATGAGGTGCTAGGCCTGACTCCGCGTCAACGTGATTATCTGCAACAGCGCTTCAAGTATCATCTGGAAAAGTTCTCTCGCTCCAACAACTGGCAACTGGTGCATCAGTGGTTAGGTGCTGACCTGGATGCCAACTTGGGTTTGTCCTCGCAACAGTGGGAAGCGTTTACGGCGCAACTCTCAGCTGAGCAACAGCAAATTCTGCAACTTAAGCGCAACCAAGCCAATGATCAAGCGATCGCCCAATCGCTCAAGTGTACGCTCAAGCAAGTGCAAAAGCGCTGGTACCAAATGCTAGAGCTAGCATGGCAGATGCGGAATCGCAATCCAGAGGGCCAAGCTTAAGCCGCGATCGCGATAGGTCGCCCAAACTAAGGCTTGCAAGATATGACTCAAATCTCAATTATTTGCTGCATGAGTTCCGAAACTCATTTCTGCCGCCGCCAGTCGCTATGGCAACTCACTATGACGTAGGAGGCACATGCACCTGTGCCTTTCTACTTAAACTAAATTTTTATTGCTAACTGCAACAGTTTCAATGAAGCGCTGATGGGCCTTAGTTAGAACTGGACATAGAAAAACAACTAAGCATCAATAGTACAAGTATCCTAACTCAAGTTGTGGCTACTTGCTGGGCGCACCTCCAACCGTAGACAATGCTTGCTACGATTTGGGAGAGTGCTTGAATGCCTCAGTGAGTCCAGCGCCTTGACTAAACTGATGGCAGTTTAACTTCGTTGCGATTTTACGTTTCTGCGGCTGTATGCTCGACTGTGCTCAAGCGATGCCTCAAACCGATTCACCTCAGCCCGATTCACCTCAGCCCTCTCCCCTGTGTTTGTTAATTATGGAGGATGAGAGGGCAGATCTGCAGCTGATCGTCCGTACTTTGAAATCGGCAGGAATTATCTTTACTTACGAGGCCGCTGACACTCTTGAGGTTTGTCAGCAGCTGCTGAATACTCAACCCTTTGACGCCCTGCTCTCCGACTATCGCATGCCCGGTTTCACGGCTTATCAGGTGCTGCCGATATGGCAACAAGTTCAGCCAGAAATCCCGTTTATTTTGGTCACAGGTAGCTTGGGTGAAGAAGCTGCGGTGGCCTGCATTAAGTCAGGCATGACGGATTATGTGTTGAAGGAGCGTTTGTTTCGCTTGCCAACTGTGCTGATGCGATCGCTGCAAGAATTTGCCCTCCGGCGACAGCAGCAAGCTGCAATGGCCCAGATCCAGCAGCAAGCTCAGCAGGAAGCCATGATTAATCGCATTGTGCAGGCGATGCGGGGGACGCTCGTACTAGAAGAGGTGCTGCAAACGACAGCAGATCAATTGCACACCGCTCTCAAGGCCGATCGTTGCGTAATTGTGCAACCCAAGGCTGACGGTGCCATGACCGCCCAATATGTCAGCGCTGCTACGGTTCATCGAGAAGAAATCCTAGGCTATACCTGTCCTATCTCCACGTCTTATCGGGAGTCTATCGACCAGGGACAAACGCTGCAAGTCGATTGTATAGGTCAAATCTCACGGCCTGAGCCTCGCACTTTAGCGCAACAGTTTGGCATCCAATCGCTGTTGATGATGCCACTGCTTTACCAAGAGGAATGCTTGGGCGCTATTTCTCTACACCAGTGCGATCGCGAACGATCTTGGACTGTCAATGAAGTGTCTTTGGTGCGAGCGGTTGCAGATCAATGTGCGATCGCCATTCATCAAGCGCAACTCTTCCAACAAATTCAGCAGCAAGCCCAGCGCGAACAGTTGTTGAATCAAATCAGCCGTGACCTCAACTCCAGCCTCGATCCAAACTACATTTTGCAGGAGATTGTGGAATGCACCGGGGAGTGCTTTGGGGTTGATCGCGTCACCATTTTTGCCTTAGATCCAGACTATGTTTATGTGCTGAATGAATGGCGAGCGCATGAACAAATCGTTTCTATGCTAGATTTCAAGGCTCCTCTATCTACTTGGGCCGATCGCTTAGATCCAAACTCGGATGTGTTCTGGGGCAGAGTTTTACATGCGCCTCGCTTTGCCGATACCGTTAAACCGTCTACTTATCGAGATCAAGTGGAGCCAAGCCAAACGCTTTCGGTTTTGCGAGTGCCAATCTTTATTCGCGACCAGTTATTTGGAGGCTTAGTCCTACAAACCACGACCTGCTACCGCACCTTTACAGACGACGAAATCCGCTTGGTTGAACGAATTGCGGATCAAGCCGCGATCGCCCTCTATAACGCCCAGAGCTATGAAAACTTGGAGCAACTGGTGCAAGTACGGACCCGAGAGCTAAAGGAAGAAAAAATAATTTCGGAGGTAGCTAACCACGCGAAAAGTGAGTTCCTCGCGACCATGAGCCACGAACTTCGCACGCCTTTAACCGGAATTTTAGGATTCTCCAATCTCTTAATCAAACAAATTTTTGGCCCTTTAAACGAGAAGCAACAACAGTACGTTGTGGGGATTGCCTCCTGCGGCGAACATTTGTTAGAGCTGATTAACGATTTGCTGGATCTCTCCAAAATTGAAGCGGGCAAAGAAGAATTAGCCTTAGAAACCATGGTGGTTGAGGATGTTTGTCAAGCTTGTCTGTCTCTGATTCAAGAACGAGCGCACAATCGTCAACTCCAACTAATTTTGGCGATCGCTCCAGATGTCAGCACTTGTGTGGCTGACCATCGTCGCCTAAAGCAAATCTTATTTAATCTGCTCTCCAATGCCGTCAAGTTTACTGAAACTGGCTCCATTACCTTGCAGGTCCAGAAGCAACTAATGAAAACGGAAGCAGGCGATCGCGCTATGCTCCAGTTTTCTGTGATCGATACCGGAATCGGTATTTCCGCCGCAGACCAAGCTTTACTCTTTCAACCCTTCCAACAATTAGACGCAGGGTTAGATCGTAAATACGAAGGCACAGGTCTCGGTCTGGCCCTATCCAGAAAATTGGCGCAATTACACGATGGAGATTTGACGCTACAATCCGAAGTCGGCAAGGGCAGCTGCTTCACGCTTTGCCTACCAGAAAAATTGCCTCAAGCGCTAGCTTCGGGGCCAGAGATGGAGTCAGGCAATAAGAGTTAGCAATAGGAGTTAGGAGGAGTACACCCTGATCCCCGCCCTTTAAAGTGCAATGAGCCAAGGCTCAAAAGTTAGGTGAGTCGCAAGTTGGTGATGCGTGCTCCTCTGATACTCGGCTGATAGTGGGTGGCGCTTAAGCACTTCCAGCTTGCTTCTCGGCCAGCGGTGCTTCAAACTTGTAGCCCACGCCCCGCACTGTCTGAATCAAATTAGGTTGGCTGGTATCTACCTCGATTTTTTTGCGGATCTGACCAATATGGACATCAACGACTCGCTGATCTCCCACATATTCGTAGTCCCAAACTTCTTGAATCAGTTCTGCCCGTCGCCAAACCCGACCGGGATGAGCGGCTAGAAAATGTAGCAAGTCAAATTCCAGAGCCGTGAGCGGCACAATATCGCTGTTGAGGGTGACTTCGCGCCGTACGGGGTCAATCACCAGTTTGTCGAATACTAGACATTGTTGCTCTGCGGGGGTGCGCTCTCGAATTCGTCGTAAAAGTGCCTCGACTCGTACACCTAGCTCACCCAAGCTAAAAGGCTTGGTGATATAGTCATCGGCCCCTTGAGAAAAGCCTCTAATTTTATCGGCCTCATCTGTGCGACTTGTCAGCATCAAGACAAACACATTCGTGCGGCCCTGCATTTCCTGGCAAAGGTTGTAGCCGTTTGCATCGGGCAGATTGACATCCAGAATCACTAAGTCAGGGTCGAACTGTTCAAAGAGAGTGAGGGCAGTCTTACCATCTTCTGCCGACTCCATTTGGTAGTTCTGTTTGGCTAAGAAGCGGTGAATCAAATTACGAACCGCAGGATCATCATCAACAACCAGAATTTTATTGGCGGGGGCCATGGCCATAACTTTGCACTAAAACTGTAGATCTACAGAGAACAAATTACTGGAACAATTAGGATAGGAAGTGGGGCACTACTCGGGACTTTAGATTGACAATAAAGTCGCACTAGGATGATGCAACTAGCATTTTAGACAATTATCTACAGGGAATGGCTGACTGCCAATCGTTTGGGCGAAATCAGCAGTCGTGGGACACCTCAAATTAACTGATCTTTTTGCCTTCTGGGGTTCATGTTTTAATTTGTGACATTTTTTGGAGATTTTTCTGCTAATTGATTAAGTCTGCGCGTTACTTTGGCCCGATTAATGCCCGATTAATGAAGTTAAAGTGATGAATTGTCAGTGGCCGCTGCGAGACTCTAGCCAGAGAATAGGGATTGGCGGTTACACTTGTTTCTAGAAGTTCCGACGGGGGCGATCGAGGCTTGCACTGGCTGCTCGCTAATTTTATTTTTCCTGTTGCCGATCATAATTGAGTATAGTGGGGGTCTCGGAGGTTTGAGATGAGTGATCACAATCCCTACGAAACGCTTGGGTTGAATGAGAGCGCTTCGTTTGATGAAATCCAAGATGCTCGTAATCGCTTGGTAGAAGAGCATGCTAGCGATCGCAAGCGAGTAGAAATGATTGAGGCATCCTATGATGCGATTTTGATGGATCGCCTACGGATGCGCCAAGAGGGTCGGATCAAGGTACCCGATCGGATTCGGTTTCCTGAGAAGATTACGCCTGCTCCCCCAGCGGTAGCGCCTGCACCTGCTTCCAAAGCGCCAGCTTGGTTACAGAATCTTCTAGTTTTAGATACTCCTAGCCGCTCGGATGTGCTCTGGCCTGCCACTTTGTTTGCGGGTTTAGGCGCTTTAAGTTTGTACGCTTCTGGTTTGGCCTTAGCTCTAGGTGTTGGGGTAAGTTTGTACTTTCTGAACCGCAAGGAGCACAAGTTTTTTCGGGTCTTCTTGCTGACGTTGGTTGGTTCTACTCTAGGGATTGTTATAGGTCTACAGCTATTTCCTTTCCTGGCAGCGCCACTGGCTGCACTCAGCATTGATAGCAATGCTTTTGCGTCTTGGGTTACTTTGTTGCTGCTCTGGCTGATTAGTAGCTTTTTGCGTTAGGCAATGTTCATTTGCCCCGTTTGTTGCCAAAACTGATCAAGCATCACTTCTACAGCTTCACTCAGGTTGTTGACAATCAAGGTGGGCTGATATAGCTCAAGCTGGGCGCGATCGCGGATGCCACTCAGGACAGCAATTACCTTGACTCCATAGGTCTGAGCCGCCACAATATCTGCTTCAGTATCGCCGACCATCCAGGTTTCGCTAGCGGGGGGTAACTCCTGGATCGCTTGGGCCATGAGTAGTGGCTTTTCTTTGACATCGCTGTTCTTGATGTAGTTGTCGCTGAGGCAGTAGCAGCGATCAGCAGGAAAGAATCGCTCTAAGTCATAGCGCTGAAAGACATACTTCAGCTCCCAAGTGCGGCGCATGGTCATGATGGCAAGGTCAGCGCCTGCTTGTTGGATGCGCTCCAAGGCGGCGACAGAACCGGGGATCAAGCTGTCATAAGCTAAGTAGGGCAAGGTGTGAATGGTGGTACGACGCAACCTAGCAAACTCGACGGATTGGGCTGCGTCTAACCCGGAGCGTAAACCAATTTGTGGTTCGGGGACGCGCGATCGCTTGAGCCGCCAAAATTCTGCTTTGGAAAGTGTCTGAACTCTTTGCCGAGAGCGTTTTGCCTGATTTAAGCAATATTGATAAACGAGGTAGTACCGATCGGAAACATCCATGATCGGACCGTCGAAGTCGGTAATGAGCCTTAGCATTGGCAGCGCGAAAAGATTCTATTAACTTTTTGTATACAGTACTGCAAACCTAATCACCTGCCTACGGCTGCCTAAGGATGTCTCCCCAAGGAACGATTTAAGGCTAAGAGAGGCGTTTCAGCTGTTCTCGCTCTACCGCTTCAAATAAGGCACGAAAATTGCCTTCGCCAAAACCCTGAGCTTGTTGTACTTGGCCGTTGCGGCTGTAAATTTGTCGCTCAATTAGCTCAAAAAAGAAAGTGGGTTGCCTAAAAATCGGTTGGGTAAAAGTTTGTAGCAGTAGAGCCGGAGAGACTTCCGATTGCCAATCCACCAGAATTTGCTGCTTAGTAATCGCTTGCCAATCCGTGGCAGCTAGATCAAATCCGGGACGCTGCTGAAGCTGGGTATAGTAAGTTTTGGGCACTGACAGCAGGGATAGCTCCCTTTGTCGCAGTTGGGCGATCGCGGCCACAATATCATCCGTTTGCAAGGCAATGTGTTGGATGCCAGGGCCACGATTCAGGTCGAGAAACTCTTGAATTTGTGAACTGGCAGCCGTGGGTTCGTTAATCGGCAGTTGGGCTCCCCCCTCTGGATGCACCAATACTTGGCTGCGTAACCCGGAATACTCGGTTTGGATAGCAAATTGCTGTTGGGGCTGGAATCCTAAAACTCTTTCATACCAGGCGATCGCGGGTTCTAGCTCACCCATGCCAACGTTCAAAACAGCGTGATCAATTTGGGTGAAAGTTAAAGCGACTGACTCACAGTTTCCCGATTCATTTCCTAGCGGCAACAGCGATGTTAAACCGGATCGCTGCAACAAGGTGTGTTTCAGACTGCCCCAAGCCGCAATTTGACTCCACTGAAGACAACCTTGTGTTTGTTGCTGCTGTTGCATAGGTTCTAGCACTTGAGCACCCTGGGCGATCGCCCGTGACATGACCTCCGCCAAGTCCTGAACCAGAAAGGCGACATCCACGACACCAGGAGGATGCTGCTGTAAAAATTGAGCTACAGGGCTAGTGTCACTCAGGGGAGAAGACAGCACAAAGTAGATCGAACCGTGCTGTACCACTTCTGTAAGGGTGTCTGACTGAGCGATCGCAGCTACAGATTGAAATCCTAAAGTTTGTTCAAACCAATCCCGTGAGGCTGTAGCATCTTCCACATAAAAATGGACATGATCGATTTTCATAAACCTGAAATCCCAGTGCCCAAGCTTGCCTGTAAATTCTCCCTTTGTTTACAGAAATCAGCGTTCTCTCTCAAGAAATAATTCTGTTTGTTGTTTCGGCTAAATACTGGTTTGGGCCAAATACAGTCAAATCCAGTGAGGCCTTAGCAGTTGTGTTTCCTTTAATCCCTCAGACTGGTATCCTGCTGGAGATAAGGTCAGTGATGAGTCGCTAGAGTTCTCGATTACCAGCTGTGTGTAGTCCTGGGTAGGAAAATCCGGTGAATCCTTTAGATCCAAATCAGGTTGAAAAGCTGCAAGCCATTAGCACCCAGTTGTGCCAAGCGCGTGAAGCTCAGGGCATTACCCTAGAACAAGTGGCGGCTAAAACTTATATCCCTTTGCGGCTGCTACGGGCATTAGATGCAGGTGAGACGGATCTGTTGCCCGAACCTGTGTTCATTCAAGGATTTATTCGTCGTTATGGCGATCTAGTCGGTTTAGATGGTACCGCTTTAGCTCAGACTTTCCCTTTAGAAGCCGCTCCCCCACCGCCACCAGAAGTTTCAGAACCAGAGCCTCAGACAAAACTATCTGGACAGTCTGTGCTCTCTAGGCTGGAGAAGCTGCCCCGCTCCACAGTTTTGGCAGGAAGTGCGGGGTTAGCGATCGCAGTGCTAATCCTGGGTGCAATCTCGCTGTTGAACCGACCCAAACCCGCGACACCCAATCTGCCAGCGCAGAAACCAGGACAAGTCCAAAGTCAAAAGCTAGGGCAAAAACCGGAGCAAAAGCCAGCAGCATCACAGTCAGCCAAAAAAGCAATTCAGCCTGCAACAGCGGCTAAGTCACCCACAACTCCTCGCACTGCTGCACCCATTGAAGCGGCTGTGAACCTAACCCAAGAATCTTGGGTGGAAGTGACTGTGGATGGCAAAATAGCCTTCGAGGGCACTTTACCCCAAGGAACTCAGAAAACTTGGACTGCTCAAAAACAATTCACCTTGCTAGCGGGAAATGCTGGGGGAGTGGTCCTGACAATGAATCGCGGCCCCGCTCAGCCATTGGGCAAAGTGGGTGAAGTCAAGCAGGTAACGGTTACGCCCAGTTCTCTAGCTGAACCGACACGGCTTTAAGGTGAGCTCAAACCTTGATCGCTAAGGCTTGATTGGCACAGGTAGCTTTGTAGGTACCCGCTACGTATTGATCAAGATGTCGGAAGATAGCCACCGGAGGCACAACTCGACAGGTAAAGAACTCAACGGCGACCCGACCATCTGAGAAGCTTGCCACTTTAGGTATTAGATCTTTGGGAGCTGCCTTACGCCACTGCCATTTGATCTGAGGCGGAATCGTATTGATCAGATGGTGATGGCTCCATTCACAGTATTTTCCCAGGACGCCAAACTCTTGGAGTTCTCGTCTGAGGATGGAAGCTACTAAATAGGACGAAGGCGAGCGATCGCCCTCCACGGCCTCCATAAAATCAACTAGAGCACCGCTAGGTTGAGGTGGCTGAGCGCGATCGCCACTAGCGGCCAAAGCTTGTTCTAGTTGGGCGGTCGTACTAAATTCTTCTGGTAAAGCCCAAATCGATCCGGCTCCCCCTTCTGGGACTCGATACAGATAGCCAGCTAAGCGAAAGTTTGGTTTTAGCTTTAATCCTGGCAGCTTTAGCAAGGTTGAGCCTGGATTGACAGCGCTCACAAACCAATGCCCTTCTGTATTGGGTGAAGGAGTTTCTTCTTCGGGAAGACTGGCAAACTTAAACAAATCGCCCAGCGCGTCTAGAGACTCTGGCTCTGGCGGTTCCTCGCTGGTATCAAACAAAGTTTGAGGCTTGGGGTAGTTCTCTGATTCTGGAAGTGCCAGGTTACTTTTGATGTACTGCCTGACTTTCTGTACGGCTTCGAGCGGAAGTTTTTGAATGGTCATAACGAACGTCGCACTTGCCAGAGGGGAACCTAAAGCGCTCAATCAGGCGCACGAATCTGGCACTATGCTACCCATCACGCAGTCTGGCACGGCATTAGAGAGACATAATTTATCATTTAAGCGCTGGAAACTAGAAATAGCTACTTTTGAGTTTTTGCAGCGATCGCCACCTGCCATCCTTTGTCACTCAGCTCTAGTTTGAAAGCATCTGAATTTTGTAAGAACTTAGTCAAGTTACCAGTTAACTTCAATTTCTCTTTAAGAACTGTGTTTACAGCTTGGCCATGTTGTTTTCTGAATCCATCACCAAGCAGGGTTAAAGGGATAGAAGGCTGTTTAGATTGAGCTGCCATTTCATGAAACAGATTAAGTAAAGCTTTTTCTAAATCAGAAGAGGAGCTGACCTTAAAAGTTGTTTGTTGATGAGTAGTCTCGACTTCTCTTGAATTTAAGCTTTCCTGCTTTCCTCTACCTAGCTCTTCAGACTGGAATAAAGCTACATATAGACCAGTTTGATTAGGTAGTTGGTGGATGACGAAGTGTTCTGGATGGCTAGAAAATAGTTCTCTTGCCTTCTTTCCAGGAAGATGTTTTGACGTTACTTGGCTAATAGTAAAACCATTTTCCTGCTGAAATTTCTTAGAAACCTTTACTAGTTCAACCCACTGGTTTCCAGTGTTTTGTTGCTCATCCTGCATGATTCGCTTCAGATGACCAATACAATCGTTTAGAGAGTGGATCTCTACAGATTTCTCAGGATTGAAGATTTCGGTTTTGCCTGTTCTGGGATTCCAAACCTGAATGAGTTTCTCCTGCTTGTGGACTAAATATACTGTCAGTCCGTGTGTTTTTAAGGTGGTACAGAGATGCGTCATTACTCTGTCGGAAGAACAAACTAGGACTTCCTTGGCAGTTGGATAGTGTACAAAAATGGATGAGCCCACTGTTGCCATTTTGACATCAGCACTATCTTTGCCCGCTGGAACGTGAATTAATTCATAACCCCGCTTATGCAATTCCACATCCTGTTTTCCCATATTTCGCCAGTTGGCAAAAGCAATTTTAATCTGGATGGGATAAGCGCAGTTTTGGGCTAGGAATTGTTCGGTTTTAACATCAATTTGTAGATTTTCAGCATCTAGCAACAAAATGGCGATCGCAGGTGATGTATTTGAGCCTGAATCAACTTTTGCGGCATTTGCAGATTGAGATTTAGTCCCATTACTGCTTTGCCACTCAAATTCCTGAGGTAGCTCTACTAGAGGTAAAAGTTGTGAAATCTCTAACTTTAGTTGGATAAAGCTAGAGCTTTCTAAGAGATTCGCACCCAAGAAAAACTGCAAGATCTGTTGAATTTTTGGCCAAACCTCAGCTATCTGATTAACTTTGGCTAGTTCTGCTTCTAATCGCGGAACTAGTGCTACTTGATGGCGATCGCTACGCCAAGGTAGAGAACGGTATTTTTCTAGAAATAACTCAGGCTGTTGTTGGTGAATCCGAGCGAGATATTGATAGACCAAGCCACTAATCTCAGCTACCGGAATCACTCTTTCTCCAGAAGTCAACTTGGCGTGAGTCAATTTCGTCCTCCACGAAATACTGGTTTATCAATACTGCTACACTGGCCTGCTCGTCCAATACGCTGATCTAGCAGTGCGGATCTTACGACTCAGAATTCCTCAAGTTCTGACTTTCGTAACAGTCTGACCTTAACTTTGGCTACTGAAGAGCTTGAATCCTAATCCCTGCTGAATAGTAGCCAGGTTTCACCGCATAATGAGAGAGGACGGTTTACACATCTTAATCATGGCGCGAGACCTGCGGGGATTCTTAAAACAGTTAGAGCAGCGAGGGCAACTCAAACGCATTTCTGCCCTGGTTGACCCAGACCTAGAAATTGCTGAAATTTCTAACCGAATGTTGCAGCAAGGCGGGCCAGCCCTACTGTTTGAGAACGTCAAAGGTTCTCCTTATTCGGTCGCTGTCAACACAATGGGGACGGTGGAGCGCATCTGCTGGGCCATGAACATGGAGCAACCCGAAGAACTAGAGGCTTTGGGTAAAAAGCTCAGTATGTTGCAACAACCCAAGCCACCTAAGAAGATTGCTCAAGCGGTGGAGTTTGGCAAAGTTCTGTTTGATGTGTTGCGGGCCAAACCAGGGCGAGACTTGTTTCCGCCTTGTCAGCAAGTGGTGCTCCACGAAGATGAACTAGACCTCAACCAAATCCCGATGATTCGCCCCTATTGTGGGGATGCAGGCAAGATCATCACGCTGGGCTTGGTGATTACCAAAGACTGCGAAACAGGGACTCCCAATGTCGGCGTCTATCGGCTGCAATTGCAATCGAACAAAACGATGACGGTGCATTGGCTTTCTGTGCGGGGTGGGGCGCGGCACTTACGCAAAGCGGCAGAGCGAGGCAAAAAGCTAGAAGTGGCGATCGCCCTAGGTGTCGATCCACTGATCATCATGGCAGCAGCTACGCCAATCCCAGTAGACCTGTCAGAATGGCTGTTTGCAGGGCTGTATGGCGGTTCTGGGGTGAATTTGGCGAAGTGTAAAACCGTTGATCTTGAAGTTCCAGCCGATTCCGAATTTGTCTTAGAAGGCACGATCACCCCCGGAGAAATGCTACCCGATGGGCCGTTTGGGGATCACATGGGGTATTACGGCGGAGTAGAAGATTCGCCACTAGTTCGCTTCCACTGCGTCACCCAGCGCAAAGACCCGATCTACCTAACCACGTTTAGCGGTCGCCCCCCCAAAGAAGAAGCGATGATGGCGATCGCACTTAACCGCATTTACACCCCAATTCTGCGGCAACAAGTTTCCGAGATTGTCGATTTCTTTTTGCCGATGGAAGCTCTGAGCTACAAAGCGGCCATCATTTCCATTGACAAAGCTTATCCAGGTCAGGCGCGGCGGGCAGCGTTGGCATTTTGGAGTGCGCTGCCTCAGTTCACCTACACCAAATTTGTGATTGTGGTGGATAAGAGCATCAATATTCGTGATCCGCGCCAAGTAGTGTGGGCGATTACTTCTAAAGTTGATCCGGTGCGGGATGTGTTTATTCTGCCGGAAACGCCTTTCGATACGCTCGATTTTGCTAGCGAAAAGATTGGGCTTGGGGGCCGTATGGGCATTGATGCCACAACCAAGATCCCACCCGAAACCAACCATGAATGGGGTGCAGCTTTGGAGTCTGACCCAGATACCGCAGCCATGGTCGATCGCCGTTGGGCAGAATATGGTCTCGCAAATTTGCAATTGGGAGAGGTGAATCCGAACTTGTTCGGTTACGATATGCGCTAGCTACTCTCTAGTTTTCAGTCTAGATTTGCGATCGCTGAGACCCCTGAGCATGGATTGGAAAACATTGCTGAGATCCCAACAGGCTGACTTTATTAAGCGGTTCAAGTCTGGGACAGAAAATCTGCTATTTTGCGAGGTCGAAAATCAGTTTAGTGAATTAGCGTTTGTCAGTAGTCAAAAGCTTAAGCAACTCCGAGATGCCTCCTGGCTGTTGGCTGAGCGTTATAAAAATACAGCTCCGGTACATGATGTTTTTATTAAGCATTTAACAGGAAAGCTGGGTGAATCTGTCATTAAAAGACAGTTGAGTAATTTAGTTGCGAAAGGTAGCTATCGCGATATCACAGGTAATGATACGAGTGAGGCTTTTGATGCTCGGCAATGGAAGCTATTTATTACCTATATTCGCAGTTATCAATATCTCAGCCGTTATTTGACGGGGGATTTATTCCCCATTGGATATTTGCGTTTAGCCGCCAATCCAGCAATTAGTATTCAGGTCAAAGCTTGCCACACCAAAGCCAACAAAATTCAGTGGGTGGTTAGTAAAGCCGAAGTTGAAAAAAACTCTGTGGTGGTTTGCATTTGGATTCGGGAAGAAGTGAACGAAGCCCAACCCGAATACCATTTGTTTTTAGCGGGTTTCCTGCCAACTGGAATGATCCAATTACAAGATGGACAAGCAGTTTTGGGTTTAGAAGACCTGCTGTATAGTGGGGGACTACGCAGTTTTATCGAGTTTATTCAAGCCCAATCTTTACAGTTCAACTCTTCCAAAGCTCAATTGGATTACACCTCGGAATCCGCTAATTCTTCACTCTCCATCCAAATTGGTTCGTGGCAATGTCCTCTATCTTGGGAACAACTAACCAGTTTAGAAACAGCGATTCAAGAGCTAAAAGCCCAACAACAGGAGCCTCAGATTCCTGTGTTACCTCCCCACTCATCAGCAGAACTACCTTTAGATTTAAATCAACTCTGGCAAAAAGTTCTAGGCCAGTTACGGCCTCCTAGTACTCAATCTTTGCTACGTCAGCAGAGCCGCCTCTTATCTTTTGATGGTCATCAAGCCAGAATTGGTATTAGCTCTAGTGCCTTATTTCGGGTAAATCAACGCTGGTTACCCAAGATTGAAGAAGCTTTTAATAAAACTTGCCAGCATCAAGTCAAAGTTAGTTTAGAAGTGATTGCAGAATAGTTCTTTATAAGAAAACGATCGCTTTTTCTCAGCCCTTGAAAAAAGCGATCGCAGGGACTTTTAGTTGCTTGGAAGATCAATCTTGACCTTTCTTCTAGCTTACTGAGGGAAAAAACTATCGCCTTCCTGCGGCTAGCTCATCCAGTAAGGTTATACCAATTCTCTAAATTCTGGCGACAGATAGAGCATCCAAGATAGATTGCCGTCCCGTAATCGATGCCACGACTTCATCCGTCAGTGCCTCCAATCGCACTTTTAACTGCTC
>NZ_JACJPK010000009.1:0-4827 GCF_014696035.1 Trichocoleus sp. FACHB-262 | reverse complement strand
ATACCCGACTGAGGCATTATTTAGCACGATTGCACCGGAAGACCTTGTGCTACTCCAAATCAGTTGAGATGTTGAAGTGTTCACTTCGGTTGCTGCTGCATTATTTGAAGTATCGGACAATTCCTCTCTCAGCTTAAATCATTACCTATTCAGCAACGCCCGGAATTAGCCTGAATTCTTTAGCGTTTATTCGCTCTGTTCTCGCCTTTTATTCTGCCTAAGATCCCAGAAACGGGATTAGACGGAATTCAGGGTGTTGATATGGACCACGACCTCGAAAATTGTTAGATCCAGTTCAAGAAATCAACTGATTCACTAAGCATCAGTACTTCAAAAACTTAAAGCCGCGATCGCTCCTTCCAATTGCAATTCCAACACCTCTAGATACCTCTGTAGTGCCTGTAAGCTGCGGTGCCCTGATATCTCCTGAATTACTCGCAGCGGTATCTCTGCACTGCTCATCTAGGTTAGAGCAGTCCGGCGAAAACTGTGCGTACTGACTCCAACCAGCCGCAGGCGATCGCTATATTGAACAGTATGCAAAACCCTATTGCTCAGCTCCAGCTATGCTTTGAGCGATCGCGTAGGGCTTTGTGGATCTTCTTCCATTTCTCCTTTTCGGCTAATTGCGCCGATAGGTTCTGTTTACGGGTGGCATGATCTAGCTCTCGTTGCAGTTTTTGATAGCTGAAAAATCGAGTGGGATCGAGTAACCCTTGTTCTATGGCTTCCTGTACAGCACAGCCTGGTTCGGTTGTATGTTGACAATCGCGAAAACGGCATTGCTGGGCTAACTCCTCAATGTCGGCAAAGGTTTCCTGCAAGCCCTCCGCTGCTGACCAGAGCTGAAGTTCCCGCATCCCTGGCGTGTCAACAATACAGCCTCCAGAAGTCAAGCGAATCAATTGCCGATGGGTGGTGGTATGCCTCCCTTTGTGGTCTTGCTGCCGCACCGCTTGAACCGCCTGAGCTTCCAGACCTAGCAATTGATTGGTGATGGTTGACTTACCTACTCCTGATGAGCCGAGCAGGGCTACTGTTTGTCCCGATTGCAGATAGGGCTGTAACGCTTCTAGATCTTGCTGTTGAGCCGCGCTCAGAACCAGAATGGGCACTCCCAAAGCGATTGCTTCTACCTCTGAGATTCGTGCTTCTACGCGATCGCACAGATCCGCTTTGTTGAGCAGAATCACTGGATTGGCTCCACTCTCCCAAGTTAAAACCAAGTAACGTTCAATGCGGCGGAGATTGAAGTTGCTATCCAGGCTGGATACCAAAAAGATGGTATCAATGTTTGTTGCTACAACTTGCTCGGTCGTTTTGGTCCCCGCCGCTTGTCGCGAGAACTTGCTTTTGTGTGGCAATACTTGATGGATGGTCGCTTTCCCAGCTCCAGCAGATAGGTTGACCACAACCCAATCGCCCACGGCTGGAAAATTGTGGGAACTGGCTGCTTGATGGCGAAATTTCCCCGTGACTTCAGCTGTGATCTCGCCTTGCTCGGTGTAGAGGAGGTAGGTTTGCTTGTGCTCTAGCGCTACTCGACCTACTTTGTAACCTGCGGCACGATAGGGGGCAAAGCTGTGAGCAAAAAAATCGCTCCAGCCTAGCTGTTCTAAACTCATTTGTGTAATTCCTCAAGTAAAGCTGGCGATCGGCCAAGTTCACAGAGGAATGCCCGTTTTTAGCAAGATGAAATTAGGTCAATTGCATCTGCATCTAAGCCAGCACCTCTGTGACTGCCTGACGGTTGATTGAATTTGGCATGGCAGTGGTTACAGTGACCCGCTCAGTCATATTTCTTGCTTCCTAAATACAAATATCTTTGGTCTACAATCTCATATCCCCGAATTCCTGAAATCAGTTTTGTCTCTCAGGCTAATGCCTACATCGCCCAGCGAAACCTTGTGGGCCTCTCCCTAAAGCCCTCTCCGCATTGGAAAGGGACTTTGAAATTCGGCTCGCATCGCTATCCCTGGAGGGAAGCAAGCTAGGCAGGGAAAAGGCTGGGGGTTAGTTTTTTGTGGAAATCAGGGGGCGATAAGGTTGCCAGAGTTGCACAGCTCTGCCGTTGGCGATCAAGAATTGACCATTGGGGCTGAACTGGAACCGACTCACACCATAGATTGCTGTGATGCTTTGCCCTGTCTGGGTATTCCACAAGAGAATTCCTTGGCGCGGAATTGGCTCGCTTTCCACCAATGGCAAAAGCAAGCTACTGGTGGCTAAGACGCTGCCATCAGGACTAAACGCTAGATAGCCCAGATTGTTTGGCTGCACTGGATGTCCAGCCGACTGGACTAGGTTAAGAGTGTGGATAGGTTGGTAGGTGCGAAGATTCCAGAGATAAGCTGTTTTCTCTTCACTACTGGCTAGCTGCTGACTATCGGAGCTAAACGCTAGGTGTTGAATTGAGTTGCTGTGTTTGCGTAGGGTGATCAGTCGCACTCCTGTAGTAGCATTCCACAACTTGATGCTGCGATCGCTATCTGCAGCCGCTAGGAGTTGGCCGTTGGGACTAAAAGCTAGAGGCAATCCGGGCGGGAGGTTAGCGGCTTGACCAACCAAAGTGCGAATTAGTTGCCCAGTGGTTGCGTCCCAGAGTTGTAGGGTGTTGCGATCGCTGGCCGTGGCTAGCCGCTTACCATCAGCACTGATCAACAGAGTAGTCGCAATGCCATTGGAGGGCTGCAAAGTGATGGTGCGTAGGAGTTGCCCCGTTTGCAGGTTCCACAGCTTGATCGTGCGATCGCTACTGATGCTAGCAAGTCGTTGACCATCGCTGCTAATAGCGATCGCTCTAACCGCATACCGATGCCCACTGATCGTCCGCACCGCCTTCCCTTGATCAGTGCCCCACAGGCGGATCGTGCCATTGGAGAGTCCTGCCACCAGCCGACCATCCGGTGTGAAAGCTACCGAATTGGCGACATCTCCCACAATGCGGTTAGACTCAGTTGGAGGTTCCTGAGCTGTTCCCCTATAGGAAGAAGCTTTTGTTGCTTGGCCCCGCAGGAGAGTAATCAGCCGAGTGCCTCGCTCCGCATTCCATAGCGCTAGCGTGCTGTTGTTGGCTCCTCCATTACAAGAGTCCTCATAGCTATAGCTGCTGATCGCCAGAAGCTTACTGTCGGGGCTAATGGCTTGGGCCACCGGATAGGCAGGGCAGTTTTTGTTGGAGTAAAGCGATCGCAGGTCGATGGAGCGGGCGAGACGGGCTTGAGTCCAGCTACCTTCAGTGGGTAAGGGAGCTTCTAGAGCCGTAGAGAGCCAGCCGAACAGAACAGGTAGGTAACGTTTGAAGCGATCGCCTTGCAGATAGAGGGCATCGATCATACAGCTGCCACAGCTTTGAGCATTGAGCATGCCACTAATGCGCTCCCACGAAATACCTGTCCAAGGTAGGTGTCCCACGGGAGCTTGCCGCGAGTACTTTAGCTCTGGCTCAGTCAACCACTCCGGAGCTACAAAGTTCTCTGGGTCAGGAGTTGACCGAGTCCAGCCGACGCGATCGCCAAAGGCTTTAGCCGCAGTATTTGTATTGTCAGGATGTTTGGCTCTCACCTGATCCCAGATTTGTTTCTGAGCACTGAAGCCAAAGCGCCCGCCGCTAGCGTCTGTCCAGAGTTGGTCTAGGGTTTGCAGCACTTCCGGGGGAATATTAGTGGCGAGGGGTGAGCTAAAAATATCACCTTTAGGATGCACCCAAGTCTCCAAAATCCAGCGAGTTTCAGCATCAGCAGCCCGCCAATCTTGCGCCTTTAGCTGCTGGCGCAGAACACTTACATCTATGCGGGAAGCCTGCGCGAGAACTGGGCCAGAAACTTCTTGGGCGACCGCCTTCTGAGTTGGCAGCGCCAAGAGATTGAGGTAGGGAACAACCAAGTTAGTTCCTAGTAAGAGAGCACAAAAGAAGCGATTCATCAGATCTTTCTAAGGTTGCAGGCGATGAGGAGTGATGGATCAGAGCGATCGCATAGCTGAACTGACGCTGTTGGATCAGCCACAGGGTAGCCAGGGAATTCAACCAGGCTCATTGAGACAAATCAAGCTAAACCTCGGTTTGCTAAGGCTGGGTACTCAAAACTGGATACAACGGATGGAAGAAAAATTCCTAACTAAATCTCAAAATTGAAGCCTTTTTCTTTGAGTTGAGGGTACTTTGATTCATCGATTTGGGTTTTGTCCAGCTCGATTAGCAAATCCTTTTTGAGAATTTCTTTGCGGAATTTGCCTTTATCTAGAGATACTCCCAACACAGTTTCATACAGGATTTTCAGTTGGGAGAGGGTAAATTTGCTTGGGAGAAGTTCAAAGCCGATTGGCTCATAACGGACTTGCCCCTGAGGCGATTGCTCTGCTGAAACCGCCGAAAAGCTCATTCTGTCATTGCGCTTCTGCCTTTAAACAAATACTTCAATCGCAACTGTCAGCCCCTCAAAAATTAAGAGCTGCGATCGCCCCTCTAGTTGCAACTCTGAAACCCCAAGATACCATTGAAGCGCTTGCAAGCTGAGGTGTCCGGATATCTCTTGAATCACCCGTAGGGGCACCCCGGCACTGCTCATCCGGGTCAAGACAGTTCGTCTACAACTGTGGCTCCTGACCCTTACCAGCCGGTTCTGTCGCAAGAACTATTGAGGCACAAACAATTGACCGACTCTAGACTCTATTAAGCAGCAAGTCCGAAAATTTGAGACACGAATTCTACTTGTGATCGCACACCGCCTCTCTCAACATCTTGAACCTGTCCTTTACGCATCATATTCATCGCTTCGGTCCCGCTTAAGGTTCGTCTAGCACTGTTGAAAGGCTTGAACCCCATCA
>NZ_JACJPK010000089.1:0-30154 GCF_014696035.1 Trichocoleus sp. FACHB-262 | reverse complement strand
GAGCAGTTAAAAGTGCGATTGGAGGCACTGACGGATGAAGTCGTGGCATCGATTACGGGACGGCAATCTATCTTGGATGCTCTATCTGTCGCCAGAATTTAGAGAATTGGTATTACGCGAAAGATAGAAAGCAACCAAAGCTGTTGAGTCTATTCCGCCACTTAACAAGACTTGAACTTCAGATAGTTTCTGCATAAAGCTCCTCATCCTTATTTGAAGGAGCTGAACAGGTTGTAGGCTGACATTATAGAACTTGCTTAAAGATTATTTTCCGTCTAGCAAGGATTCAATCTCCGTCATTAACTTCTTGAGCCGATTTTGCTTCTTGCTGTCATTCCAAACATCAGACTTTTTCAACTTTCCATATATTCTGTCGAAGTCATCTCTCAAGGTAGGAGATTGACCGCTATCACTGGTTTGTCCTCCTGCAGTAATCTCAGCACGAATTTGTGTAAGAGAAAGTCCTTCATCAATCGTCCGCTTTAAGAGTGCCTGCCGCTGTTCAGGATCCTTAACTTTGGCGATCGTCTTCGCTTTCGTATACTCGATCTGCCCTTGACGGAGGGAATCGAGGATGTCAGGAGGAAGATTTAATAGCGGAAGGCGGGTGGTACGAAAGGTTTCAGGAGTTATATCAGCAATGCTAGAGAGCACTTCGCCAACTTGCTCAATTTGACGTGAAACGTTTCCCGTCAACTCCTGCCCTCGTTTTTTTGCATTGGCAACCTGGTTTAGAAGAGCGGTCACTTCCTCCTTACTGAGGTTCAACTCAATAGAGAAGAGATTTAGAATAGCCTCTGTTTCTTCAATAGGGTTGAGGTCTTCCCGTTGCAGGTTCTCTACAAGAGCGATGCGGATAGCATCTTGGTCATTCAAATCTCGGCTAACAATGGGAATTGTATCTAGCCCCACCTCTTTTGCAGCTCTGTATCGTCTTTCTCCAGCAACAAGCTCGTATTCCCCATTGGCCAATGGGCGTACTAGCAGCGGCTCAATAATGCCGTACTCACGCACTGATTCCACCAGTTCACGCATCTTCGCTGAGTCAAAGTACTTGCGAGGCTGATCCTTTGGTAGGCGAATTTTACCGACAGGCACCTCAGTAGAAGGTTCATTGCCCAGTTCCTCTAGCAAGCCACCCACGTTTCGCATCTGGTAGGGTTGTGCTGTTCGTTTTCTTGCCATTACAACTCTTCTACCCCTTGAGCAATGATATCCAGAATTGCGATTGCAGGATGCTTAGGTGCAAAAAGGGCAAGTGGAAGGTGTTCCTGGGATGCATCAGCAAACGCAATAGAGCGAGGAATAGGAGGATATATCTTACCTACTTGAGATAGCTGATCTTCGATTGTCTGGAGGCTCATCTTAGCTTGAACTGTTTGTGCTTCGTGCATTGTAGGAACGATCCCAGCGATCTTCAAGGATTTGTTAGCACGAGCACGCACACGAGAAACTGTATCCAGCAATAGGTCCGTTCCAACCAATGCTTTGTAGTGCGTTTGAATGGGAATCAACGTATGAGTAGCCGCAACAAGGCTCAGGTAGCTGAGAATTCCAAGGCTAGGTGGGCAGTCGATCAGGATGAAATCATAGGAATCCAGGAACGGAGCTAAAGCTTCCTTTAAACGGAGATCTCGCATATCTGCTACAACTAATTCCAACTCAGCTGCACTAAGCCTCAAATTAGCTGGAGCCAGATCCATTCTATGTATACCTTTGTAGATTGGCATCTCCTCGCTCAAAACCACAGCATTATAAATAGTACGAGACAGGTTATATACGTCCAATCCCATAAACGTAGTCAAAGAGGCTTGAGGATCCATATCGGCCAGTAGCACTCGACGATTTCTCTGAGCCAACTGATAGCCCAAATTCATCGTCAAACTGGTCTTGGCAACCCCTCCCGCTTGATTGAATAGTGCGATAACTTTTACCACTAGCAGGCTCCACATCTACATTCAAAAGTTTAGGGGACTCTGGCAGCTCACATGTGTAAGTTTTTTGTGGAGAGCGGTTTTACTAGGGTTACAGCTTTTGCTTCTAATAGAGGTGAGTGGCTGAAACATTGAAAGTGCATTTCATAATTGAGAATTTTGTCAATTGAGCGTCAACTTCCCTACAAACCTATACGTGTGAGGACTCTGGCAGGGCAAGAGTAGACGTTTTCAATATCTAGGCGATCGCTTCCCTTGCAGCGTAATTCAAACGCAAGTCTTGGCATGTTCTAATCCAAGTTCAGCAATTGTTTGAGTGGTACTGTAAAAGTTTTCTTACTGCATTTTGGGTTCTTGCAGAAGTATCGTTGTTTACCTGCCTCTGGCTTGCCTTTGCGATCGCTGGACTCCATTCCACATTCTGGACAGACCCCCACATGGGGCGATTCCACCGGAATTCCTGGAATCGTGGAATTGCTTACTGTGCTTTGACTCTGGTTTACCGTATTAGAGACAGCTTGGAATAAATTGGACCCTGTTCCAGACAAAATTCCATCTGCTTCTCTACGTACTTCCAAGTAGGTTTCCAAGTCAAACTCAGCACTATCAAAACTGGGTAGCAAAAATAGTTTGGGAGAAATGGGATCAGCCACTAAGGCAATTCGCAATCGCTTAGCTTCATCCCCGATGGCGGCGTTTTCTTTCTCAATCACTTCTCGAATCGCATCCACATTCGCCAGCAGCGATTTTAAGCGATCGCTACTGTAATAGTCAGAGCCATACTCTTCTGCCCAGGCTCTAATCTTCGCCGCTTCCAGAATGATCTCAGTTGATTTTTTGCGGTCGTCATTAGTCCAGCCTCTAAGCACTCTAGTATTCACGGACTGCCCAGCAAAGATCCACCCAATGTTGGCGTGACCGCCATCGTTGAAGATGGAGCGCATTTTGCTCGCAGATCCTTCTGCCGAAAAGTCCAGCGTGTTGTCGGCTTCATCAATCACCCAAAGCTGAAAGAAGTTATCCACAAACTCGCCCTTGGTAGGATCACGGCGCATTTGATAGTCCTGGTAAATCTGAGCGATCGCCTTTTTACACTGCTCATCAGTGCGAGCAAACAAAAAGGGTTCTAGCGGGTAACGCCCTTTATCCTTCTGAGAGAAATCGGCATTGGGGTAAGACACACCCACTAGCAGCTTCGACATTTTCATGCCATTGGGAACGTTGCCTTTGCGTCCCCCGATCTTGAGGAAATGGGCTACCATGACTGCCATTAACGGGGTTTTGCCTCTCCCTTTGTCGCCAATAATTCGGTAGCTAATCGGGTTGCTGCTGAGGTACTTGAGGAAGTCTTGAGCGGAGCCAATGGTCTTTAGAACTGCACTAGTATCCACTGGCGGTTTTTGCGACAGTTGCAGCCAAATCGACATTAACCCAGACTCTGGGTCGTATTTGAATTCGGGTGGTTTTTCGTTGTGGCAACGTGTAATCTGGGTCAGCTTCTCGGCGTGTTCATTCAACTCTGAGGTCAAAATCAACCGAGGGTTGCGATCGCTGTGGAAGTAGAGCGTGGCTTCGTGCTTGCAGTACTCACTCCCAGCGCGGTCTAGGAGAATGCCATGCAGCCAGAAATATTCAATGATTTGATTCCCCATCCGCAGGTCATCTCGGGTGGCAGGGCTGAAAGTCTGCGGCCTTCGTAGCTGGTCTACCTGTTCTCTGAGGTTGGCAATTTCACGGGTGGCTCGGTCAAGCTGCTGAAGCAGCTTTTGCATGTAGGCATCGGTATCGCCGTTCAACTCAACTTCCAGGGCTTCCACCTGTTGAGCCAGAGAACTGAGCACTTCATCCTTTTTGACTTGAAACTCGCTCAAAATTGCTTCATGCTGACTTCTGGGAATGAAGTCCTGCTGGAATCGCGTTAATCCTTGCTGCAATTCATCAAGTTCAACCTGTTTCTCAGCCAGTTGCGACTGGTAGTGCAGCTTGTCCCCAGTGTTGATCACGTTGCGATACTTCACCTTAAGGGCAGAAAGCTCCTCGAACTCCTGCTGTAGGAGCCTCAGCGCTTCATCGACAAACGCTTTGAGGTCACTAGAGGGGGAGAGGTTTGTGATGTGGTTGAGGTGGTCCGTAGCCACGTGCTTCACTTCAGCAGCCAAGCGTTTTAGCTGCGGCACCAAATCCGTTCGTTGGCCAGTGGTTGCTTCAATGGAACTCAGCAGGCGATCGCGGTACTCGACCACTGCTGCTGCCATCGTCGTTTTGACCCCAACTGCTAAAGCTTCAATGGAAGTCTGAGCTTGCTGGCGATCGCGCTCTTGCTGCATGGTGAGGCTTTGAAGGCGTTGCTGCCAAGCTTCAAGGTTTGATTCTAAAAGCGCAATGTGGCTGTTGAGCTCTCCATTTTCAGAGCGCAGCTCAAATAAAGCAGTCTGAGCTTGTACCAGTTGCAGCTTCAGGGCTTCTCCATGTCTCTGCTGGTGTCCCCAGAAGGCTTTCCACTCCTCCAGCTTGTGGGCGAGTTCGCTCACCTGAGCTTCTGACAGCTCCAGGGCATTGTCCTGGCGGCTGAGCTCTTTGTCCATCGCATTCAAGGCACATTCCGCGTAGAGCTGGGCGATCGCGCTGTTGGCTCCCACAGTACTCACACCTGCCATCAGTGCGGCAATAGAGAGATTGCGGGTGAAGGGAGACTCACTGAAACAGCCGAACAGCCCCAACACAGCAATTGAACCTGCCGCAATATCAGCAATCAGCTTCGGCTGTTTCAGTTGTTGTAGGAGTTTGGCTCGTTCCATTGCTGCCTCCTCCCTTAAACAGTGGCGTTCGCCAGTTGACGAATGTCGGCATCAAGCTTGGCATTCGCTTCAAACACCGATTGCTTCAGGTCAGCGATTCGACTGGCTTTGAGCACCTTTTTCTGTTCCCATTCCTCCCGAATCAGGGGCGTCATCTCCACCATGCCGTCTAAAACCGCTTGCTCTTGAATCAAACGCTCTTGAGCTTGGCTCCACTTGGTTTGAGCGGTATCAAGGTTCGTTCGGGCAGTTTGATAGTTGATGAATTTAGTGTGGTTATTGACTTTGGTGGTGCCATAGTCAATCACGGTGCCCACAAACTTCTGGAAGGCCACACCTGTGCCAGCGGCATCCTGGTTCAAAGCAATGTTGGCTTGAGCCACTCTGAGCGTTTGCCGCTTTTCTTCGATTGAGGCACAAGCGACATCTGCCTCCGCTTTGGAGGTACGCGGCAAGGGGGAAGAGTCGCTGAACAAGTCTGAGGCAAAGTGGTCATTGGGATTAAATTCGGGAAAGTTCAAACCGTGGTCCACTTCACCGAGGTTGAAATTAGCTACGGTTCTGTGACCGCCACCCGTGAGGGGCGAAAGGATAGCCTCTAGCGGGTCGGAACTAGCGCTATTTTTGGCGGAACGGGAACGAGATTTGCGTGAAGAGTTTGCCATTGGTCATCTCCTGGGATCAGAGGTTGAGTTAATCGAGCATTTTGAGGTGCTGACAATGAGGCTTTAGGGGGTAGGCGATCGCGGAGGTGGAAGTTCAACAGTGGAGCGATGAAGGTCGTTATCCCACTGCCTACCTCCAGTAGCTTTGAGGGCTGTAATGAGAGGCAGGATCGGGCGCATGACGAACTGCGCTGCTCACGAGTAACCAACTCCCGAAACCCGCCATCCCAATCATTCCTGCTGCCACCAACGAGAAGGCAAAGATGTCTTGTTGGTCCACCCAAGTATTCCATTTCCGCCACAAGTTAACCGTGACCTGCACGTCCGGCGTTTTTGGCTGCTGTGTCATTAACCGCTGAGCTTGGAAGATTTGTTCACTGGCAACCCGCTGGGCTTGAAAAATGAGAGCAGCTGTATCCTGCGAGTTCTGGTACATCTCGGAAGCCGTAGTGGTGGAGGGAGCGATCCCAGGCTCAACTCCCCAGGAAGTTGGGGGCTGAAGATACTGGGCGAGCTCATAAGCGGGATCAGCAGGGGTCAGCAGGTCATCTGGAGTCAGCTCAGACTCAAAGGTGGTTTGAGGCACAGGCTCTGCGTATAGCGCAGTCGAAACGCTAGGAGAGTGGTAAAGGAAGTTGGGGGGCGCTTTGACCATTGCTCCACCTTGGCAGTGCTGCATTAGAGCTTGCTTAAAGGCTTGAGCCTGCGGCGTTGCGACTAAATCAGCCAGCAACAGCAATCCAGCCAAGGAGTAAAAAACGCGATCAATGTGATCAGTGCCTCTAATCTTGAACCAGTGCTGATTCTCGACCAGCTTGGGACGATGCTTATTTAATTGGTATTCATTGGGGACTCGAAAGGCGGCCACGGCAACTCGATGGGGAAATAAGTAGCCCATCTGGGAATGGTGAATGAGTTGTTGTAGATACTCTTGCATGGTTGAAAGCCTCCAGTAGCAGGAATTTGAGCAGGTAGTCACCCGTTTGGGTGAGGAGGGCGATCGCTGGGATAATTCAGTTGCTTTCCAATTGCTTGAGGTGCAGCAGATAGACCGCTAAGGCTTTGTGGGTCAAGCTATCCAGGCTCTCAGTCGGATGAGTGTCTAGCACTCGTTGCAGTTGGTCGAAGAGCAACTCTGGAAGCGTGATTTCTAGGGCGATCGCGGGGTGAGGAGTTGTGTTGAGCATGGTGTTCATGGAGTTTGAGAGCGAAGGATTTTCGAAGCGAGGGCAATTCTGGCTTGTTGGTAGCGGATAAAGGCGGGTTGAGTTTCCTGAGCCGTGATTGAGGTTGCAAAGCCAGCAATTTCACAATTCACGGCAGCGCGTTCAACCTCCTCTACAGCAGTGTTGAGTCCCAAATTTTGGAAGACTAGGGTTTCGGTGGGGGTGAAGCGTTCCATTGGGTTGAGCCAGTGTGGGGTGGAACTTGCGGTATTTGCAGCGATGGAGCGATCGCCCAAAGTACCAGGCTTGCAATCAAAATCAGGAGGATTAAGCTGATTGCGAGGAGGGGTTTTGCGCTTGAGGCTTTCCCGGCGCTGGAACGTTGCCCCGCTGAATCTGATACTGAGTTTCCCGTAAGGTGTTCTCAAACTCAGCTTCGAGCTCTGTGGCCAGGGCAGCAGCTTCCAATCGTGTTTGCCGCAGTAATCGTTGTCGTCTCAGGTCTGCGGTTCTGTCCCACTGGGCTTGATTCTGATTCAAGCGGGTGTAGCTCTGGTGCATTCAATTCAAAAGCTCGATTTCCTGGGCTTCCAGGGCTTGCAGTTCCGCCTCTTCTTCCTCTAGCGCAGTCAGATAGTTCACACCGGTGGGGACTAGTGATGAGGCCGTAGTGCGCTCTACAGGCGCTGGCTGGCCCTCACGGGGTAAAACTTCCGGGCGAATTGCTGGGGCTTCCGGACTAGGAGTATTGGCGGCAGCGCGATCGCCAAAGCGTTCCGTCAGCACTTGCGCCCACTTCTTCTTAGAACCCGCAAAGTAGCGATCGCCCAGAAGCTCAACTGCAAGTGGAGTGTAGCGATCGTCGCTGAGACGCAACTCGGATTCAGCCAACCACGGTGCAATTTCTCTGAGATCCACAAACCACTTCTGAATCGTCCGCTTCCCTTGTTGGTAATGCTCCGCGATCGCCTTGCAAAACTGAGATTCTGTCGGTTTCCAATGCTCAATATCCAGCAACTCATCACTATTGCTAGACCGAGGTTTAGACAGTTCAGGCTTCTCAAAGCCCTGTTCGCACCCGTCCGAGTTCTCGTTCGTAGCAGGGTCGTGCGAAGGATTCTCTGAACGTTTAGACACTAAGGAAAAATCAATCTCAGGGGATTCGTAGGTAACTTGAACAGCACTGGTGTCATAGGTTCTGTCCATTAGGCACATTCTCCTTAAAAAATTCGTAGGCGGTCGTAATGCGTTTGGAGCGTTCGTTACGACTTGTTTCTCGTTCGCTTACGAATTATGTTAGCATCATTTTTGTTGCTAGTAGGCCACAAAAATGAACTTCTCACAAAAAAAGCCACGATCTAGCAACGGAAAAGCTGCTATAAACTTGAGGGAGCGAGTGTTGAGGATTTATGTGAGCGAGCGTGGAAAGGGGAAGCGATTATACTTAACGCTGCCTAATGGAATTTATGAGGCACTAGAGCGGTGGGCTGAGTCTGAAGAGAATAAGCCTGCCTCTTTAGGAGCGTTCATCATTGAAAGAGAGGTCAGAGAAGCTCTCGAAAGTGGCAAAATTCCTCAAGGAAATAAGAATTCCACATCCGCTCCCACTGACTTAAAAGCGTTTCTGACCCAACTGGCTTGCGGAGAATTGCCTACTAATGGGCAGTTAGTAATACTAGCCCACGATTTAGGCGTTCCAACAGAAGTTTTAATGGAACTTCGAGACCGAGTTCGGCAAAGCAATGGCAACAAGGAAGGTCGGATTGATGAGACTTAAACATCTCACTGCACAAGTTGTAAGTGATAGCCATTGGGAAATTGGATTCAGCCGAAAGAGTTTGGTGTTATCCGCCCCGTCTCAATGGAGAGATTTTAGACTTGCTTTACTCAAACCTGAGACATTTCATCCGTCTTTCTTGATCTCAAACTCACTGCAACTCAAGTTCTGGCAGCAAGGCCATAGCATGTTTGCATGGGTGCAGGAGCGATCGCCATGACACAAGTAGCAGTTAGACCGAGAGTAAGCTTTGAGGAATATATCGACATCTGCGCTCAGAGCGAGGAGCGCTATGAATTGGTGCGAGGGGAATTACATCTAATGAATCCCCCAACTGTGTTGCACTACCGCATTGCCAAGTTTTTGGAGCAAGTTTTAGATCGAGTAATTGAGGACCATTTTGACCCCGATGAGTGGGAAACCTTCCGAGAGGTTGGACAAAGGACGGAGGTCAATAGCTCTCGGTTGCCTGATCTGGCGATCGTCTCTCGTGTAGAAGCCGACAAGCTACTCAAACAAACAGCTGTGTTTCAGAGCCCTAGCCTTTTAGTCGTAGAAATCGTCAGCCCGAGCTCTGTCAGTGAGGATTATGACGGGAAGCTGAAGGAGTACCAAGCTTTAGGTGTGCTGAAATATTGGATAGTCGATTACGAAGGGCTCGGAGCAGCAAAACACATTGGCTTCCCCAAAGCACCAACTCTCACCATTCATGAACTCGTTAACGACAAGTACCAAGCAAAGCAATTTCGAGGGGATGACCCCATTCAGTCTCCGACCTTCAAACACTTAAACTTGACAGCCCATCAAGTTTGCTCAGCCGGGAGGAGTCAGAGTTAATGTCAACCACACCTATCTTGCAAACTCCAAGCAAGGACTACCCGGAAACGATCGATAACTGGGCCGTTCTCCAAGAGCTGAAAATTCTTCAAGAAAAGCTCCAGGAAAAAGAGGTTGCTGACTATGTAACCCCTGTTGATAACCGCGAAATCTTGCAGAAGCTGGAGCTGGAGAAGGACGAGCTGACATCCATTATTACTTCCATTGGCTTTGGCTCTATCCTGACAGGTCTGACTACGTTCTCCATTGCCCTCCTAGGTTTGCTCTTAGCATGGAAACCGATGGTCCGACTGGAAAAAGTTGCCCGTTTGATTAAGCTGATTACGGCCATTCTGGAAGAGTTTGAAAGTCAGCAGGTTGAAACTCTGCCACTGCAAAAGGTTCCTGGCAGAGAACAACCGATTGATTTGATGATTCGCTTTCCGGGTAAAGAGTTTTTACTATTGGCGATCCGCTCGTTTGGAGAGGCCACCATCATTTACAACGAATCAAGAGGAATGCTCTACTACAAGCGAGAGCGAAAAGGATTGAACAAACTGAAGCCTGATCCCCTCACTGACCTATCCGAACAAGCTTATTGGCTGAAGAAGAATAGACGTGACTTTTTTGGCAGTTCCAAAGGCGTGCGTAAGCCAATGGCTAAGGTGCTCGTGATTTGGGGTCAGACAAAATTAGCCACTCACCAAGAACATCTGTACACTACTCTTGGTGGTCAAAAGTTTTTATTCATTCCTAGAGAAGGAGGAGCTTGTTATGTAATTCACCAAACCCAAGTGATTGAATTTATTCGGGCGTACCTCGCTCACCGCCAATCACAAGAACAAGCAGCTTAAGGCCTTAAAAATCAAAACCCCCAACGTCGTGCATCGACAGAGGGAGTTCGATAACGGAACCAGGGAATTAATTTTGCCACCCAGCAAAACCCGACGTTCAATCGGAAGGGCATCGATGCCCTCGTCTTCAATCCTAACCCATCTTTTATGGGATTGCATCAGGATATCACTGGATTGCTTATATGACGCAACTTTCAGCGATCTTTGAAGATTTGACGAAGCAACCTCCTGACACAGGTATGGTTGTTCCGTTCGATTGTTAACCTCGGTGACTCTGGTTCCTTTGATCCCCCACAAATCAAAGGAACTTTCAAGTGCCACAACCTTCACTATTTGGAGCTTCTCAGGAGCTGCGACAGCCCCAGCCTCCATCCAATCCAAAATTCGCTCTGAAGCAATCCCAGTCTCCTCAACCTCAGGCCCAACGAATTGCATCGCACGTTATCTATCAAGTTGCTATTCAGTCTGCGCCAGAAACAGCAAAAGCAGCAATCCTTCTAGATCCTGACGGGACCTGCCTTAAATACCACAAACCCATCAGCATTACCGCTCTGGAAGTTAACCATTGCTCTGCCGCCTGTGGGTGGGTCGTTGTTCCTACTTCGTTCAAGGCTCTCTCCCAAAGTCAAGGGGGTGGGCAATGAAGGGCTCTCGGATTTTAGGTTTTGACCGCAAGGCTCGATCGCTGCCGCCGACATCCTGCCATGCTCCTCGATCGCTAGAGGCGTTTAGGGCACAGATCGAACAAGAGTTTTGCCAAGGATCGGGTATTGACCCTGAACTGTTCGAAGCGACGATCGCCGTCGAGCCAAACCTGAAGCAACTGCCAGGGGGAGAGGTGGAAACACCCCTCCACAACGCTCTCAACTGGCAGTTTCGGCGCTTTCGCCAGCAAGCCAATGCTCAGCAGTATGGAGCCCTCTTCCTCAATGAGGACGGGAGCTGCTGGCAAGCGAAATTAGCTTGTCCGAATTGGGACGCCACGAAACAACAGTTCCGCAAATACGAAAGCGTTTATCAGGGTGGGAGCCGTGCCTACCTGCCAGTCATCAACCAGGCCACTCGCCGTAAAATTGCGGCCCGTTATGGTTGTGACTGCCCTCCCGCAGGTAAAAGCTTTTGGCGTTGGCTAGAGGGGCATCCAGAAATCCCAATTATTTGGACTGAAGGTGGCAAGAAGGCGCTGTGTCTGCTCAGCGATGGCTATGTAGCGATCGCTCTGTTTGGCGTCTATGGTGGGCATCGCAGTAAAGATGCCTTGGGCAATGCTGTTCTGCCCTATCTGATTCCCGATGTCCAGCGATTCTGCCAAAGCGGCAGGCGACACATCCTAGCCTTTGACCAAGACGTGAAAGAGCAGACTCGACAAAAGGTCACGAAGGCGTTATCCAGTTTGGCGGGACTGCTAGCCAAAACAGGGGGCACAGTGGCGATCGCCCAGTGGGACCCAGCGCAAGGCAAGGGCGTGGATAACTTGGTGGTGAACCAGGGACGAGCGGCTTGGGACCAAGCTTACGAGCAAGCCTTGAGCCTGGAGCAGTGGCTAGTTCACACCTATCGCTCTTTGACCTATCGAGCTCAGGTGGTTGTCAACCAGCGATATCTTGGAGAGCTGTCAATTCCAGACTCAGCCAGGCTCATCTGCCTCAAAGCGCCAAAAGGGACTGGTAAGACAGAAGCGATGATCGCTCTAGTTCAAGAGGCGATCGAGCGGGGGCAACGAGTCTTGATCCTCACCCACCGCATTCAACTCGGTCAAGCCCTCTGCGATCGCTTTGGCATCAACTACGTCACGGAAGTCCGCGATTCCCAGACCGGAGATTTATTGGGGTACGGCGTTTGTGTGGATTCCTTGCATCCGCAGTCGCAAGCAAAATTCCAAGCGGAGCACTGGAAAGACCCCCTCGTGATTCTGGATGAGGCGGAGCAGGTGATTTGGCACACGCTCAACGCCGCCACGGAAGTTAAGCGCCATCGAGTGGCAGTGCTGCGGGAATTGAAGCAATTGTTGCTCAATGCCTTACATCCCAATGGCAAAGGGCGGGTGATCCTATCCGATGCCGACCTCACCGACCTCTCCATCGACCTCGTTAAGGGAGTAACGGGGCAGCCAGAACTGACTCCTTGGATTGTGCGAAACGATTGGCAGCCAGAGCAAGGCGCTAACATTTACCACTACGACCAGACGACCCCAGCCCTCTGGTACAGTCGCTTGAAAGCGCATCTGCAAATCACCTGCAAAGCCGTCTTGATCCAACTCAGCGCTCAAAAACCTCAGTCCACCTGGGGCACTCGCAATGTTGAACGCAACTTGCGCCGTTTATTTCCTGAGAAACGCATCCTCAGAATTGATAGTGAGACCATCAGCAATCCCCAGCATCCGGCTTATGGCTGCATCTCTAAACTCAATGAAGTGCTGCGAGAGTATGACATTGTGATTGCTTCACCTTCAATTGAGACGGGAGTGTCCATCGACCTAGTTGGACATTTTGATAGCGTCTGGGGCTGCTTCCAAGGCGTGGGAGTAACCGACTCGGTGCGCCAAACGCTAGCACGTCTGAGGGAGATGGTAGACCGTCATGTTTGGATTGCTCGCTGTGGCGCTTCTCGCATCGGCAACGGAGCAATTCACCCTAACAGCTTATTCAAGAGCCAGCAAAGAGCAGTCCGAATTGCCCTGAAACTATTGATGAACGCTGATTTCGATGATATTGCTACCCCCGTTGATCCAGCGTATGAACGCACTTGGGCGCGGATGGCCTGTCGTATCAATGCGGGCATGCTGAAGTATCGAAACACTGTCTTACAAGGGCTTCAGGAGGAAGGACATACCCTCCTCTCCGTGAGCCCAGAAGCGGCAGCTGATTCAGACCAACTGAAACAGGAAAGAGATGCCATGAAGCAAGAGGCCACCGCAGGACACCGGGAAGAATGTTTAGGTGTAGAGCAGGCAGAGGCAATTACCGATGCAGAAGCAGCCGTTCTAGAGCAGCAACGAGCGAAGACTGATACAGAACGCTTCAAACTTCGCAAGCATCAACTCCATCAGCGTTACGGCATTGAGGTGACGGCTGACTTAGCCGAGAAGGATGACAATGGTTGGCTGCCTCAGATTCGCCTGCACTACTATTTGGCGATCGGTCGTCAGTATTTAGAGGAGCGAGACAGTCGTATTTTGCAGAACGCGATTGCCAGTGGCAATGGCACGGTGTGGTTACCTGACTTGAGAGGGTCTTTGCTGATCCAGCAGATTGTTGGAATGGAACGGCTAGGCATTCTAGAGTTGTTACGCCCAGGACGTGAACTCCGCAACTCGGATGCAGACTTGATTCAACTGAAAGAGCGGCTGAGCGCTAACCAATGGCAGACCAAAGCGCTATTTGGCCTCAAAATCAATCCCAACGCTTCTGCAGTCACAGTAGCCCGCCAGATGCTAAAGAAGTTGGGGTTGCACCTGGAAATGATCGGGCAACCCGGCCCCCGAGGGAGGCAGACGCGAGTCTATCAAGTCGTGGGGCATGAAGATAGTCGAGAGGCAGTTTTTGCAGCTTGGCTAGCCCGAGATGCCGCCAGATTCGCTGAAGTGTATCTTCTTGATACGGTAAACAGTGACCGTAATAATAAAGGAGATTCGTTCCTGCTTACCCCCTCAGATTCTCTGGATGCCTGGTTTACACCGGATTGTTTAACTGATGTACAGGGGATGGTAGCGACGGCCCAGGATGATCCGGCTATGCTGTCAGAAGTCTTAAAACTGTTACCGGAGGCTGTCCTGAAACATTTAGGATTAGTGGCATAAACGTTGCCTCCTATCAATATGACAAACTGGGCCAATGGGTAACGTGCTGTGAAAAACTTGTGAACGTGCGATCGCTCCACCACCGAAAGCAACACGTCGGGTTTGCTGAAATGTCCACAATGATGAGCTTTTTGATTTTTTCAGGTAGCTCAATGAGCGATCGCAGGATTTTGATCACGCCCTTTATCCCCCTCGCTCATCCAAGAGTTTGTCCAATTTTGTCCTAGTGGACATCCATCTTTTATCCGCTAGGACAAGATTACAGCACGAGGAGTTAGGGGAATGCGGCAGCAAGCTTAGAGCCTTGGATGCAGCTTAGTAGCCATCTTCAGACAGGTTTATCATCTGTTTTCCACCTGGATTCCTGATTCTAGCTCTCCTGTTACTTCCGAAGCTGGGATCGGGCTGACGTCAATCACCTGAATGGGAATGAGAACAGAAAAGCTGATGAACGACTGCTATAACAACGGCGCTTTCATTAGCCCTCAGGGGGTCCTGAGTGTTTCCTATGAGACGATCCAGGGATGGGTCCACTTACTAAGCCAGCAATGCCAACCCCTTTTCTGCTTCATTTGCCAACCGCTCAAGCTATTCCTGTCATTGCCAGTCTGCCTCACAGTGGATTGCTGATACCGAAGGACATGGTTGACAGTCTGGAAATTTCCTACCAGCAGTATTTACCCAATCAAGATTGGCATCTCGACAAACTCTATGATTTTCTGCCCAGTCTAGGGATTACCGTACTGCAAACCCTCTATAGCCGTTATGTGGTTGACCTCAATCGATCGCTGCAAGAACCCCTCTTCGGTAACTTCTGGCAATCGGTCATTGCCGAAAAGACCGCATGGAACGCTTCGCTCTATCAAACCTTGCCCTCTCGAGAAGAAATTGAGCAGCGAGTTGAGCAATACTATCGGCCCTATCACCAACAGCTTCAACGCTTGCTCAACGAACAGATTGAGCAATTCGGCAAGGTATATCTGTTGGATTTACACAGTTTCCTGGGGTTGATCGAGGATGAAATCTGCTTGGGCAATGGAAATAACAGCACCTGTTCGGAACCCTTCATCTCAATTGTTGAGACTGCCTTCTGCTCGCAAGGTTATCAAGTCGTCCGCAATAAAGTGTTTAGCGGTGGCTACATCACGCGATACTACGGTCAGATGCCGCAGGTTGAGGCGTTACAAATTGAAGTTCGCTATCCGGTTTACCTGGATACCAATCAACTGGGGCATTCTTCTGTACCGGATTGGCAGGTACTCGAGTTTGATCGCGCGAAACAGAAGCTTCAGTTAATCTTCAAGCAAATGGTTGAGGCTCTGATGGCTGCTCAATCTCACCATTTCCGATAAAGCTCCTCCGCATGAAACCTAGTCCGGTAATCTTCATTGCAAATCTTGGCAGACTGACGTGGATGCGAGGTTTCACTCGCCCGCAGATTGCAAAACTTTTCTGAAAGCTTTGTTTTATAAGGTTCTTAGAGGTTGTGTGCATTGACTACCAGGGTTGCTACCCTCGGGGCTGTAGGGGATTTAAGTGGATCGCAGCGCTGGAGGATCAAGTCAGCGCGATCGCGATTGCGCTGACTTGAAACATTGGTGGAGTGCTTTGAACCTGTGCTTTAAGCTCGGTTGAATCGTGCTTGAGCGCTCAGTTGCTAAAAATTGGGTTTCAAAACATCGACATCCTCTCCCAGCAACCCTAACGGGTATGCAAGGAGATTTCGTGCATCGCCTCACCACCCCCTAACTGCTAGCGCGGTATAGGCGGACCACTACGATGGTCTTTGGTAGAATAATCCCAACGACTGCTGCTCAAAGGTTGGAAAAAAACTGTAGAGATACTGCGATGCAGATGATTAGCGCATGGAACTGATTGAACGCGCTCAACTGAGATCGTTTGTCGTTGAACGATTAAACCAAATCGGGGAAAACCTGATTGGGCTAGAAACCGATCGAGACTTAGAGAAAACAGCGATTCGCCTGACCACGCTGCAACTGCTGGATTTAGCCGAAGTTTTAGAGGCGATCGCTCAAAGGCCAGAAGTCTTTGCCTTCGAGGGTTCTTCAGAAACAACCCCTCCATCGGGAACGCTTTATTACGAGGTCGGAGCTGACTCCCTCTACCGCAAATGCTCTCACGGCGAACTCCCCAAGTTTTTTCATCCTGCCTACTTCCTGAGGTTTGGCCAGTCCCAGGTCGATAGAACGGTTTGGCGAAGAGTCTCCAACGCTGAATTTGGCTTAACCCTCCAAGTGATTCGACAACTGACACCAGAGGAAGCAATCGCCAAAGCCACTATTTTAAGAAAAGCCGCCGAACGCTTCAGCGAGTCTTTTGAATCCCTAGAAGCCCTGAGTACTAACGTGACAAAGGTCTTTGAAGAATTAGAAGTGAAGGGGACGGCTGATTCAACGTACTCCAAAATTGAATCCTCAGTCTTTCAGACAGAATCATTCACCACGATCCCGACGGCAGTGGCAATGGTTAGCAGTATTTACGCTCAGCTACGGAAAGACCTTTGGCAGCAAGATCAAAATGGGCTGGGATATTTCCAGCATCGAGCTAAGGGGAACCCCAATAATTACGTCGAGCATTACATTAGCAGCCCAGGTGATGTGGAGGTTCTGCCTTGGGAACAGGCTGAACAGATTATTGACAAATTCGGGTTCACCACCGTGAAGTTGCATCTGCTGTTTGCAGCTCACACCATGAACCAGGCTGAACCTTGGAAAAGCGGGTTTGTCTTGAAAGGCACGGCGATTCTCAAGGAACTTGGCTGGGACAAGCGGACCGATCTACCCATGCATGTCAAGCTCAATGAAATTGCCAAGGCCGCCTTTGTTCTGGACTGCTTGTTAGTCCGAACGGTATGGATTGAGGGACGGAGCAAGCAAGGCAGACTCGATGCCAGCACTCCCACGGGCCGGATGTGGACGGTGGTCATCGACCCTCACGGACAACTCGATGTAGACGGCAAAATCTCACAACCCGAAGAAATTTACTTGGGAGTTCAACCTGGCATGATCTTCGAGCGCTTTCTCAACAAAGCAGGAAGCAAGCTCAAAGAGGCACTCTACCAATTTGGCTACATTGCTCAAGAAGTTCTTAAAATTGACCCCTACCATGATGAACTGGCGCTCCGGATGGCCATCCATCTCACAATGGACAGCCGCATTCATCCCAGCGGCAAGTATCAGGTGGGTTTACTGCTGGAAACCATTCTGCCAAAAGCGCTCATTGAGAATGCTCGAAAAGATTCCCGCAGAGCTTTCGATTTGAAGAAGCGTTGGGATAAAGCCCTGTTGCTGTTAATGCAGCTAGATTGGTCGATTGAGTTTGATGAGTCCTACTCAGAACTGATTCGGCCTGGGCACAAAGGCCGGAATCCTAAAGGGTATCTAGAAACCCTATTGGCTGCTGGAATCACGATCAAGCCTAAAGCCCCGATCCCCGAACTGATTGGTGCTAAAACTGAACTCAAACGCATCCCACCTCAATCAAGGCCCGCTCTCTCCCTGAGCGGTGCTCAAATCCGCCAGGCACGGGAGGCCAAGGAGTGGAACCAAAGGAAATTGGCAGGATGGATGGGCGTCTCTCAGTCCTTAATTAACCATTGGGAAAAAGGCAAACGGACTCCTAACTCGGAGCAGGAGGCGCGCTTGCGCTTGGTTCTCAACATAGAGGGCTGATTACAGCCCTCAGGCGCTGCGGTACTTGTAATCAAAAGAATAATTTAAAAAATCGCTCTCAAACCCCTACAGCGTAAGGAATTTAGCGTGATTACAAAACCTCTAGAATCTTAGGATCAAATCTCTAGGATCTCAGGATAATTCCTCTAGGATCTCAGGATAATCTTTTTTTGAAACCCTTGCGTAGTAAGCTTTTCAGCTTTGATTACAGGCTAGATCAATATAGAGTAATAGATCCGGTTTTTCATCGCGCTGAATGATCTCTGGCAAAATCTGGTCACACCATCTCGCCCCTAAAGTGAGCAAAAGATCCAATGCCAGGTTCTCTCGCCCTTATTAATGCTTCTGTTACCATCTCATTGAACCCACCGCTCTGCCGAGCCGCAGCAGACCATGTTCAAGAATGGCAAGAGAGTGGCGTTGACCTCGGCATTATTGCGCTCAACGTCGAAACCCTCACCGACACGGCTACCAGCAGTTATGCCGATAGTCTTTTCCCGATCGCCGAGAGACTGAACTGGAACATCACCCGTTTTGGGCAAAAACCCCGCTCCCAGCTGCGCGGTTGGTGGGTTAGTGGGGTTGACCCGCTCAACCGCTGGCAGCGGATGGACTGGGGCCGCTTCAAACCGGATGCCGCCACCCCGGTCCTCGATCGCGCCAAAGGAAAACCCGCAAAGTACCTCAGTCCCAGCCTTGGCCCTGGCTCTAGTCGCCTAGTCCTGCTGGATGTTCCATTCCACATCTGGACCCTAGTCGCTCAGCGCTATAACCTAGCGATCGCCCCCGAAGATCGCCCTCTCGGTTTCTGGCACTGGGTTTGGAAGTACAACGTGCCCGTCATCCTCACCGAAGGCGAGAAGAAAGCAGGTTGTTTACTCACGCAGGGATACGCCGCGATCGCCCTGCCCGGTATTTTTAACGGCTACCGCAAAACCCCCCAGACCCTCATCCCCGAGCTGGCTCACTTTGCCACGGCTGAGCGCTCGGTTTACATTTGCTTCGACTATGAGACCAAGCCCAAAACCATCAGAGACCTCAACCTAGCCACCACCAAACTGGGCAAGCTGCTGGAGCGTGCCGGAGGCGTGGTTCAGGTGCTCTCCCTTCCCGGTCCGCAAAAAGGGGTGGATGACTTTATCGTGGCGCAGGGGCCTCAGCCCTTTGATGCCCTCTATGACGCTGCCCTGCCCCTACAGTTCTGGCTCGCCTCCCAGCTCTGGTCACTGACCTATCAACCCACCCTCACCATAGACACGCCTTACCTAGGTGAGCTGCCCTACCCCAGTTCCGGTTTGGCCTGTATCAAAAGCGCCAAGGGTACCGGGAAGACGACGGCACTCCAGTCTTTGATTCGCCAAGCGACCCACACCGGACGGAAAGTTCTGGTCATCACCCACCGCATCCAGTTAGGTCGTGCCATCTGCGACAGCCTCGGCATCGACTGGATTGAGGAGGTGAAGGAATCCGATACCCAGGGACTCTTCGGCTACGGACTCTGTATTGATTCGCTTCATCCCACGTCCCAAGCGCGCTTTAACCCGGAGTTCTGGAAAGGCGCGATCGTCATCCTCGATGAAGTCGAGCAAGTACTATGGCACGCCCTCAACTCCAGCACCTGCTATGAGCAGCGAGTCAAGATCCTAGAAACCCTCCGAGACTTGGTGCAGGTGGCGCTGGGCAGTGGGGGGCTCATCATTGCTCAAGATGCTGACCTCTCGGATGTCAGCATTGACTACCTCCTAGGCTTAGCTGAAGCCGCGATCGAGCCTTGGATTGCCGTGAACCAATGGCGGCCCAAAATCGGATGGGCCGTGTCGTTCTATGACACTAAGAACCCAGCCAGCCTGATTGCTCAGATGGAGGACTGCCTCGAGCAGGGTGCCGTATTCGTCGCCCTGGACTCCCAAAAGGTCAGCAGTCGTTGGAGTTCTAAAAACCTCGAAACTTACTTGCAGTCCCGCTACCCCAACAAACGGATTCTCCGCATCGACTCTGAGAGCGTCGCAGACTCCCAGCACCCCGCCTACGGGATGGTCGAACGGCTCAATCAAGCCATCACCGGCTACGACATCGTCCTGGCAACCCCAACCATCGGCACTGGTGTCTCCATTGATGTGCGAGGGCATTTCAAAGCTGTATTTGGCATCTTCCAAGGAGTCACTCCCGATGCTGAATCTCGGCAGGCTTTGGCCCGAGTCCGAGAGCCAGTGCCTCGCTTCGTTTGGGCCGCTCGGTTTGGCCCCGGCAAAGTAGGAAACGGCAGTTGCTGCTACCAAGATATCATTCACGCCACCACCCAAGCGGTGAAGTACAGTATTGCTTTACTCAAGGAAGTCGATTTCGACCTTGATGTCCAAACCGACCCGATCACTTTGCGGAGTTGGGCCAAAATGGCGGCTCGCGTCAACGTATCGCTGTGGAGCTATCGCAACGAGTTTCGCAATGGTTTGGTGATGGAAGGCCATCAGGTTACGACCGTGAGCGGTGACCTGCTTCAACCACAGGATAAAGCTATGGCTGAACAGGTGGTTCAAGACCTCAAAGGGATTCAAGACAGTAGTCGCCTCAGAGAAGCCCAGGCGATCGCTGATGCCCCCGGCATCAGCGCCAGTGAGTATGAGCGACTCAAAGACCAACGAGCGAAGACTCCGGATGAGCGCCATGTCCAACACAAATATGAGTTGGAGCGCCGCTATGCCGTTTCCCTTACCCCAGACCTGAAGATTAAAGATGATGCAGGCTGGTATAGCCAACTGAAGTTGCATTATTACTTGACTCATGACCCGGCACTCGTCCAATTGCGAGACCGCAAGGAGTGGCAAGGACACCTCGAGCGGGGTGATGGCAGGGTGGCGTTACAGGATGTGCGCCTGCTGACAGCTCAAGTCGAAACCTTGAAGGTGCTAGGAGTTCTCAATCTTCTAAATCCGGAGCGACCGATTCGAGCCAGTGATCCCGATGTAGAGCAGCTCCACCATTACGCAGTTCAGTACGCTCATGACCTCAAAGCCGTTTTTAACCTCACGATCTCCAAGAAGATGACACCGATCGAGGTTGTACAGGCATTACTGGGCAAATTGGGGTTGAGATTAACCTGTGTGGGCCGAGATGTTGCACCCGATGGAAGGCGCGGAGGAATCAGAGTTTACCGCTATCAACCGCCAGAGGATGAGCGAGAGGCCATCTTTGCCCAATGGCAGCAACGAGATGCTCTTACTCAGACAGCTCAGATAGAATCAGCACCTTTATTAACTGCCGCGAGTACCCTCCCTGATCCACCCCCTGATATATATGATTCAGATTACTCGCTGGAGGGATCAAAGAGGCTAGATAGGGAATTAAAAGAGCAGATCCAAACTTCAGAAGAAGAGGCAAGCGATGTCCTGATACCGGAGAAGCTCTCCCAGGGAGAAGGCGATCGCTGTGCCCAAACCACAAGAATTAAGGTCGGCAGTTTGGTGCAGCAGTTGCAGCAAGCTTGCTGCTGGCTTGTAAAGCGACTAGAGGGAGTTACAGCTCTACTCCAGCATCCTCAAACAACAAAGGAGCATAGGGTGCCCTTGACCGAGCTGATTTGGGTTAGTGACGAAGGAATTCCCTAAGCTTCTGTAGATTAATTTGCTAAGGATTCAGGAGAATGAGAGCTTGATTCGCTTCCAAACAGTCTTACCTGAGAACATCTCCTGAATTGGCAGATTTTCCTTTTGACTAATGATACATTTGAACCATCTCGACTGATATCACGCAACTCATTTTATTTAACGTGTTACTCCACCGGAGGATTGAAATGAAGCTTGCTGACCTGCCTGAGGCAACGCTAGAAAAAGTTAGATCTATACGTTGGGACAGGATTCTAGAAAAGCATGAGGGTCCCGAAGCCTGGGAATCCATACTGCAATATAGTCACCCTGAATTCTTGCCGGTTGGGGAATATCATGTGTTATTGCCGGTTGATGTAGAGCATCATCCCAACATCACCATTTTGCGAGATATTTTGAGTGCTGATAAGCGTTCATTAACTTTATTTTTGCAGGACACAACATATGGCCAAAATTGGTACGACTCCGGTTTCCTAGCTGTGTGCGATCGCCTAGAAAACTTCTTTATTGCGATTGTTTACCACGAGTGGTTTGTGATTGAGCGTCCCTCTATTTTTGAGACAAATGTATAATCCTGAGCGACCGCTGCGAGATGCCACAACACAGGATTTATGGACGGCGTTACTACTCAAACGACGCTTCAATAGCTTTGAGCCGGAACAGATTGTCCAGGATCTTTATGCACAGCCAAAGCTTTGGAAGAAATTTTGGCTGGGATGGCTAGTCTTTGATCTGGAGTTTTATCAGAAAACCAACGAGGCACTGATTACTCGGCTTTTAGAAATGCTCGTTTACGCGCAGGACGATCGGCTATTCAAGAATGATGTGTTATACATCCAGAGCGCAGAGGATGACTGTGTCCCTGCATTGCTGGATCTAGCAAAACAGTGGCAAGCAGATGATTGTGAAGTTTATGACCGAACTCGTTTAGCAAAAATTTTGGGTCATCTGACACCCTTAATTGAAGTTTTAGGGGAAGAGAAAATGGCCCAACAACTTGACCAATGGAAGGCTAACACGATTTGCGCCCCTGTCATTGCTATGTGGTGGGATTAGCCATCGATTGAAGTAGGAAGTTAATCGATGGAGTATTTGCTCCGACATTCGTTTCACAATGCCCGTATTCCTGCGTCTCAGGCCTCAGAAGCTCTAGCAGCGATTCATGAGCTGTACCAGCCTGCAGTATTTGAATGGTCAGGAACACAGAGTCCCTCTAAAGGGGATTAAAGCGAGAGCTCAAGAGTCAAAGATAGATTCAGAGTTGGAAGTAAAACCTGAGTGCTGGGAGTGGGACAAACCTACCCAAAACCTAAGTTAATTAAGCCTTCTAGTCCCACAACAGTTGAAGCTAAACCCCTACTAATTTCGTTGTTGAATTTCCAAGTCTTCTTCGGATTTTCCTACAAGCTAGCTGCTTAGAACGTTTGTCCAAAGGGAGCTTGAGCTATGTTTGTTCCCCCTCCATGCCTGAGTGTGTACTAGTTAACCGTATGCCAGCAATTACAAAATGGCTCAAAAAAGGTCGAGTTTGGAACGAGCGGAAGCAGTGCGATCGGATAACCAAGTTGTTGAATGAGCTAGAACGTTTACTGAGTAAAAATTAGCAAGGATGGCTGAGTCGCTAAGAATACTGGATTATGCCAAAACAAACATCTCTGTTTCCTGAAAATTACGATGACTTCTTCCGAGATTTGAAGGAACGAATCCGCTCTGCTCAAGTGAAAGCGGCTTTGGCAGTCAACCAGGAGTTGGTTCTGCTCTACTGGCAAATTGGGCGAGAAATCCTTCAGCGTCAGTATAAGGAGGGTTGGGGAGCGAAAGTCGTCGATCGCTTGGCACGTGACCTCAAGATAGGGTTTCCTGAGATGGCAGGATTCTCTCCTCGCAACCTCAACTATATGAAGTCATTTGCTGAGGCTTATCCCGATGAAGCAATTCTGCACCAGCTTGGTGCAAAAATTCCCTGGAAGCATAACTGCATCATTCTAGATAAGCTAAAAGACCCAGAGCGTCGGACTTGGTATATCCAGAAGACGATTGAGAATGGCTGGAGCCGCAGTGTTTTAGTTCACCAGATTGATACGAATCTCTACGATCGCCAAGGTGGTGCACTAACAAACTTTCAAGAGGTACTGCCTGCCCCACAATCCGATTTGGCCCAAAGTCCGCTGAAGTCAGAATACAACCTCGAATTTCTTGACATCCGGGAAAAAGCCCTGGAACGGGATTTAGAGCATGCCCTAGTTGAGCACATGCAAAAGTTCTTGCTGGAACTGGGTGTGGGCTTCGCCTTTGTAGGGAGTCAGTACAGGCTTGAAGTTGAGGGGGATGAGTTTTTCATTGATCTCCTCTTTTACCATCTTGGTCTGAGCTGCTTTGTGGTGATTGAATTGAAGACCACTGATTTTAAGCCTGAGTATTCAGGGCAGATCAACTTCTACGTCAACGTCATTGATGACAAGTTACGTCGTCCCCATGACAATCCGACGATCGGAATCATTCTTTGCCGTTCCAAAAACAAGTCTGTAGTTGAATACTCACTTCGTGGCCTGACGCAACCAATCAGTGTCTCTACATACCGAACTACCGCTGCACTCCCTGACGAATTCAAGACCAAGCTTCCTTCTGTTGAAGATTTACAGCATGAGATTGAGGCTGCGGCGGCTGTAGTTGAGGAGCTTGAGTAGAGTACTGAACCAAGGTAGATTTAATAGTCTTTGATTAGCATTCCGATCGCGCTGATCGAAATAGAAAATGAGACATAGTAGGAATTCGAGCTGCTGTCATTTGTGGTTACTTTGCGATCGCTTTAGCCAGGTCGGTAACTCTCATCCCGCCAATGACACTGCTATTTCACCAGGCGATCGCGGCTCTGAAGTGGATAGCAGGGTTGAGGCCGCTTTGGCGCAGGGGTTGGTTGAATCATTCCTGCCTGAGCTGGAATGGGCGAGAAGGTTGCTACAACAGACGATTCAAGTTCAATCAACCGCCTCAAACAAGCGATCGCCCCTCTTTGTAGATGCAGGAGCGATCGTTTTTTATTGGAGAGGGCATTCCCGTCAGTAGTTGTGGTGATCGCGTGGGTACATGGATGAAGTGCCATGGGATTCGCTGTAGCTTAAGCAAAGAAATCATCGAATTCCCTGTAAGTAATGGCGAGCGTAGTTCTGAAGATGTAGAGAAGCGATCGCGCATCCAGCTAAAGCCAACAACAGCCCAATTAAGCACGTCAAAATATTGATGGGCACGTCACACCTCCCGAAAGCTGCACCTTCTCAATATCTTATGGGTTTCTAGGAACTCCAGAAAAGATGGCAAAACCTTTAATTTGAATATGTGATGATGGATAGCACCCCACTTATCAATCTAGAATTGAATAACCAGCAGGACACCTCAAATTATCTATTTCACTTTGAGACGGCTTTGGAGGCAATGTTGTAGTAGGTTGATTGCTCTGGCAGAGAATACTCATGGTTGTAATCGCTCCACTAATTCCTCTTCCTCGCGTTGCCACAATACCTGCGTAGCTTTTCAGGCCTTCTACTTTTGCAAGTCCAATACTTTGGGCTACTCCTCTTTCACCAATCAGCGTGACAGAATACTTGTAATTTTCATTATCTCCGTCTTGATACATGCCTAGAGAAGGTACATCAGAGGCAAAGTGATTTTCCTCCAAATGGAATGCTTGTTGCGCCCTATTGAGTGCACGGACATATAGTCTAGCTTCGAACTGTGTCATTATCTTGATCTGATTTTCAAAGGATTCTGAAATTTGGGTGCCTGTAGGAATGCTCCCAACATCCGAAATCTTATTGATCTGTGTTACTAGCTCAGTAGCTTCATTGTTGGATGGATCGAGCAAGTACAGCGTGCCGTCTGAAGTAATAAGTACCGTTAATATATCACCTGTTACAAGGCGGACTCGCCACTGCCCTATCGAAGGCCTTGAGAGAGTTTGAGCTTTAGCGCTTTGAGCTTTAACTGAGATAGACGAGGCCGCAGTTGGTCGAGCAAAACCACTGATTAGAAGCGAGATTATAGCTAGATAAGTAATAAATTTGAGCATGAGGTTGGCGATCTTTGCAGCAAGTAATAACTCCAACTTGACTCGCATTTTTCCAGAATGGTTAAATCATTCACGTTGTGCAGTCAAATGACGAAGTCATGCCTGGCTATGAGCAGGTAGGCTTTTCAGAAGGGTCGCTGAATGCTGTAGTATTCTGCTGTCTCCGCCCAACGCGATGGTGACTGAAAACTTGGGAGAGAAGGAGACTAGACAAAGGAGAAGCGTGAATCCTCACGATTCCACTCCCAATAGGAGCGGGAGGCAATCGCAGTTTGTGAAGTGTCAACCTGCGTGACCAGAGGCGATCGCGCGGCAACTTCCCCTGGACACATTGGGAGGATTGCACTTCAGGGAAAGGGACAAAGAAGGATATCAATGCTGACTAGAGAGGAGAACTGTTAGGGACAGGCACCCCTCGCCTCAGCGCGGCCCAAAGTTGAAACGTCCGTTGTGGTGCTTGTGTTATCACGAGGGATTGCTGAACCGCTAGCGGTGCGTCGTCTAAGCACTCCTCCAGTTGGATTACAGCCGCAGGCGGTGTTTGTTGTCGAGTCACCCAATCCTCAAAGTCAATGGGCAACCGCCACTGCCTGAGTGCCTCAAAACTCATCCCTGTTGAGCGGATCGCAGAGCGCCATTGAGAGAGCTGCCACTCCCAGTAGTGGGAGGGATCTCGCAACTGTTCAATACGGTTGATGAAGTGAGCCAACTCATGATCTTCGGGCGCAATCACATCCACGGCTAAAAACTGTCCCTCGGGCTTCAGGACTCGGTGAATTTCTGTCAAGGCGGGTTCGAGCGCCGGGAAGTGATGGGCGACAAAGCGGCAGGTGACTAAATCAAATTGCTGATCCACAAACGGGAGGGCAGTGGCGATCGCAGATTGAAACCTAACATTGCTCAGTCCGCGATCGCTCAAGTTGCGCGCTGCTTCCGCTAGCATGCCAGCGCTGAGATCGACGCCTATCACTCTCTGAACGAAAGGAGCCAAGGCAAAGGCCGTGTGTCCTGCACCACAGCCCACATCCAGTACCTGCCAATCAGGACTTGGGTGAGCGGCTTCCACGAGCCACTGCAAGTCTTGGCCGCGCATAAACAGCGACGCTGTACTGTAGGCTGGAGCTGTCCGGTCAAACTGTTGGCGGGTGACTTCTTCTTGGTTCATGGCGCAAGGCATACTCAAGAGATTTCAGCCATTTTGCCATCTCTTCTACCCACATCACTCGGCCAAAGAGGCAAGCAAGACTCCAGCAGGAAGATGTTGTTTGTGACGGTGAACCTTGCGATCGCCTCCAACACTTGAGTGAGATCAAAGCAGTGTCGTCACCAAGGCAATACTTCTCCATTGGCGTGCCAGAACGTGCCTGTGTTCTCCAGCGTCAACTGCTCAATTCGAGCTAACAACCCCTGCACAGACTCCTCCGGTGTAATGCCACTGGCCGTAAAGTTCGTCATCCGGGTTTGCACCAGGCCAGGATGCAGAATCGCCACGGCAATGCCACGAGGTTTGAGGTCGTGAGCCAGGGATTTGCCTGCCATCAACAACGCCACCTTCGACATGCGGTAGCCATAGGAACTGCCTGAGGTGTTGTCCGCGATAGCGAAGCGCTGACTTGTCAGTTCGAGCCCATGCGGCTGGTCATTAACACAATCTTGGAGCCTGCTTTCAGGTGGGGCAGCAGTACCTGTGTGACTCGTAGAGGCCCCAACGCATTCATCTCGAACTGTTCTCGGATGCTGTCGAAGTCGAGGTTGTCCAGCGTCACGCGCTGAATGATGCCTGCATTGTGAATCAAAACATCGATGACCTTGTCACCCAGGCGCTTTTGTAGATCTGCCACAGAAACGTCTGAGGTAATGTCAATGCCTGCCTCCACCGGCACCCCGAGCTGCTGCAATTCCTCAGAGGTGCTGCGACAGACGGCAATGACGCGATCGCCTTGAGCCTGCAGTTGCCGACAGTACTCGTAACCAATGCCCCGATTTGCCCCTGTGACGAGATAAGTTGCCATGTGACCTCCAATCGCTTCGAAAGAGTATAGTAGCCAGTGCAGCCTGTGCCTAGGAGTGGTTCTGTCATGTCTGAGCGTCTCTATGATGTCATTCTTTACGGTGCCAGTGGTTTTGTCGGCAAACAGACGGTGCAATACTTTGTCAACCATGCCTCTGGAGGAGAGGTACGCTGGGCGATCGCGGGGAGAAACCGCCAGAAGCTGGAAGCCGTTCGTGCTGAAGTCGGTGCCCCCGTTGATGTGCTGGTTGCTGATAGTCAGGACGAAGCGGCGATCGCGGACATGGTTGCTCAAACCCGAGTGCTGCTGAGTACGGCTGGCCCTTTTGCTCGCTATGGCAATGCCCTCGTGGATGCCTGCGTTCGCTTCAGAACGCACTACGTCGATATTACGGGAGAAACACCCTGGGTCAGAACCTTGATCGATCGCTACCAAGCTCAAGCGGCGGCTGATGGCACTCGCATCATTCCCTGTTGTGGCTTTGATTCCGTGCCATCGGACTTGGGCACCTACCTTGTGGTACGGCACCTGCAACGGGAACTAGGGGTGCCTTGCCAGCAGGTGCATGCCTACTTTCAGGCGTATGGCGGGTTGAATGGAGGGACGCTAGCCTCGGCTTTCCATCTCTATGATTCGGCTGGGGCCGCTCAGATGAATGAGCCTTTCCTACTGAATCCTCTCAACCCTTCCTCTCCCCCTCCAGCTCAAGCTGAGCGCCATCGTGACCCCCAAACCCCCTCCTTTGCTGCCGACCTCAACACTTGGGTCGCTCCCTTCGTCATGGGGCCTGTCAATACCCGCATCGTTCGGCGCAGTGCGGCTCTCTACGAGGAGTGGCAAGACCCTTATGGACCTGACTTCACCTATCAGGAGTATCTCAAGTTCGATGAACCGTTGTCATGGCTGAAAGCAACGAGTGTTACTGCTGGCTTGCTCTATTTACAGGCGTTCTGCAACAACCTCAGGTGCGATCGCTGCTGCAACCGCTCTTGCCGCAACCAGGTGATGGACCGTCTGAGCAAACGATGAATGAGGGATGGTTCTCCTGCGAATTGGTGGGCACTGCAACAGATGGTCGCCAAGTGCGAGGACTGATCCGCGATCAAGGAGACCCAGGCAATCGAGCCACGGTCAAGTTTGTCTGTGAATCAGCTCTGAGTCTAGCTCTGCAAATAGATGAACTACCAGGTGGCCAGACACGCGGCGGGATTCTAACACCCGCAACTGGCTTAGGTGAAGTGTTGGCAGAGCGCTTACGCCGAGCTGGGATGACTGTAAACGTGACTCTATCACACGGGGGCTAGGCTGGGACGTGGAAGCTTGAGTTGCAGGATGGCTCAGCAAAAACATTCCTTGAAGAAGCCCGAATCAAGGAAGTGTGTCATCGAATTCAAGTGCTTCGAAGTGATTGGGAGGCTCTTCATCATGCTGCTTGTCCAGGAGAGCGCGATCGCGCTCTCTTCCGGAGTATGTCAAATAGATTGTGTCAAGGAAAGAAAGCTAAAGGGAAAGACGATCGCCAAACTCAATCGCGAAACGGTTGAGGGCAGGTTTCCAGCCTCGAATCGGCATCGTCCATTTCTTAGCAATATTGTGAATCGCCAGGTAAACGACCTTCATCGCCGACTCATCCGTCGGAAAAGCGCGGTGGTTTTTCAGAACTTTTCTCAGAGTCATATTCATTGATTCAACTGCATTGGTCGTGTAGATAGCTTTACGAATCTCTGGTGGGAAAGCAAAGAACGGGATAATTCGTTGCCGGTGTTTCATCCAGGACTTGCTGATGGTCGGATACTGCTGGTCCCACTTCTCGGCAAACTCAAGCAGGCGTTGCTCTGCCTCAGTTTCCGTGGCAGCGGTGTAAATCAGGCGCAGGTCAGCGGCAACGGCTTTGCGGTCTTTGTAAGAGACATAGGACAGGGAATTTCTGACCATGTGAACGATACACAATTGCACGGTTGTTTTGGGAAAGACCGCCTCAATGGCATCGGGAAAGCCGGTCAGACCATCGACACAAGCAATCAGGATGTCCTTTAATCCTCGGTTCTGCAATTTGGTGAGCACGGAGAACCAGAACTTGGCAGACTCGTTTGGGGTCATCCACAGTCCCAGCAACTCCTTTGTCCCTGATAGGTTGACGCCTAAGGCCAAGTGAATGGCTTTGTTGATCACTCGCCCATCCTGCCTGACCTTAACGACCAGAGCATCAAAGTAGACAATTGGGTACACCGAGTCGAGGGTGCGATTCTGCCAGAGCTTGTGCTCCTCTTCCACGGCATCGGTGACATTAGAAATTAAACCAGCCGACACTTCTACCCCGTACAGGTCTTGTAGTTGTGCCTGGATGTCGTGGACAGTCATGCCCCTGGCGTATAGGGACAGGATTTTGTCGTCAAACCCGTCAAAGCGGGTCTGCCCTTTTTTGATGATCTGCGGTTCAAATTCACTCGTCCTGTCGCGTGGAATCGTGATCTGCGCCTCGCCAAACTCGCCCTTGATGGTCTTCTTGCTGTGTCCGTTACGGCGATTCTTTGTGGACAGAGGAGCAGGTTCAGCACGTTGCTCCTCTAGGTGAGTCTTCATTTCACCTTCCAAGCAGCGTTCAACCAAAGCTTTAGTCAGTTGTTTGAGGATGCCACCTTCGCCCAACAGGTCTTCGGGGCTCTGGTAACCTTTGAGCAGTTCATCGAGGATTTCAGGGGGAAAAGTCATAGGAGTGTTGTCTCAGGTTCAGTAGTTCATTAGATCTTATTTCTGACCTTTGACACAATCTAATTTACAGTCTCCTCTTCCGGCCTCCCTTGAGCGATGGTAAGTTTCTTGGCCTGAGATCGTAACCAACTGTTTCTCTAGTGGCACCGGTAGTGCATCAATCGACTGTGGGATTGATAAAGTAAAGAGAGTCCTTCCCTAGAAACCAGGTGATGCAGTGTCCTCTGTGCGGTCATGCTAAAGCGCATAAGCATGGCAAAA
>NZ_JACJPK010000088.1:0-29181 GCF_014696035.1 Trichocoleus sp. FACHB-262 | reverse complement strand
ATACCCGACTGAGGCATTATTTAGCACGATTGCACCGGAAGACCTTGTGCTACTCCAAATCAGTTGAGATGTTGAAGTGTTCACTTCGGTTGCTGCTGCATTATTTGAAGTATCGGACAATTCCTCTCTCAGCTTAAATCATTACCTATTCAGCAACGCCCATCTTTCTAACAACCAGCTCACACAAGTTCCAGAAGCGATCGGACAACTGACGAATCTGAGTGCGCTTCATCTTTCTAACAACCAGCTCACACAAGTTCCAGAAGCGATCGGACAACTGACGAATCTGAGTGCGCTTTACCTTGCACGCAACCAGCTCACACAAGTTCCAGAAGCGATCGGACAACTGACGAATCTGACTGAGCTTCGCCTTTGGGGCAACCAAATTACTGAGATACCCAATTGGCTCGAAGAGCTACCCAATCTCAATAAATTAGATTTACGCCAAAACCCGCTGCCTATTTCTCCAGAAATTCTTGGCCCACCAGACCTTAGTCGAGAACCTGGTTCTGTTGAGGCTATCTTCAATTACTGCCAGCAACTCCGCAGCGGCGAAGTTCGCCCGTTAAATGAAGCCAAGTTGCTCCTAATCGGTCAAGGTAGCGTCGGCAAAACCTCTCTGATCAACCGCCTCATCTACAACCGATTTAATTGCCACGAATCACAAACGGATGGCCTCAATATCGAAGCGTGGGATATTCACGTCAACAGCAAAGATGTTCGGCTTAATGTCTGGGACTTTGGCGGACAAGAAATTTACCATGCCACTCACCAGTTCTTCCTGACCAAGCGATCGCTCTACCTTTTAGTATGCAACTGCCGCACCAGCGAAGAAGAAAACCGCATTGAATACTGGCTCAAACTGATCGAAAGCTTTGGCGGTCAATCCCCCGTCATCATTGTGGGTAACAAGAAAGACGAGCAGCCTTTCGACATTAATCGCAAAGCCTTACGAGACAAATACCCCAACATTAAAGACATCATCGAAACTTCCTGCGACACCAGTGAGGGTATCAACGACCTCCGCAATGCTATTACCCGTGAAGTGGGGCAACTAAACGATGTTTACAACCTCCTACCGCTTTCCTGGTTTGAGGTAAAAGAGCAGCTTGAGGACATGGATGAAGACTTTATCAGCTATAGCCAATACGCCTGCATCTGTGCGTCCAAAACTGTCACCGAAGAAACGAACCAGGAACAACTGATCGATCTGCTGCACAACCTCGGTCTAGTACTTAATTTCCGAGATCACCCAATTCTTCAATCCACCAACGTCCTCAATCCTGATTGGGTCACTGAAGGTATTTACGCTCTCCTGAGTGACGAAATCCTCAAAACTAAAACCAAGGGTATTCTCACCTATGCTGACCTCAGCCGTGTTCTCGACTCGCAGCGCTACCCTGCCAAACGTCACGGCTACCTAGTCACGCTGATGCAAGAATTTCAGCTCTGTTTCCAGATCCCTAACTGCTCCATAGACACCTTCCTCATCCCTGGACTCCTCTCCAAAGAAGAACCCAAAGATACTAAGCTCGAAGGCGACACCCTAGAGTTTCAGTATCACTATCGCGTTCTGCCCGAAAGCATCCTCTCCCGCTTTATTGTTCTCACCCACGACAAGATCTACGGCCAAACCTACTGGCGCAGTGGAGTCATGCTTGCCTATACCGAAGGCAACGAGACCTACAACATTGCTCGCATCAAAGCTGACCCGGAGGACAAGAAAATCTTCATCTCTATTAGCGGTCGTGAAATCACTCGGCGATCGTTCCTGCTAATGATCCGCGATGTATTTAACAGAATTCACAGTACCTTTGCCAACCCTGAGGTTACTGAGTGGGTGCCTGTTCCCAACTATCCCAGCCATCCACCCCTCGACTACCAAGAACTCTTGGGACTCGAAAAAATGGGAGTTCACAATCATCCAATCGGCAGGCTAGGTATTGTTGTGAATCTGCGTCAACTTCTAGATGGCTACGAACCGCCCGAACTGCGGCAAAAACACCGCGTGGACGAAAAAGAGAGCATGATTGAGAGAGTATACGAAGACATGCGTGATATTACCAAGCTCGCAGTCAGCAGACCCATTACCAACAAAGCAGAGGCAAAAGCAGTGTCAGAAGGTTCTCAAACAAACAATAATCAAGGCGCAAACATCGGCAACATCGTTAACGAAGCTAAAGACAACGCTCAAGTGACAGCATCCAACTTTAGCCAAACTAGTGGTGCTAGCACGGCTGAACTCTTGCAACTCATCACCAACCTGCGCCAAATCGCCACGCAATTTCCTCAGGAAATCCAGGACGATGCCTTGGATGATATTAATGATGTAGAAGCAGAAATCAAAAAACCCGAAAATCAGCGCAATTTAACCCGACTGAAAAAGCGCTTGTTTGCTTTAGCAACTATCGGGTCAATGATTGCTACTCAGATTGCAAGCGGCACCGATTTTGCCAATAACGCCATAGATTTAGGAAACAAATTAGGCATTGAACTTCCTGCACCTCAGCTTCCTCCTGCACCTTAACTGTGATTTAGTAGGCTTGCCCCTCCACCACTGGCGAGGACACCACGTACCCAACTCCTGATTGCTTGTGTCCGCTTACATTTCTGACAGCTTAAAAGCTCGAATGCTCCAGCAGTAGGATCAGTATTTGAGCGATCGCGCCTGTATAGTTGAAAAGGACTATTTTTAGGCGCAGCGACACGAAACGGCTGTTTAACTGAGATCATGGCAAAGCTGCCCCACATTCAACTTCCCACTGCGCTCAAAGAGCGGCTCCTCCAAGGGCATCCTTGGGTTTACCGTAACCATGTCCCGTCGAATCTGCATTTCCCATCTGGAACTTGGGTGCGCGCGCGGTGCGGCAACTGGACAGGCTATGGTCTGTGGGATGCTAATGGCCCGATCGCGATTCGGATTTTTTCGGAGGAGCAAGTTCCAGATCCACGCTGGCTCCGGGAACAAGTCCAGGCAGCCTGGGACTTACGCTCTCCCCTCCGAGACAAAGGTTGTACCGCATACCGGTGGTTGTTTGGGGAAGGAGATGGCCTGCCAGGGATCACAGTGGATCTCTACAACGACTTTGCCGTAGTGCAAACTTACATGGAAGGGGCTGCTGTGCTCCTGGATTGGCTAGTGGATGCGCTCAAAGCTGCCAAACCGCTACAAGGCATTTTCCTCCGCACTCAACATAGAGCCTCTGATGAAGCGACTGATAATAAACCTGATAGCAAGATAGAGCGGTTGTGGGGCCAAGCTGCACCGGATGATTTGGTGGTGAAAGAGCATGGGCTATCGTTTCAGGTAAATTTATATTCTGGGCAAAAGACGGGGCTATTTCTAGACCATCGGGAAAACCGCCGTTTTGTCCAAGACTTGAGTCAAGGACGTGAGGTGCTGAACTGCTTTGCTTACACCGGAGCCTTCTCGTTATATGCCCTGCGCGGCAAAGCCCAACACGTTACCAGCGTAGACATTGGCAAGGGATTGGCGGAAGCGGCAAATACCAACATTGTCCTCAATGGTTTAGACCCCGATCGCCATACCTTTGTGACGCAAGATTGTTTCAATCTGCTCAATAGCTACGCAGAACAAAAGCGCTTTTTTGATTTGGTGATTCTTGATCCGCCCAGTTTCGCCAAGAGTAAACAAAACCGCCATGCTGCCCAAAGAGCTTATGTCAAACTCAATGCGCTGGCTCTGCGCTGTGTAGCTCCCAAGGGTTTGTTGGTAAGCGGAAGTTGTACGAGCCAAGTTAGCCCAGAGGCGTTTAAGGAAGCGATCGCGGCAGCAGGAGCTTCAGCAGGGCGACGCGTGCAAATCATTCATGAAGCGGGCCAACCTCTCGATCATCCTGTCCCTGCCCACTTCCCCGAAGGCCGCTATCTCAAGTTTGTGGTGGGGCGAGTGAGATAACTAGGAAGTTAAGTTATGACTGAAGTTCAGAATTCTGTTTGCGATCGCCCTCGGGCTACTGTAGAAGAAAAACGATGGAGATCGTCACTAAAAGATTTCTACTGCGAGACTTTATCCAGGAAGATGAGCCTGCTTTTATGGCTTATCATGCCGATCCAAAATATGCCGAATTCTGTGCGCCGGAAGAGGTGTCACCCAACCGAACCCGTGAATTGCTCCACCTATTCGGCCAGTGGGCAACCGAATCTCCCCGTCGCAACTATCAGCTTGCCATCCGCGATCGCCGGAAATTGCATGAGCTGATTGGCTGCGGTGGACTGCGCCGTGAAGGTTATGGTGCTGATCAAGCAGAATTAGGGATTGAGTTAGCTCCCCAGTTTTGGGGACGTTATGCCTACGCAATTGAGATCGCTCAAGCCTTGATTCATTTTGGCTTCCGCGATTTAGGATTAAAGGAGATTCGGGGTGTTTCTGTGAGTGCAAACTTGCGAGTCACCCGTTTAGCCCAACGGTATGGGTTTGTTGAAGTTGGCCCACGTCCTAGCCCTAGTTGGATGACTGCGCGGGGATGGAGCCAAACTGAATGGCAACTGACGCGGGAAGCGTGGGAGCATTTATCAGCCGTCTGACTAGCGGATGACAGCGAGTGAAATTGAGGATGTAGTTATTCCAAAGTTTAGCGAATGGCTACCTAAGCCTAGGGTTACCATTCGCTAAAAGCGATCGCTTGATTCTACTTGCGATCGGCAGCAGCTTGACGAGAGATAGCGACAAAAGCAGCAAAAGGATACTCAATTAAAACAGGATCTTCAGGGACAAAGCGCCCTTTCAGAGGTGCCTTTTGACCCAACCCCTGCAAAGAGGCGATCGCGATTGGGGCTTTCAGTTTCTCTAATTCTTGCACTTCCCAGTAAATCGCCCAAGTCGGTCTCGCTCCAGCAGTAGATTGGGGACGAAACATCGATTTGCCTGGGTAACGGCCATTGCGAGAAGGTACATGCCCAATGTAACGGGCGCGCCACCAAACTTCGGGATTTAATGGCTGATCTCCTTGAGCCTCAGAAGCGTAAATTAACACTTCGACCGCGCGTTCTTTGCGAAGCTCATCCGCTTTCCGAATGACTTCAAAGGCCATACTACCAAAAGCCACCTTGGGCAACCCTTCGCTTGTGACTTCATCTAAGTTGAGTTGAGCAGCGATCGCTTCTAGTCCCGAAAGCAGGTGAATTTCCGGGACAGGAGCAAGAATCGCGAACGTGCGTGTCGTCTCCATTCATGCATCTTCTAAGCTTCCTTAAGCATTCTAGGCCGTCTTGCCGCTTCTGGAGATTTTCTCTGAAGCGAGCTAAATAAGATTGCTTGGACTGCTTGGGTGAGTAGGCACAAAACTTGCTGCTACGGAAATACTGTGGTTCAGCCAATTAAAAATTGCCCTAAGAAATCCTTTAATTAGATTTAATTAGAACTATTGGCGTTAGGCAGCCCTTTGATGCTGGCTAAACAGTGGGCGAGTAGACAGCGATTAAGCGAGCTGTACTTGGTTTGTCCTTCTTTTCTGACTTGGACTAGGCCGCAGTCAACCAAAGTTTTGGAGTGATGGCAGAACAAGGCCAGGCTAATTTCTAGATGGTTGGCAAGTTCGGAGCCGCTCATTTCTACGGACTGAGCTAACAGCTCCACAATTCGTAGACGGGTGGGATCGCCAAGAGCTGCAAAGATCTTAGCCCGTTGTTCTGAGTCTAGTTTTAGGAACGGGGCAGAGCTGCGAGATGAATCAAGGTTGGAGTCGAGCATGGGGCGATCGCAAGGGTAGAACCCCTTTTTATGGCTAATGATTCTACTTCTATCTTAAGGCGTAAAAGCTTTTACTTAAATACTTAAACAAGTACTTGACGATCGAGAATAGGTTGTCTACTATTTAGTTAAATGGTTGTTTAACTACTTGAACTGCAACAACCAACTGGAGGCGTGACGCCATGTCAGATCATTATCAATCCATCAAGCTAACCGACGAAAACTTTGACAGCGAAGTGCTGGCTAGCTCTATGCCCGTGTTAGTAGATTTTTGGGCTCCTTGGTGTGGGCCTTGCCGAATGCTCAGTCCCATTGTGGAAGAATTAGCCGCAGAGTTTGAAGGGCAAGCAAAAGTGGCCAAGCTCAATGTGGACGACTACGAGCAACTTGCCACGCAATACAACATCAGCGCTATCCCTACTCTCATTTTCTTCCAAGATGGTCATGCCGTTGACCAAGTGAGTGGAGTAGTGCGCATGCAAGTCTTAGCAGATAAGCTCAACGCCTTGTTACACCGCGATCGCGCTTCTCACTCCGCCGCCTAACTTAGTTGATTTTCAGGAATCTCAGGGAGATTTTGTTCATGAGTGCCAATGTTGATCTGCTCTCTCCGGTAAAGCTCGGTCCTTACGAATTGCCGAATCGCTTAGTGATGGCTCCGCTAACTCGCAATCGGGCGAGCGCAGGATATGTACCTGGAGCCTTAATCGCGACTTATTACGCTCAGCGAGCTTCGGCAGGTTTGATCATCAGTGAAGCCAGCCAAGTGTCACCGCAGGGTCTGGGATATCCCAGTACTCCTGGGATTTACTCACCAGAACAGGTGGCAGGATGGCGGCTCATCACCGATGCTGTGCATGCCAAGGGAGGTCGGATATTTCTGCAACTTTGGCACGTGGGACGGATCTCCCATCCTTCTTTGCAACCTGATGGGGCGTTGCCTGTAGCTCCCTCTGCGATCGCCCCTACAGGACAAGCTTCTACCTACGAAGGGATGCAGCCCTTTGTCACGCCCCGTGCTCTAGAAACTCATGAGATTTCTGAGATCGTAGAGCAATATCGCCAAGGAGCGCAAAATGCTCTAGAAGCTGGGTTTGATGGCGTAGAAATCCACGCGGCCAATGGTTATCTAATCGATCAGTTTTTGCGAGATGGTACCAACCATCGCACAGACGAATATGGTGGCTCGATTGAAAACCGAGCTAGGTTCCTGCTAGAAGTCACAGCAGCAGTAACTAGTGTGTGGGGCGGCGTTGGCGAAGCCTCCCGGAACGGGAATCGCGTTGGAGTTCGTCTCTCTCCCAGCGGTTCCTTCAACAGCATGTCTGACTCTGATCCAGTAGCGACGTTTAGCTATGCGGCTCAAGCGTTAAACCAGTTCAATTTGGCTTATCTACATATTGTGGAACCCAGGGCTGATGAAAACTTTACCGCTGACACACCCGCATCTCGCTTGACCACAGGCTACTTCCGCTCGATCTTCAAAGGTACGCTGATTGCTGCGGGGGGCTACGATCGCGAGACTGGCAATGCGGCATTAGCCAACGGAGAAGCAGATTTGGTCGCTTATGGCAGACACTTTATTGCCAATCCAGATCTGCCAGAACGCTTTGCCATCAATGCGCCGCTCAATCCTGCCGATCGCTCTACTTTCTATGGGGGAGATGAGCGAGGCTATATCGATTATCCCACTTTAGCTCTCCAATCTGCCTAAATGCTCTAACTCTAACCAGCGCTTGACCGAAACACTCAACTAGCTTCACGCGATCGCCTGTGCTGAAATCAGGCGATCGCTTTTTTAGCTTTTTTGGATGTTGCAGAATGCCTCAAGCTTTCGCAAGACGATGGAGCCAAATAAAGTTGGGGCCTTCTGGTGAACACTTGCTTTGGATCAACTGATTAGAATAATGGAGATTTTCCCCAGATAGATCGTTTCTGTAGCCTGATGCAAACCACTCCCCATAGGGATCATTGACATAGAAACCGTTAGCATCATAACCACGAACCACCATAATGTGACCGAAGCTCGTGAAGTAGCCATGAATAATACAGGGTCTCCCTTCCGCGATCGCTTTACGGATATCTGATAGCCGCGCTTGAGTCGTGAAATCTACCTTTAAGCCATAAGCTCGACCCATTTTTGCTAAATCCAGTGGTTCCCAACGGGACAAACCATTGCGCTCCATGTAGCGATACAGTTCATCCTCTAGCTGTCCCACTCCGGTGCGTCCCTTAATTTGGAGGTATGCCATCACCATCGCGTAGGAGGTGACATTACAAGCGCCAGTAGGATTTAAGGCATTATCTAACTGGCTTTTGTGGGGAATATTCAGCGTTTTGCGTTCTGGTAGACGGCGAGTCGGGAGCGGCAGTGAAATCTTCGGCCCTGGGGGAGCGGCTGTCGTCACTTTATTTTGATTATTGATTAGTTGAGTATGGGGTGTATAAACATACCAAGTATTTTGGGGTGGTGTTCCTAGAACATCTTTGAGGAGTGCCACCTTGAGATGATTCTTGCCTACTGCTTTCCACGAATGAACCTCAAATACTTTCCCTGCTTCGACCTGGACTTTGTCTGATTCAGGCAACTTGGCAGAATCATCCGTGGATTGCTTAAAAGTAGTATTGCGAATAACTTTGAGTTTCATAATTTCATTGAAGATCAACTCAAGGGGACAGTTCCACCATATCTCTGCCTCAACCCTGTTCTGATAGCTTAAGCGATCGCGCGATCGCCGCTATTGCCACTCAATCCTTGAACTCAATCCTTGGTCTACAGGGCTTGGCGTAGACTTCGCTAAAATGGCTATAGGTAGCTCCTAAGTTTAACAATCTTAAGAATCTACTCCCTGAAGCTCTCTCCCACTTCAGTCAAGTTGCCCCTCGTTGCTGTGTTGATGCCATGACCCAACCCCCTGACGCAGATTCTCAATCCGCTCATCCACCAACTCCAGGCATGACCCCTGAAGCGGGCAAAGAAGCTTGGAAGCAACGTATTTCGGGGGTTTGGAGCAATGCCACAACTCGCCTCACTAAACTTCTGCCAATGGAGCAAGTCACGCAACTGACATCAGGCTGGTTCAACGTCAGCGAAGAGCAGGTTGCCGAAATTTTAGAGAAAGTGCGGGCCGAGTTACCCACCACGGAAGCGCTGCTGATTGGCAAACCTCAATCTGGCAAGAGTTCCATTGTCCGAGGCTTGACAGGAGTTTCAGCGGAGATCGTGGGTCAAGGTTTTCGGCCTCATACCCAGCATACGGAGCGCTATGCCTACCCTTCCAACGATTTACCGTTACTAATTTTTACCGATACGGTTGGGCTAGGTGACGTGAATCGGGAGACGCAGCTAGTCATTCAGGAACTCATTGGGGATCTACAGCAGCAAAGCCAATGTGCCAGAGTGTTAATCCTCACGGTCAAAATTAACGACTTTGCTACCGATACGTTGCGTCAGATTGCTCAGCAACTGCGGCAACGCTATCCTGAAATCCCCTGCCTGCTGGCAGTGACTTGCTTACATGAGCTGTATCCCTCTGGCACCGGTGATCATCCGGCGTATCCCCCTGACTATACAGAAGTAAACCGCGCCTTTAGCGCTTTGCAGAACGCTTTTGGGGAGTTATGCGATCGCGCTGTCTTAATCGACTTCACACTCGAAGAAGATGACTATCATCCGGTCTTCTATGGTTTAGAAGCCTTCCGTGATGCCTTAGCTGACTTACTCCCAGAAGCAGAAGCGCAAGCAATTCATCAACTGCTAGAGCAAGGTGCTGGTGAGAAAATTGGTAATCTTTACCGAGATGTTAGCCGTCGCTATCTATTGGCCTTCTCTATCAGTGCTGCGACTCTCGCCGCTGTACCCTTGCCATTTGCTACCATGCCTGTCCTCACCGCTTTGCAGGTGTCGCTGGTGGGTTTGCTGGGAAAACTTTACGGCCAAACCCTCACCCCGTCGCAAGCAGGAGGCGTCGTCAGTGCGATCGCCGGTGGTTTTGTGGCGCAGGCGATCGGACGAGAACTAGTCAAGTTTATTCCTGGCTTCGGCAGTGTGATCGCTGCATCTTGGGCAGCGGCTTATACCTGGGCTTTGGGTGAAGGAGCTTGTGTTTATTTCGGCGACTTAATGGGTGGCAAAAAGCCTGATCCCCAAAAGATTCAGACGGTGATGCAAGAAGCTTTCAAGTCAGCTCAAGAGCGCTTTAAAGGAATTAAACCTTCGTAGGGGCGAGCTTTGTAGTTGCCCTCATCTTGGGTTGCCCTGATGCATTCAGGGGGCAGGTGCAAAACCCGCCCCTACAGTCATTGTTGCCATGTGACGCGTGTCTATCTCAGCAGCCTGGTAACTCTTGCGTCGTACTCAGCGCCTTGTGGATAGTCACTTCTAGCTTGGTCGCAGGCGATACCACCCGCTTTTTGCATTGACTCAGCATCGATTTCGTATCGGGTTGTGCCGTGGTTAAAGGTCGTGCATAGCTGTTCAGCACATTCTTTGATATCAACCCATACTTCGTAAGTGTGAACCATTTCGGAGCCTCCTCGTTTAACTCGAAACGATGGGAATCGCTTCAGTATAAAAACATTGGGCTGGAGTCATCTGGGGAGAAAGACAATTCTTTAGTTGTTGTTATCTAAGTTAGGAGCTTGTTACAGCAGGCAAATAATTAGCCGTATCGGACGGTAATCTGCTGCACCTTTTAATTGTTAATTTTCTTAAAATACTAAGTAAGCTAATACTCCTCTTATTATTTGAGCACTCACGCCCTAGAACTGCTATGCCCTTAAATGCCTACGAAGATGCCTCGTCTACACAACTGCCGCTATCCGAAGTTAAAACTGTAGCCGCTACACCCTCCTGGAAAATTAAATTGCTGTATGACGGTGAATGTCCATTGTGCTTGCGGGAAGTTAATTTCTTGGCTAAGCGCGATGCAGGCCGAGGATTAGTCGCATTTGTAGACATTGCCAAGGATGACTACGATCCCAAAGCCAATGGTGGAGTAGATTTTGCAGCGGCTATGGGACGCATTCATGCCGTGCTAGCCGATGGCACCGTGATCAAGAATGTGGAAGTGTTTCGCCGAGTTTATGAAATTCTGGGGATGGGCTGGATCTACGCCGCCACAAAATGGCCTGTAATTGGCCCCATCGTGGATCGCTTGTATGACTTTTGGGCAGATCGGCGACTGGCGCTGACGGGACGACCCCATTTAGCGGCGATCGCGGCAGAACGCCAGCAGCGACTAGAATGCCAGACTCAAGGACGCTGTCAATTGGCTCACGATGATGTTTAACTATGGATGCATCAGGCAACTCTTTCTTAAATGAGTCCCCATGACACGAATTTTAATTCTGTACTCTTCTTTAGGATCAGGGCATGTCAGCGCTGCCAGAGCCTTGAAGGACGCATTCGCTCGCTTTCCTGATGTAGAAGTGCTCAGTGAAGACGCCCTTACCTATGCCAGTTCAGTTTACCGCAACGCCATTACTCAACTTTATGAGCAACTAAGCGAAAAAGTGCCATTGCTCTACAAGGCGTTTTATGAAGGCAGTGACGTAGATGACCTGGAACGCGCTATTGACAGTAATCTCACTTGGGCTCGGTTAGAACGGCCCTTCTTTCGCAAGTTAGGGCAGTTTATCAAGAAAGCCGATCCCGATGTGGTGGTCTGTGTGCAGCAGATTCCCAGCCGCTTGTTACAACTCCTAGACCAGGAAGATGAAGTCTCCAAACCACAATATGTGGTTGTAACGGACACGATCGCCCACAGCACTTGGATTAACTATGGCGTGAATGGCTACTTCCTGCCGAATGATTTAAGTGCGAATTTTTTAGTGCAGCGGGGGGTAAATCCGCAATTGCTGCATGTAACGGGGATTCCAATCCACCTAGAGAGTACGAAGCCTAAGACTAAAGTCGCGGTGCGATCGCAGCATGATCTACCTCTTGATGGCTCGATCATTACACTTTTTGGAGGTGGCCTAAACCCCAGGCGAGTCCGGACAATGGTTTCTAGTCTAGTGGAGTACTCCGGGGCGAGCATGGTATTGTTGGTCGCTGGACGTAATGGTGATTTGTTAGAAGCAGTGTCCGATTTGGCGGACAACGATACAACTAAGCTGCGTCGGCTGGGCATGATTGATCATGTAGATGATTTGATCGTAGCCAGCGACTTGACGATTACGAAAGCAGGGGGACTGATTACCAGCGAGATCTTGGCGCGGGGTACACCGATGGTGATTGTTGATCCAATTCCCGGTCAAGAGGAGCAAAATGCTGACGTAATTGCATCGGCGGGCGCAGGGGTGCAACTGCGACTTTTAGAAATGGTCACTCCAGCAGTTCAATATCTGCTACAGCATCCAGAGCGCTTAGCAGAGATGCGGCAGGCAGCTTTGGAAATTGGTCAGCCTGCGGCTGCTCTGAATATTGCTGAATATGTTCTCCACAATTGGCAATCTCACTACGTTTCTAAAGATTCGAATCTAGAACCCTATGCAGAACAACTCAACGATGTCACGTGAATCATTCTTGTGGGGAGTTGCCACCTCCGGTTACCAAAGCGAAGGGGGATATAACGGTCCTGGACAACCCCAGAACAACTGGTGTTGGAGTGAGTCGAAAGGCAGCGTGATGCCGACGGTAGGGGCGACTGAATTTTGGCATCGCTATGAAGAAGATTTTCAGCGTTGCCAAACCATTGGCTTAAACTCATTTCGCTTAGGCTTAGAGTGGGCCCGAATTCAACCTTCTAGCGATCGCCACCCCAGTTCTCTTCCAGCTTTTGACTACAGTGCCCTAGATGCCTATAGCGATCGCGTCGCGGCTTGTCGTCGATATGGCTTAGAGCCAGTCGTTACCTTACATCATTTCACTCATCCTGCGTGGTTAGGGATAGATGCCTGGCTAACTGAAGCGACTGTTGATTATTTTGTGGAATATGTCCGGGTGGCAGTTACACATATTAATCGCCGCCTAGTGGATCATCATCAACTGCCGCCGATCCATTGGTACATCACCATCAATGAACCCAATATTTTAGTTTCCAATACCTATTTGAGTCGGCAGTTTCCCTCGGATGCGGCAATGGGTTCGAGTATCGTCCTAGAGGCTTACAATCACATGTTGGCCGCTCATGTTCGAGCTTACAACTGTATCCATGACATCTATGTTGCCTCTGGGTGGACCACGCCACGAGTCTCTCTCAATACTTACTGTAGCGATCTTTATTGGTCAGAGAAAGTAATTTGGGATCTACTAGATTTACGCCAACATGATGTTAAGCCAAGAGATATTAAAGAGTATATTCATGACAAAGCGGATCAGTTAGAAACAGCGCTGCTAGAAGCAAAACTGCCCTTTCGACATAATTTGCCTTATCAACTGGGGCGCTTTACCCATTGGAGTGTGAATCGTTTAGGCTACCGCTTATTCAACCTTGAGCAGCTTGACTTATTTTTGCAGGAGCTAGAGCTTTCACCTCGGCCTCAGGTCATTGACTATCTAGCGATCGATTACTACGATCCGTTTATTGCTCATATTTTCCGTCTCCCCGCCTTCTCAGATTTCGAGTTTAAAACTAAGGGCTTCCGGGCTTGGCTGATGAGTGGCATTACCAGCAAGTGGTGGGATTGGCGCAGTTTACCCGAAGGTCTACATTTCTTCTGTAAATACTATTCCGAAGATCTCCGTAATCTTCCTATGATGATCGCTGAAAATGGTATGGCGCTGCGGCGGAAGCCAGATAACAGTGTAGCCACCCATCGGGCCGATCAACTTCGTCGTAGTGAGTTTCTTAAAGCCCATCTCCAGCAGGTGCAGCGGCTATTGCAGGAGTCTGTGCCCATGATTGGCTACATGCATTGGTCACTCACTGACAACTATGAGTGGGGTTCTTATACTCCACGTTTTGGTTTGTTTACCATTGACTTTGCTCACGGCAGCGATCGCTTGCTAGAAGACCACCTCGGCGATCGCCCCTCAGAAACTTATGCTCAATTAATTCAAGAAATTATGGCTGAGCGAGTGAATGTATCGGGATGACAATATCGTGATGGAGCGCAAGGATTCTAGTAGCTTAATAGGGAAAGGTTCTAAAGTGTTTGCCTCCAATGCATCAAAGCTGGGTGTTTCTTGCGTCTGCCATTCTTTGCGAGTTGATAGCAACTTTGTGCTTAAAGAAAACCAATGGTTTCGTTAATTCCAAATATCTATTAGGTTCTGTGATTGGCTATCCAGCCGCTTTTATCTGTTTTGGATTCTCTCTCAAAGGAATAGAGGTGAGTGTAGCCTACGCCATTTGGTCGGCGATTGGCATTGTTGGCACCACGATCTTGGGAGCAGCTTTGTTTGGCGAGAGCCTGAGCAATTTCAAGCTGGCCTGTATACTTCTGATCCTCTTTGGTATCATTGGCCTGAACGTCGCCAAAAGATAGCTTTTTTGATTTCTGACTTGAGTTGCCCGATGGCAGGCGGCGATGAACCTGGACATAACTGGCGATCGCGAGGATGTACTGTCGGGTTACTGCGTAGATAATCACTAACCCAATCACATCCTTGTTGCATCAGCCAGTCTAGTTCTAGGCTCCATAACACCACTTTTCCATTACTCACGGAAAGAATTTGTTGATTATCCAGGCCAAATGTTGCTCCGAAGACACTTCCGTTATATCCCTGAAGCGTCTTCAGCAGCGTGCCATCCAAGCTCCACAGTTTCACAGTGTTATCAGCACTTCCAGATACTAAGGTTTGGCCATCGGCACTGAAGCCGATGCTGGTGACAGTATTACTATGGCCCCGTAAAATGCTGAGCAATCTACCATCGATACTCCATAGCTTGATCAGATTGTCGGCACTGGCAGAAGCTAGCATTTGACCATTCGGGCTAAAGCTAATTGCTAGAACGCTGGAATTATGGCCTTCTAGGGTTTTCAAAGGCGAGCCATCTTTCCGCCATAGCCGAATCGTGCTGTCTTTGCCCGCAGAAGCTAAAATTTGCCCATCCGGGCTAAAGCGAACAGTCAGGGCTAAATCTTGATGACCCCATAGAATGTGCAAGAGTTTTCCTGCCGAGTTCCATAGACGCACGGTGTGGTCGAAGCTGGCAGACGCTAATGTTTGCCCATCGGGGCTGAAGCTGACATCGTAAACCGCAGCGTTATGCCCTGTTAGGGTGGTCAGCAAAGTGCCATCCTGTCGCCAAAGCTTCACCGTGCCATCACCGCTAGCGGAAGCCAGAGTTTTAGCATTGGGGCTAAAACGAATGCTGTAAACCGGAGCTGCGTGCCCTTGCCATTGATGCAGGAGCTTACCATTTGGCTGCCAAAGTTGGATCACACCGTCGCGGTTCCCTGCTGCAATCAGGCGGCTGTTAGGACTCAGACTGGTGATATTGCTGCGATCGCCAATAGTCTGTGAGGCGCGGCGCTGGAGTTGCCAGAGTTTAACGGTGCGATCGCCACTCCCAGAAGCGAGTAGTTGCCCATCCGGGCTAAAGCTGACCGTTTCAATCCGTGAGCTATGACCCGGTAAAGTTTGGAGCAGCTTGCCCTTGAGATTCCAGAGTTTGACGGTGCGATCGCCGCCCACAGAAGCTAACCTTTTCCCATCCGAGCTAAAACTGATGGCTGTTACGGCGGCGCGGTGCCCTGACAAAACCTGAAGCATTGCTCCATCCACATGCCATAGGCGAATCTTTTGGTCATTACTAGCTGAAGCCAGCAGTTGGCCATTGGGGCTGAAGCGCACCATGTTCACTGTGCCCTTATGTCCTTTAAGGGTTTGTTGCAGGGTGCCATTGAGTTGCCAGACTTTGATGCTGCCATCACCGTGGGTGGAGGCTAGTGTCTGACCCTGGGGACTAAAGCTAAGAGACTGAATGCTATCTCCCTGAGCAGTCCAAGTTTTTAACGGCGTACCATTGCGTTGCCATAGTTTAATCTTGCCGTCGGTACTGCCCGAGGCGAGAATTTTGTTGTCTGGGCTAAAACTGACACTGGTTACTGCTGCGGCATGGCCCCGCATAACTTGTAACGGTTTGCCATCAGCTTGCCACAATCGCACCGTTTGGTCAGCACTGCTCGATCCGATAAGTTTTCCATCGGGGCTAAACTGCACCGCTGTGACGCGATCGCGATGGCCAGAGATCGTTTTTTGCAAGGTGCCATCCAACCGCCACAACAAAATGGTTCGGTCTGCACTAGCTGAGGCGAGAATCTGACCGTTGGGGCTAAAGCTGACACTAGTGACCGAGTCTCGATGTTGTTCCAGTCGTTGACGCTCTTGCACCGTATAGAGTGCTTGGAGGAGGGTCGAGGCAACTCGTATACGCGTGGTGGGTGTTACGCCTGACGCATGTTGGAGTTGATTGCCAGCGCGGAGCGCTTCCAACAAGGCATCGAAAGCTTTGTCAGAGGCCAGCAGGGCTTCCGAGGAAAAGCTTTGAGCACTGAGCTGAGCATTGTGGGTTTGGGTTTCTGCCCTTTCCCATTGCCAAGCTGCGATCGCTCCCAATCCCAGCGACCCAAGCAAACCCAAACTGAGACCCAAAATTACCCGTCGTCGGCTGCGATAACGCTCGGACTGTTCCTGCCGCTGGTAAGCTAAACTGCGCTGAATAAAGTCTTGCTCCTCTAGACTCAGATCAGGTGCCTGTTCTTGCAGCCAGAATTGTGCTTCCAATAAAGGGGCACCCCGCAGCAAGGCTCCATCATCGCGATCGCTCACCTGCCATTGCCGAATCAGCGATCGCAGTCGCTCCTGCCACAGCCGAAACGTCCGCACCTCTTCCATCCACTGGCGCAACCGCTGCCACTCCCGAATCAGCGCTTCATGAACCACTTCTGCGGTTTCTATGCCATCGGCACTGCGATTCGTCACCACCAATCGAGCATCAGCCAAGCGTCTGATCAAGGGCCAGTTAGTTTCGCCAATTTCGCTGCGAGTAGCTAAGCGGCGGATATCAACACCGCCTTCTCCAGGCCGTACCAACTGCGTCAACAAACGCTGCACCTGTTTTTGCTCAGCCGCAGCCAGCTTCGCATAAACTTGCTCCGCATAAACCGCTAGCGCTTGATTAACTCCCCCGATCGCATCATAGGCGGCATGAGTTAACTCACCTCGTTGCTGCCGCTCCCACAGTAGAGTCAGCGCAAACTCTAGGAGTGGCAGGTTTCCGGGAGCCTGACTGATGCTCTCCAAAATCCGGACGGTGAGGCCATCGGCAATTTTGACTTGCATCAAGGCGGCGGGTTGGGCGATCGCAGCTTCCAAGTCGGCGGCACTCATAGGGCCGATCAATTCTGGAGCGAACTGACTTAAGATATCGGCAAAGGGTCGGTAGGCTAGGGCTGATTCGAGGAAGTCTGCTCGTAGCGTCAAGACCAACGTACAGGCGGTCCCAGATGGCAGCAAAGCCAAGAGCTGATCGAGAAACTGCTGCCGTTCTGCATCCAGTTGGCAAAGGGTGTAGAGTTCCTCAAACTGATCCACCAACAGCAGCGATCGCTTGACGGTGGGGTATTTGTAAAGGATCTGCTCAATCACATCGGGCAGAGTTACAGCTCCTTGTTGCAAAGCAGCAGCCAGTTGATTAGCGGCAAGCAGTTGTTCTGTCTCGCTCCGATCTGGCTCTAGCAGCGTCACGAATTGCTCCGCTAAGCGTAAAAAAGGCCGTTGGCTAGGGCGCAAGCTGCAAACCAACCAATCTCCCTCTGCTCGTAAGCGAGGAATTAACCCCGCTGCCACCACCGAAGATTTACCGCTGCCAGAAGGCCCAACGATCGCGATCAAAGGTTGAGCGGGTGCTAGGCGCAGCAGTTTTTGGGTAAAGTTTTCTCGTCCAAAGAAAAACGGTGCATCCGACTCTTGAAAGGCTGCCAAACCACGATAAGGACAAGGAGGAATTTTGGTTGGTGGGATTGACTCAACCCTCTGATCTGCTAGTTGATTTTGAGATTGCCAAGTCATCGGCAGTTCAGCAGGGTTTTGGCAAATAACCGGAAGCCAACTAGCACAAGGAAACTCATCTTCTAACCCTTGCAATTGCTCTCTGGCTTGCCGCACTGCCAGATAGAGCGGTGCTCCTTGAGTGAAGCTTGTAAGAAAGGCTTTTAAGAACTCCTGAGCCACCAAATCAGGCACGGGCTCTCGCATCACGATCATCTGTGGGATGTGCAAAGCCTGTAAATCGTGGGCTAAACCCAAACCATCACAAGAATTGAAAATGGCTAATTGCAACCCCTGAGCGATCGCCTGCTGGAGGGCATGTTTCAAGTCGCCTAACCCCAAACGCTGCTGGGGATTGATTGTGATTTGGCCTGTGGCTCCATCGGCTTGACTGGCGCTATGTCCCGCAAAAAACAGAATATCCCAACCTTGCACGTCCCAAAGTTGTTGATTCAGTTCACGGCGATTGGGTTCTACCAAAAAGACAATTTCAGCAGTAAGAGCGAGTTGGGCCAGGAGTTGGCGATCGGCTTCTGTGTCGATTCCTGTCCGATTGCCCAATACTGCCAGAATCCGGATTTTGTCTCTAGCGATCGCAGGTCGGTCTAGTCGTTCGTATCCAGGCGCACTGAGCGCAAGTTCAGCATTCGGGTAGCGCTCAAAAAAATCCCACCGATGCCACGGTAAGCGGCGTAAACGCAGATCTTCAACTTGCAAAATCAGCCGAATCAGGTCGGAAGGCGACAGTTTTTCCAGCAGCTTCTCACGGACAGGACGAAACGAGTCAGCGCTGAGCCAATGATTGAGATTGACGCTTAAAGTTTTGGCGGCATCTTGGCAAATTGTGGTGAAGGAAACTCGATTAACTTGCCCCGCTGGGGCTTCAATCCGTAAGTTGAACTGCCAACCCAAAGCCAAATAAGCCGTTTGCCAGCGCTGGTAGTCTTCCAAGATTGTGGGGTTGGGCGGGAGAACTCCGGTAATTTCTGTACTGGGGCGATCGCCTTCCACACCAATCTGCAACGTTACCGGAAAGCCCCGTTCAAAATCGCCTGCACCCAGTTTGAAGACAACTAGCTTCCCCATCGTCATTCAAATCACAAACTTTTCGGTGACGCTGACATTTCCTAGGACTAATCTGACATGGAATTGTTCACCTGTCTGGCCTCTGAGTAACAACTGGATGAAGTTATCGGTTTGGTGGCTGTGAACTGCTAAGGGAGTGCCACTGGCATCCAAAACGGGTTGATTTGCTGCATCCAACACGATGAGTTGCAAATTTGGTGGGAGGAAACGCTGCTCCCGAGTCGGATGAACTTGCAGGAGGACTTCATGTTTCATCTCAGAAGTCTCTGGTAGAGGAGTCACTTCCACGACTAGGGCAGCTCCATGAGCCGTCGGTTGTCCTCCTAACTCAATTAACTTTCCTCGTCGTACACCTGTTGATGGCTCCAAGCTAGCTTCAGAAGAGGCAAGAGCGGGTGAAGAGCGATCGCCCCTAAAGTTAAAGCCTGGACGTAAATCGCCACCAAATAAATCTTCCAAGGTTTGCCAGCCCACCTCAAACTGGTTCTGGAGCCACTGACCTAAATTCACGGATACAGTTGGAGCCGCAATGCGTGGTTCTGGGGCAGAAGTTGCTTGGATGCTTTGAAGGTGATGCAAGTGGGCTACTAAGTTAGCGAGAGCTTGGAACTCGGTGAGAGGCAGTTGGGTGGGAGGAGAAGGTGAGGGGGCGATCGCAGGGACAAAACCCAGCAATTGCACAGCATCGAGCTGCGTCTGAAATTGCACCCCAACGTAGCCAATACGCTGATCTAACGTTTCTGGTGGTAAGTGGCAAACCGAGGTTTCCGGCAGAATGGGGCGGCATTCTAGTTTTCCTACGTTAGGAATGACTAGATCGGCCACATCTAACACCGCTTGCAAATGAAGTTGCCAACTGTCTCCTTGGCTAAGATCCGTGGCAATGCGAATCCAGCGGAGATAGGTGTGAACGGCGTAGACCGCCAAGGTATTGAGATAAACCCGCTTGCCATGATGCGGATTGATTTGCTCAGCGGCGAATTTCCGCGCCCAAGTATGGGCATCGTGGCTGAGGGGAACGGTAAGGAGCGGAGTGTGAGTGCTGTTCATGCCTATTTATCGGGTTGGTAGCCGAAATTTTGGGCGATTTCTTGCAACAAAGGTAAAACTTTCTGTTTCCAGTGCCAGTAAAGCGCTTGGTAAGGCACTTCTAGCTCACGGGCGATCGCCGTTAATTTGTCTGGCGGTGACTTCAACAGTAGGCGTTGGGCCAACACTTGAGCATGGGCTTGGGGATAAGCGCCGGGGTGACATTGGCGCAATCTAGCTTCAGGGTCTTGCTCAACATATTGCTGCAACTGCTGGCCCACCCGCTTGGCGCGGCGCTGTTGCTGTTGCTGCTCAATCTCGGCATCCAGTTCCCAAATGGTGCAAGCAGCGGTAGCGGGTAGATCTATTTCTAAAGGTAATGGAGCTGGCTGAGTGGGACTGTGGAGTTCTTGAACTCGATATTTTAAACGGAGTTTTTTATTGATCCAGGCGACTAAACTCGTTTCAAAAGATAAATTCGGTTGGGGCTGAAACTCGCTACAGAGGCGATCGCCCAACTCGCTCAGCGTTTCGTTGAGGACATCGGCGTAGTTGGGATGACTAGAGCGCGCCAAGCCAGGCAAAGCGAGCACCTGAGTCAGCAGGAGCGTCATGGCCTGTTGCCATTGCCAGCTTTGGGAAGTCGCTTGGCAAACTGCCGCAACCAGTTGCCTTAGTTGTTCGTCCCGTTCACTCATGGCTGCTCAATGATCTCTACATGCACCACTGAATGGCACTACTTCATGGCTTCTTATTGATAAACCATTTCGTTTCATTCGCCAATATAAAGTTTCAGTAAAGCCTGAGTGTAACTCCCAAAATTTGTTTGCGATCGCCTGAGAGAAAAGTGAACTGCTGGTCTACAGCAAATCGCAGAGGGAGAAAATATGGGGCAGGTTAGGGGTCATGTTGGAGGGCACGTGGGGGGTTATTTTGGGATATTGATGCAGCTCTTGCGCGATCGCCCAGGCTTTATGGAAGAGATTAATCAAGAAATTAAGCTAGAGCGAAAAATTATTGCCCTACTGGTTGCTAGCTCGATCCTCTTTACAGTTTATGGAGCCATTATCGGTTCATTTACAGGCGGACTGCAAATTTTAGCTTCTGCCATTAAGCTACCAGCGCTGTATTTAATTACTTTAGTAATTTGCCTACCCACGCTGTATTTCTTCAATATCCTTTTTGGCTCCAATCGCAGCTTTGCTCAACATTTTGCCTTGTTATTGTCGTCTATCTCACTGATCAGCTTGTTGCTATGTAGTTTTGCCCCCATTACGCTCTTTTTTCGGCTTTCGGTTTTGGACTATCAGTTCTTTAAGCTCCTAAATGTGGTAATTTTCGCGATCACAGGCTTGATTGGGGTAAATGCTTTTTATCAATCCATGCGACCTATAGAGCTGGAGAGTCGAGCAGACGATAAAACTCGGCAAAAAATTTTGCAACTTTGGCTGGTGCTCTATGGTTTTGTCGGCAGCCAAATGGGATGGATTTTACGGCCCTTCTTTGGCGCACCCAACAAGGAGTTTGAACTGTTTCGGAATTTGGAAGGCAACATCTACTCCCACGTTTTAGACATCGTGAAAAACATTTTAGGATTTTGAACCTTTTATCTTGTTTCTATTTTGATCTTTCTTTTAGACGTTAGATCACCGTTCATCAACTCGTTAAACCTACCGTTTCGGGAGTTCGAGCGTGAAAAGTTTTCTCCATGCTATATTCCACACCGTCTTTTGGGTTTGGAACATTGCTTTTTTAGGCATTGTCTGGGCTGGGTTGTTGCCTCAAATGGCCGTTTATCTGCTTGAAGAGAATTTAACAGATCCTTGGATAACAGAGTCACTGTTGACTTTGGCTATTTCAACCATTGTTTCTACAATGTGTGCGGTTATAGGACTGCGAAGGTTTCGCACTCAACCGCTACAACTAATTCGGTTATTTTTTGGCGTAGAAGTACCGCTCCTGCTGCTCTGTCTGCTGCGGCTATTTATTTGGCAGCGGTTGAATCCTGCCAGCACTTTAATTCTCGGTACTGCCATTGTCGGCATTGTCGCTTTTTACCTAGAGTTGCTCTATGGCTATGCCAAACAAAATCGGACGATCGCCAGCATACAAGTGGTTGCCCACACTTTTTTGATTGGCTTGAGCGTCTATGCTGGACTCAGCATCTTGTCTTACAGCGTTCCCGCGACTCCTGCATTGGTCCTTTGGTTTTTCACCTTTGAATGGGTAAAACCTCTAATGGAATCCTGGAACTGGGAATACTGGTGGGCAGGGGCAGGTGGCATCCTGCTAGGGTTCAGCGCCTTTTTGTTTCTCCTCTTTCCTTTTGAGTTAGGTAGTTCTTACATCCGCTCCGGGCACCGAGTCCTCAAAGCTTTTGCAGAACAGTACGGGCAAAAGAAGGCGCTGCAAATTGCGATCGCAGGTTTAACCGCTTGGTTAGTGCTATTTCTCTCTTTTCTACAACAGCCGCAAATTCAAGCCTTTAAGTTACTGGCAACTCCGCCTGAGACAGACCGTGATCGCCAAGCACTTGTAGCCAAATCAGATGTGATCCGGGCAGGCTTGCTCAATGCTTATTTGGCAGACTACCGTTATCTTGGTTATTCAGAGAACAGCTACTACATTACTGACACATTTCTGCCAGAATCCATCGCTCAGTTTTGGCGAGATATTAACAATCGTCTCTTCTCACCATTCTTATATCAAGGCTCTTACAACGATCGCGAGAGAGCTGAGAAGCTTTACGCTCAATTCTTTGATACTCCGATAGAAAAAGCAGAAGCCGACACGATTCGACCGATTCTGAGAATTGCTGAGGCTCCTTGGCGGCGATCGCCAGAGGCCAGCTTGTTGGCGATCGATCAGGAGAATGTTTGGCTGCGATCGCAACAGCTAAAAGTTGCCGAGCAGGGGGACTGGGCTGAGGTAGAGCTGTACGAGGTTTACCAAAATGAAACACCACGCCAGCAGGAGATTCGCTACGCCTTCACATTGCCAGAAACCGCTGTGCTCACTGGGGTTTGGTTGGGAGATACGGCCAACCTAGACCAACGTTTTGTATTTCAAGTATCCCCACGCGGAGCCGCTGAGAAAGTTTACACCGAACAAGTGAGACGCAGCGTTGACCCAGCTTTATTAGAGCAGGTAGGGCCGCAGCAATATCGCTTGCGAGCCTTTCCCATTCCTCCTAAACCCTTCCCCGGAGAAACAGTACCTAGCGATCGCCCGACTGAGATGCACTTGTGGCTAACCTATAAAGTGATGCGGCAACCTCAAGGTTGGGCCTTGCCACAACTCACCGAGAAGCGCAATGTCTTTTGGAACCGCAAAACCGAACGTCTCTACAATGGACAGTCACCTTTATTAAATCAAGTAGATTGGCTACCAGCTTTTCTGCCCGCGATCGACACAGCTACCCCTCTTTCGCATCAAGTCGAACTGGGAGATTATCAGGTTTCGGCCAAGCCAATTACCCTGAAAGACTACACATCTTTGCAAAATAAACGGTTTGCCGTTGTCGTAGATAGTTCCTACAGTATGTCAACCCACGCCAAGGAACTGAATCAGGCAATCCAGTGGCTGAAACAACATGGGTTTGCTGACAATAGCCTCGTCAATAATGATGCGGATCTCTATATCACTGGAGCTGACAATGCTAAACCCCAACGCATTGATGATATTCGTCAGTTCAATCCAGCCAAAATAGCCTTCTACGGCACCTTACAACCAATCCAAATGCTACGACAATATGCCCGCCTACAGGGTGACACTGCTTATGATAGTGTCTTGTTGTTAACGGATGGTGGTAGCTACGAACTAGGCAAAAATCAGCAAAAAGCGATCGCAACTCTCTCTACTCCTTTATGGATGGTGCATTTGGGAGAACAACCGATCGCGTATGACGACACCATCCTCAAAATCATCCAGGCCAATGGTGGGGGTACGGCTTCTGATCTTCCCACAGCTCTGCAACGCCAAGCAACTCAAGCGGCTTTAGGGCCAGAAGTTATCACAGTGGCAGATGGCTATGCCTGGTTTGTCGAGAAGCCAGCTTCACCTCCAACTGCATCTCCAGAGACTTCTCCTTCAGAAGGTGATCAGGCTAAGCCTTCGAGTAATCAAGCTAAACTCCCACGTTTTACTCCCGAAAATCCGGATGCCTTCGCTCCGCTAGCCGCACGACAGCTCATTTTGGCTTTAAGCAAAGACATGGCGAACCCTGAACTTGCCCAGCTAGATACGGTTCATGCGATCGCGAAACAACTCAAGATCGTGAGTCCTTATTCCTCCATGATCGTACTAGTCAACGATGAACAGAGAGAAGCTTTGCGCCAAGCTGAGCTGAATAAAGACCGCTTTAATCGTGTGGGCAACAATGACAGCCCAGAAAATATGGAGAGTACTCCAGAACCAGGAATAATACTTGGGATAGCCGCGATCGCCCTACTGTTGATCAGCCGCCGTCCACGTCGTCGGTTAGTGCTGCGATAAAGATACTTAAGATAGTTCAACTGCGATCGCCTTTACTAAGACTAGAGAGGCGACCGCAGTTTATGTGCTACACCACGCTGATGAAGTCGGCTTGGGTAATCAGACTAGAGTTAACTCCTGACAAGATTGCTAGCACGTCTCCACCGTTCTTAGCGATGAGCGTATTGCCGTTGCTAGAGCTAACCGTTAGTTGCCCGAAAGTCAGACCCTCAGCTAAACCAATTTGGTCTTCGCCATCAGTGAAGTCCTGAATGGTGTCTGTGCCATTTTGGGAAATTAGCACAAAGGTATCACGTCCTAAACCACCGTTCAGCAGGTCATTACCGCGTCCACCATACAACCAGTCTTTACCCTCTCCACCTTGGAAGTTATCTATACCATTGCCACCCAACAACTTATCGTCCCCAGCAAAACCTCGTAAGATATCATCACCATTGCCGCCGTTGAGCACATCATCTCCAGCCGTACCGTTCATGGTATCTTGGCCGTTGCCGCCATCGTCAACCATACCAACCAATACACTCACAAATGCGATATCAGTTCCGCCCTGACCATCGCTGAGAGTATATTCAAAGCTGGCAGTTGCGACGTTGGCATTCGCTGTAAAGACGACATTGCCGTTACTATCAAGGGCAACTGTACCATTCTGGGCATTCTGAACCTGAGTCAGGTTGAGGGCATCTCCTTCAATGTCACCATCGTTAGCGAGTAAGTCAGCCGCCAGGATGGTTTTAGCTGTGCTTTGACGAGCAGTGACGATGTCATTGATGGCATCTGGGTTATCATTCACAGCATTAATCGTGAGATTCACGGTAGCTGTGCTGGTTGCACCCTCGCGATCGCGAACCATATAAGTGAAGCTATCCACTCCGTTGTAGTTGGCGTTGGGGGTGTAGTTGTAGGTGCCATTGCCGTTCTCAACCAAACTACCTTGACTCGGTTGTGTGAATTCGCTAACGCTGAGGATATCGCCCAAATCTACATCGACATCATTCCCTAAAAGGGTCGCTGCACTGATCACCAAAGGGGTGTCTTCACTTGTGATAAGGCTATCATTGCTAGCGGTGGGAGCGTCATTGGTATTAGCGATCGCCAGATTAAACACATTACTGACCGAAAGCTCACCGTCAGAAGCTATCACTTCAATGTTGAGGTTGCCAACCTCGTCATTGGTGGGTGTACCGCTCAAGGTAGTGCCATCAAAGCTGAGCCAAGTAGGTAGTGCGTCTCCGTTTTCTAGCGTTGCAGTGTAAGTGAGAACATCACCATCCACATCACTGAAGGTGTCAGCTGGAATAGTAAAGGTGAAGGGGCTGTCTTCAAGTGTATTTTGATCCGCGATCGCCTTACTTACAACCGGAGCATCGCTGACAGCGGCGATCGTGATAGATTGAGCCACCGTGATGGTGCCCCCATTACCATCAATGACGTTATAGCTGAGGTTGACGCTGCCGTTATAGTTAGCAGCAGGGGTGAAGCTGTAAGTACCATCATTGTTATTGATTAGAGTGCCATCGGTGGCAACCAAGTCAGCAACAGCGAGGGTGTCACCATCCACATCACTAAAGCCTTGCAGCAAGTCAACAGCCCTGATGGTGTAGGCGGTATCTTCCGTTCCGCTGATTAAGTTTGCTGATGCGGTTCCTATGGGTACATCGTTGACTGCATCCACTGTGAACGACTGAGTCGCTGCAACAGAACCCCCACCCCCATTACCATCAATGACGTTATAGCTGAGGTTGACTGTGCCGTTGTAGTTGGCAACCGGAGTGAAGGTGTAGGTGTCATCCAAGTTATCTGTCACCGTGCCGTTGCTGGTGCTCAAGTTAGTGACGGAGAGCACTTGTCCATTGGTGGCAATATCTACATCGCTGAAACCAGCTAAAAGGTCAGCCGCGCTAACGATGTAAGCGGTATCTTCCCTCCCAACAGCCAGGGTAGCTTTAGTACCCGTCAGTGCAGGTGCATCATTGACTGCTGTTAGGCTGAAGCCCAGAGAAGCTGCGGTGTTATCAGTGCCATCGGTTACGTTATAGGTAACGGTGAAGCTACCGTTGGCATTGGTAGGAGGATTGAAGACATAGTTGCCATCACTATTTAGGGTCAACGCAGTGCCATCGACCTTGACATTAACAACCGAAAGAGTATTGTTTTCAACATCCGTAAAGCCAGCTAAAAGTTGAGCTTTGGTAATGGTGTAAGGAGCGTCTTCCGCACCAACAGCCAGGGTTGCTTCAGTACCCGTCAGTACAGGTGCATCATTGACTGCCGTCAGACTGAAACCTAGAGAAGCTGCGGTGTTAGCAGTGCCATCAGTTACGTCATAGGTAACAGTGAAGTTGCCGTTGGCATTGGTAGGAGGATTGAAGACGTAGTTGCCATTACTATCTAGGGTCAACGCAGTGCTATTGACCTTAACATTGGCTACTGAGAGAGTATCGCCATCGACATCTGTGAAGCCAGCCAACAGTTGAGCTGTGGTAATGGTGTAGGCGGTGTCTTCCGTACCAGCAGCGAGAGTGGTACTGGAGGTGGCTGCTCCCACAACCAAGTTGTCCAGAAAGATATACTCACCTGAGTAGTATGTGCCGTTCACAACCTCGTTGGATGGCAGATTAAACCGAACTTCATCGATGCTGTTCCACGACGAATCGAATGTGAAGCTTTGGTGTGTGGCAGCATAAGAGATGCTACGTGATGCAACCTGTACCCCGTCGTCAAAGCCCAACAACGTAGCAACGTAAGGAGAAAATGCGGCGGCTGAAAAGCTTTTCAGTGAGAAGTCGTGCCCATCAGCGCGGCGGATTGCACCATCGGCTCCGCCAGTCGCCCAATTATTCGATGCCCAAGTGTAGGTCATGCCTGAGTTATTGACTCCATACCCATACGGATAGTCGGTAAATCCTTGGAATACGAACCCATTCTCGCTAAATGATGGCGGGTAGCCGCTGCTGGAATTTTGTGGATATTCAAATGCGAATGTCTGCGTTACCGCTGGCGCATCTGGCGCATCATTAACCGTTGCAAGGGTGAAAGATTGAGTAGTTGCAACAGAACCACCATAAGTATCAACAACGCTATAGCTGAGGTTGATATTGCCGTTGTAGTTGGCAGTTGGGGTGAAAGTGTAGGTGCCATTATTGTTAACCACCAAGTTGCCGTTGCTCGCACTGAGATTAGAGACAGAAAGGGTATCGCCATCGGCATCAGTAAAACCTATAAGTAAATCGCTGGCGCTGATGGTGTAAGCTGTGTCTTCTGCCCCAGCATTGAGGGTAGCTTTCGTGCCTGTCAGAGTGGGTACATTATTGGCTCTAGCACTAAACTTGAGTGTCTCAATCGCCAAAGCCCCAGATTGAGAAAACCAATCGATGTAGTCAATATTTTGAAAGTCAGCTCCAAAAACGACATGCTGACCAGCAGGAACATTACGCTGACCAACTTGCACTCCGTCTCTATAGGCTGTGAAGATGATATTGTTACTGCCCCCAGACCAAGAAGGTACAGCAAGTGTGTCTATCTCGAAAAGGGAGAACTTTCCACCTGCTGCAAGCTCAATTCGAATATTATCCGTACCACCGGAGTGCCCAAATACTTCTGGTGAGCCATTGTTGTTTTCATCTGAGGTATGGAGGTGATCAGATGAAAATTTGAGCCCCTGTTCGATATAGGATGAAGGAGTGCCTGACAGATTGTTAAACGTAACTGTATAAGTAGCTTGACTACTAGCTTCTAGAGCCAAAGGCATTCCATCAACTACCACTTCCATCTGATCGTTGCCAGATTTGATAGCAGCTAGTTCTTGCTCACTAATCTCAATTCCACGCACATAAGCTGAAAACAGTTCTCCTTCATCTCCTAGCGTATCGCTGACGTTGATCTGGCTATCCAGCGAGTGACCGATCTCTTCTATTAGTACCGCTGTGATTTGATCTGCTGTTGCATTAGCCAGAAAATCAGCATTGATGTAGATTTTGCCTGTTTGTGCTGAGAAGCCTCCTTGTATCCCTGGCATGGAAGCACTATCTAGAACTTGAATCTCTGGCAGTTGGGAGAAATCGCTGGCTTGCCATGCTTGCTGAATTGCTGTCGCTTGAGCGCGATCGTATTCTGTACCGAAAACACTATCGAGTACTGACAAGAAATTTTCGCTTTGGGCAAAGCCTTGGAGTTGTTGCTGAGCGAGAACTAGAGAATTGGCCAAAATAGCTTCGTTGAGGCTAGTCATGAAATCTTTCCTGAGTAATGTAGGTTTGAGTGCCTTGTACTGGAGAGGCGGCGTGGAAGCAGAGCGAAGTAATAGTTATGGATTGGAACAGGTTGATTAAGAAGGGCAGCCGAGTTGAAACAGCGATCGCCACCTCAAATCCATCGCTAGAAGCGATCGCGTTTACAGTTGCAAAGGCTTAGTTGCTATCAGTGAGGCGGCTGGGAGAGGAATCTACAACATCTGCGCCTGTCAAGCTATGGAGCATATTGACAAAGACCCAACCGCGATCGCCCTGGGCAACTTCACAGCCGTAGATCAGTAACTCTGCGGTATTGGTGAGGGATTCGGCCCAGGCTTGCAGTTCCCAGGAATAGCGATCGATGGTTTCTAGGCTTAGTTCGCTGGTACCCAGTTGTACTCGTCCGGGTGAGCCATGAGAGACCACATGTACAGCGGTCAAGTTGTGCCGCTGAGCTAAAACACTGCTAATTTGCTCAACTCCATCTGCCATTGCCTCTAACACAACAACTTCAACCCCCGATCGCACGCCTGCGACTAACTCTGGGTAATTGGTGACGGCTGGATCAATAAACTCACATCTTGCACCAAGGCTTGAAAGGTGAGAAGAAGGGGCGTGAAACCAATACTCTGCAAGAACAATGGATATTCTTGCCCACGCCCAAGAGCTAATCTACCACTTGCTCG
>NZ_JACJPK010000087.1:0-3716 GCF_014696035.1 Trichocoleus sp. FACHB-262 | reverse complement strand
ACCTTCATCACCTCCAACACAAGCGCAATCAACAGCGACAATTTCGACGTTCTCCAGCAACTTACTTAGCTACTCTGGAGCAGAAATTTCTCCAGCTATCTTTGCCACTCTAGTTTTTTTCTAGGACGGCAAAACTAGCTGGAGAAGTTTCTGCTCTAGAGCCGCGAGGTAATGAGCCGGATCTTGCCAGAACTAGCTTTGCTGAGCGCGCTTGGGCTGATGCTGTTATTGACGACGCTTCAGCCTCCTCAAAGTTCCGAGAACCCCAAAGGCTAAGATGCCGACCAACGAGGTGGGCTCTGGAACAGTTGCTACCTCACTGGTGACACTGACGTTTTCATCTAGCCCGTCTCCTCGGTGATAGATATAATCCAGTGCACCAGAGTCATTGAGCAGAGAGGCTCGTAAGAACAGTCCACTCCAACGAGCGATTGTTTCTGTCGTAATGTTCTGGCCTAACGTCGGTCGAACTGGGTCACGCAGGCTGTCTTCGTTAGTAATCCCATAATGGTTGGCACCTTGTACTCTGATTAATGCTTTAGGTGGATCTTGAATCTGCTCGTAAGTCTCTTCAACTGCAGCAAAATTACCCACAACCCCATCGCGATCGCCCGCGATTAAAGCAACAGGAATCCCGTCATTCTCAATTGGGGGAATCATGCCGCCAAAGCGAGGATCTCTAAAAGTTGAGCCATAAAAAACCCCTGCCATCAGTTCTGGTGGTCGGGAGAACGTACCCGTGCAGAGAAAAGGAAAGCAGATATCCTGAATGGCGCTCAGCCCAACAGCTCCACCGAGAGAATGCCCAATCAACCCAAGTTTGTTAGGGTTCAGTCGGTTGGCGAGCGGAGAAGCCGAATTGGTGTTGGCGGCAGTGGCATAGGCTAGGACATCATGGACCTGCTGTTGCTCTGAAAAGAAGCCGGTGAAAGCTTGTCCCGTCACGGGATCGATCGCAGTTCTGATATGGTTTGGCACAATCACTGCAAGGCCATATTGAGCCACCTGACTCGCAAAGTTTGTGTAATCTGCTTTATCCACTAGCGCGCCCTGTAGTAGTAGAACCACGGGCAGCGAATCGACAGGGGCATTGGGTGATGAAACCGGATGGTAGATGTCAGCTTCATCTGCGCCTGTCGCAGTGGGAAGATTAGTGCTGAAGCGATCGACATCGAATACTGGTTTAGGACCCAACGCAACCGCAGGCAGTCCCATTCCTAAGACAAGACAAGCTGACCCGACGACGGCAATTGAGAGCTGCATCTGAATAGCTTTGATCATGGCTCTAAGCGGATAAACAGCAGAGAGACACTGCATGACAGGAGCGTTCACCCTAGTTTGGAAAAACTACTCCTGTTCGTAAACTAGCAGCGCATCCGGAGCCATCCTCACCCATTGAGTCAAAGATTCCTAGTATTTTCCCTTAGGCTTTACTAAAGCTTTAAATTTAGATTTCTAGTCCTCTGAGAAAACACTGAACTATGTTTGTGTTTAACAGTAGATCGCAGAGGGTCAGTAATATTTCGGGAGGCGATCGCGGGTCCCATCGTACGGGAGAAACACCCCGGAACATTGGCAGCTAACTCAACGCTCGGTCATGGAACAGAGTTAGTCATTGCCCTTTTGCTACAAGCAACCGTTGCCGCATCTTCTAGATAAGATGTGGAATTTTTGAGGTGTCCTAGCGTTAGAGCTTTTTCTTGGAGTTTATACGCTCCATTTAAAAACTTTTAATAGATATTCGCTGGAGAATTTGGGCAGTTTAAGTGAAGCTACTAGGCATCCCGCAACCCACTGCCTCAGTCATTAACTTGATGCGAGCATTGGCAGGGTAATACCTCAGGAGTCTCACGATGAACTAGGAGAAATTGTCAAGTGTCTAGTGCCAAACTAAATGACATCAAGATAAACTCCTGTTTCTATCTGCTTCAAACTCTCAGAAATTGCGATGACCTCGATTCGGCATCCTGAGAGATGAAGAGTTATTGAACATTAATAATCTGAGTACGAGGTACCAAGATGAAAGAAGTTCTAGCCCTGATCGAAAAAAAGAAGCAAGAGTTTGCTCAAACCCCTTTCATGGCGTTTTTGCAAGACAAAAGTATAGATCCAAGACAAAGGCTCGCTTGGGCTCCAAGCTTTGCTCCTTTCGCAATGAGCTTTAAGGACTTTAATCACCTTGTCCTTCACAAAGAACCTGCAACTAGCAAACTTCAAGAGATGATTAACCAGCACGCCTACGAAGATGGGCATCACTGGGTTTGGTTTTTGCAAGATTTGAAGTTAATGGGATACGACTACTCCATCAATTTCACTGACACATTGAAGTTTCTTTGGGGTAAAGAAACACAAAAAGTGCGCTCTATGGCTTATAACCTATTTGGCATGTGTGCTTTTGAAGATGATATCTTGATGAAATTGACCATTATCGAATCGATCGAAGCAACCGGAAATGTAGCTTTATTTGAGATTGCACAAGTCGCAAAAGAACTCCAGCAAATTACCAAACAGCATCATCCTTATTTCGGTCAGTCTCATTACGCCAAGGAGACGGGTCACATTCAGGCCGAAGTAGAGGACGTGAGCTCTTTCCTTGAAAGCATAGACCTGACAGAGGCACAGAGGGAAAAAGCTTTTACGTTGGTAGAGCGGGTGTTTGCAGATTTCACAGAGTCAATGAATGAAATGCTAGCGTTTGCTCAAAAGCATCCTTATGACCAAACGTTTATTACGAAGGCAGTATCACCCCTCTCTCAAGAAACACTTTCAGCGGTAGGGGGCTGAGGTACTCCTTCGAAGCCGAGAGACTCGTCTGGTTTCTTCAGGCGTTTTATCAGAGCCTCTCGGCACTTTTGCCCAGGCTCGCTTTCTCTAGAGCCGATATAGTTTTCACCTGTAGACCCTATTGACTGAGAAAAATTGCCGAACCACCTCTCGTTCATCGGCGACAGAGCCTATGTCGGTCGCTGCAATACCAGCACTCCACATAAGAAGCCACCAAAGGGAGAATTAACTTAGGGGCAAAAGGAGTTTAATCACTACCTGAGTCAAAAGCGAGTGTTTGTGGAACCTGGGATTCGAGTGATTCAAATTTTCCGGATTGCCAAAGAAGAGTTCCGGATGCGTTCACGGATGTATAAGACCACGATTGGTTGTGTCTGTGGTTTAGTCCAGTTACGGGTGCAGTATGTCTGAAATCAGGGCTTTAGCAGCTGGACCTGCCCGTTTGTCTTATTTTTGAAGAGGTCTAGTAGTCACTATCCGCTACACAGATTCCCTGACACTTGATACCATTGGTTGCGGTTCTTAGGCAATGAGGACATAGGATCTTTTCAGCATTTGACTCCGAATGACTCTCGTCTGCTGCATGGGTTTGCACTATTTCTGGTTCAACCTGGGTATTAAGAATCATAGAAGTAACGCTTTATGAAGCTACCGACTGCTTCATTAGACCTCCTGCATGAATCAGGAAGGATGTGCCAGTTCGTAGTTGAGCAGTCCTGCAATCAAGTTTAAGCGCAAGCCAAATCGCCGTCTTCGGTTACGGTAGCGTCCCGAGAAGATGCGAAAGATCTTGAAGCGACGAATGACATGCTCCACTCTCACCCGGGCGTTGCACAAAGAGCGAATGATTTAGACAGGAACCAGTACTTTCCAATGTCTCAGATAGTAGGTCAATAAGCAAATAGAGGCTTCCAGCATCTCTTGTGACTTGG